>NZ_CP142525.1:1553154-1863785 GCF_051097895.1 Psychrobacter sp. HD31
TAACCATGACAGAACGAATGTGCTATTTAGATAAGCGTTTGACTATAGAAGTTGCAGAGTGGTTAGAGAAAGACAATGTCCAACCTAGAGATTTATCACCGTTACCAATTCTTGGTATTCCACATTTTTGGGATGAAAATAAAAACGCTGAGTTTTATGAAGATGCATTTGTATTTAGGAGTGGACGCAGAAAAAAATAATATACCCTTATGCCACTAAAAAAGTAGCTCTAATTAATATAAACACACTTTGTTATATGTGTTCATCTTCATTAATCTTAGACGTAAGTATAAAATCTTCCCATTTTCCTGCAATTTTTAAATATGGGTCTAGATAACTTTAGCACAATATAAGGTGTGTTAAAGTTAAGCTATGACTGGTTTAAACAAGTATTATAAGCGTTCACATATTTCAGAAGCAAAATTTAGGCAAATAATCAAACTATTTTGTCATGATTTACCTGCCTCTAAAGTATCAGAAATGTCAGGTGTTAGTCGAGTTACTATCAACAAACTCTTTCTTAAACTTAGAGTTAGAATTGCTCAATTATGTGAACAAGCATCACCACTCTCAGGTGAAGTTGAAGTAGATGAAAGTTACTTTGGTGCTAAGAGAGTAAGAGGTAAACGTGGTCGAGGTACCAGTGGTAAAACCATTGTATTTGGCATCTTAAAACGTGAGGGTAATGTTTATACTGAAATTGTACCTGATGCCTCTAAAAAGCAGTTACAGCAAGTTATTAGAGGTAAAGTAGATATTGGTAGCATTATCCATTCAGATGGTTGGAGAGGTTATAACGGACTTGTTGATGTGGGCTATGAAAAACACTATAGAGTTCATCATGGTAACAATGAATTTGCTAGAGGTAATGCACATATAAACGGTATTGAATCATTCTGGTCTTATGCTAAAAGAAGACTAACAAAGTTCAATGGTGTTGCTAGTGATAAGTTCTATCTTCACCTCAAAGAATGTGAATTTAGATTCAACCATAGAAACGATAATCTCTATGCTAAACTATTAGCAGAATTTAGAAAAAATCCTCTCTAAAGTTATCTAGACCCTAAATATTTTCTCGCAACGCCTTCTTTTTCAAATCCAAGTTTTAATAAAACCGTTTCACTACGCTGATTATGAGGCATATAGGTCGCCATGATGCGATTAAGTCCAACAAAATCGAACATATAACATATAGCTTCATCAAGTATTTCGGTCATATAACCCTGACCCTCAAACTTTTTAGCAATAGTGTAACCTAAAAAACAAGCTTGAAAAACGCCTTGCACTATACCCGTAAAGTTACAAACGCCAACAATTTCATTGGTTTCTTTATGCAATGCCACAAATCTAACTTCATTCCCTTTTTTAAATGCCAACTCACTGGCTTTACACACTGATAACCAATTATCTAAAGTATAAAATTTATCTGAGCGTTTAGGTTACCATGGAGATAAATGCTCACTATTTTCAAGCTCATATGCAAGCAAAGCTGGTGCATGCTTTTTAGACATCACCTCAATATAAGTTCTTGCCGTATTTATCATTATTATTCCAAGATTAGATAGTATTACTAAATAGATAGCGACACTGATGCATGCCTCAAGCCATTGTAGCACAAGTACAAAACCAATCTTTACAGATACATAGAGAATAAAATAAACAATCTACTTTCATCACATAACAACCAATCACTAATTGTAAGTCAACAATTCAGCAGAGCAACATAAGAATAACAATAAAAAGCCAAGCATAAAAAACCGCCCCACTCAGTGAGCGGGGCGGTTTTGGAGTAACCGGTTGGGTTACGAATAAGGAGCTGACGATGACCTACTCTCACATGGGCGAACCACACTACCATTGGCGCGAAGACGTTTCACTTCTGAGTTCGGGAAGGGATCAGGTGGTTCCATCTTGCTATTATCGTCAGCGAAGGGGTTTTAACAACAGCAACCGACTAGGTTGCTAGTAGAAATGAGTTTTATATATGTCTTTCGACTTTCAAGATTATTATCTGATATCAAGCTTATGATGATATCGAAATTATATTAACTATATAAACCATTTTGGTATTGTATAGTCAAGCCAAACGAGCAATTAGTATCAGTTAGCTACACATATCGCTATGCTTCCACACCTGACCTATCAACGTCCTAGTCTTGAACGGCTCTTAAGGGAAATCTAATCTTGAGGTGGGCTTCCCGCTTAGATGCTTTCAGCGGTTATCCCATCCGAACGTAGCTACTCGGCAATGCGACTGGCGTCACAACCGAAACACCAGAGGTTCGTCCACTCTGGTCCTCTCGTACTAGGAGCAGATCCTCTCAAATTTCCAACGCCCACGGTAGATAGGGACCGAACTGTCTCACGACGTTCTAAACCCAGCTCGCGTACCTCTTTAAATGGCGAACAGCCATACCCTTGGGACCTGCTTCAGCCCCAGGATGAGATGAGCCGACATCGAGGTGCCAAACACCGCCGTCGATATGAACTCTTGGGCGGTATCAGCCTGTTATCCCCAGAGTACCTTTTATCCGTTGAGCGATGGCCCTTCCATACAGAACCACCGGATCACTAAGACCTACTTTCGTACCTGCTCGAGTTGTGACTCTCGCAGTTAAGCGCGCTTTTGCCTTTATACTCTTTGAACGATTTCCGACCGTTCTGAGCGCACCTTCGTACTCCTCCGTTACTCTTTAGGAGGAGACCGCCCCAGTCAAACTACCCACCATACATTGTCCTCAGCACTGTGAATGCCTAAGTTAGAACCTCAACATAACCAGGGTGGTATTTCAAGGATGGCTCCACGCAATCTGGCGATCACGCTTCATAGCCTCCCACCTATCCTGCACAGGTTAGGTCAAAGTTCAATGTAAAGCTGTAGTAAAGGTTCACGGGGTCTTTCCGTCTAGCCGCGGGTACACAGCATCTTCACTGCGATTTCGATTTCACTGAGCCTCTGCTGGAGACAGCGTGGCCATCATTATGCCATTCGTGCAGGTCGGAACTTACCCGACAAGGAATTTCGCTACCTTAGGACCGTTATAGTTACGGCCGCCGTTTACTGGGGCTTCGATCAAATGCTTCGCTTACGCTAACATCATCAATTAACCTTCCAGCACCGGGCAGGCATCACACCCTATACGTCCACTTTCGTGTTTGCAGAGTGCTGTGTTTTTAATAAACAGTTGCAGCCACCTGGTATCTGCGACTGCCAACAGCTCATGGAGCAAGTCCAATCACCGTCGGCAGCGTACCTTCTCCCGAAGTTACGGTACCATTTTGCCTAGTTCCTTCAGCAGAGTTCTCTCAAGCGCCTTGGTATTCTCTACCTGACCACCTGTGTCGGTTTCGGGTACGATTCGTTTGTGACTATCGCTTAGAAGCTTTTCCTGGAAGCATGGTATCTACCACTTCGCTAGTAAACTAGCTTGCTATCAGATCTCAGTATATAAGTGCCCGGATTTGCCTAAGCACTAAACCTACATCCTTTCACCTGGACAACCATCGCCAGGCTGATATAACCTTCTCCGTCCCTCCATCGCATCACAAACAAGTATAGGAATATTAACCTATTTCCCATCGACTACGCCTTTCGGCCTCGCCTTAGGGGTCGACTCACCCAGCCCCGATTAACGTTGGACTGGAACCCTTGGTCTTCCGGCGAACGGGCTTTTCACCCGTTTTATCGTTACTCACGTCAGCATTCGCTCTTGTGATACCTCCAGCATGCCTTACAACACACCTTCATCGGCTTACACAACGCTCCCCTACCACTTGAAACAAATTTCAAATCCGCAGCTTCGGCTCCTAGTTTGAGCCCCGTTACATCTTCCGCGCAGGCCGACTCGACTAGTGAGCTATTACGCTTTCTTTAAAGGGTGGCTGCTTCTAAGCCAACCTCCTAGCTGTCTATGCCTTCCCACATCGTTTCCCACTTAACTAGGAATTTGGGGCCTTAGCTGGCGGTCTGGGTTGTTTCCCTCTCCACTACGGACGTTAGCACCCGCAGTGTGTCTCCCGGATAGTACTCATAGGTATTCGGAGTTTGCATCGGTTTGGTAAGTCGGTATGACCCCCTAGCCGAAACAGTGCTCTACCCCCTATGGTATTCGTCCGAGGCGCTACCTAAATAGCTTTCGGGGAGAACCAGCTATCACCGAGTTTGATTAGCCTTTCACCCCTATCCACAAGTCATCCCCTGGCTTTTCAACGACAGTGGGTTCGGTCCTCCGATGCCTGTTACGGCACTTTCAACCTGCTCATGGATAGATCACTCGGTTTCGGGTCTATACCCTGCAACTATTCGCCCTATTAAGACTCGATTTCTCTACGGCTCCCCTAAATGGTTAACCTCGCTACAGAATATAAGTCGCTGACCCATTATACAAAAGGTACGCCGTCACGGAACAAGTCCGCTCCGACTGCTTGTATGCACACGGTTTCAGGTTCTATTTCACTCCCCTCACAGGGGTTCTTTTCGCCTTTCCCTCACGGTACTGGTTCACTATCGGTCAGTCAGGAGTATTTAGCCTTGGAGGATGGTCCCCCCATCTTCATACAGGATTTCTCGTGTCCCGCACTACTTAATATGCTTCCTAATAGATTTCGGATACGGGGCTATCACCCACTATGGCCAGCCTTCCCAAGCTGTTCTCCTATCTATAAGTCCGTCGGCTACTCCCCGTTCGCTCGCCGCTACTTGGGGAATCTCATTTGATGTCTTTTCCTCGGGGTACTGAGATGTTTCACTTCTCCCGGTTTGCCTCTCTTACGAGATCTAGCTTATGCTAGTTGGGTTTCCCCATTCAGAAATCTCCGGATCGTAGGATATTGCCACCTCCCCGAAGCTTATCGCAGGCTATCACGTCTTTCATCGCCTCTGACTGCCAAGGCATCCACCATGTGCACTTAATTACTTGACTATACAATCCAAAATAGTTTGCAATGTATAGGTAATTTAATTAACGATATCACCATTTGTGTTGTTATCTATCTTCCAATAAATAACGCGCTTGATTCAGTTCTCTTTACTTTTCGATAGTTAACGGTGGGATAACATTACAATGTCATTCCGTTAACTATCAGGTTAAACACATTCTTGTTGGAACAGTGTGTTTAACCCAGACTCATTTCTATGTTGTTAAATAGTTTATGATGCTCTCTTCAAGTCATCATGTTCTTTCTGCTTTCACAGATATAAATAATCTTCCCAAATTACTTATATCTGTAAATTAATGGTGGAGCCAAGGAGAGTCGAACTCCTGACCTCCTGCGTGCAAGGCAGGCGCTCTACCAACTGAGCTATGGCCCCATGGTGGGTCTAATAAGACTTGAACTTATGACCCCCGCGTTATCAACACGGTGCTCTAACCAGCTGAGCTATAGACCCTTATAGCTTACTTCTTAAAAAACAACTTGTTGTGAATTCTTGCCAATTGAATGCTTTCGTTAAGGAGGTGATCCAGCCGCAGGTTCCCCTACGGCTACCTTGTTACGACTTCACCCCAGTCATCAACCCCACCGTGGTGAGCGCCCTCCTAAGTTAGGCTACCCACTTCTGGTGAGATCAACTCCCATGGTGTGACGGGCGGTGTGTACAAGGCCCGGGAACGTATTCACCGTGGCATTCTGATCCACGATTACTAGCGATTCCGACTTCATGGAGTCGAGTTGCAGACTCCAATCTGGACTGAGATAGGCGTTTTGAGATTGGCATCACATCGCTGTGTAGCTTCCCTTTGTACCTACCATTGTAGCACGTGTGTAGCCCTGGTCGTAAGGGCCATGATGACTTGACGTCGTCCCCGCCTTCCTCCAGTTTGTCACTGGCAGTCTCCTTAGAGTCCCCACCATTACGTGCTGGCAACTAAGGATAAGGGTTGCGCTCGTTGCGGGACTTAACCCAACATCTCACGACACGAGCTGACGACAGCCATGCAGCACCTGTATCACAATTCCCGAAGGCACTCTCGTATCTCTACAAGATTCTGTGTATGTCAAGACCAGGTAAGGTTCTTCGCGTTGCATCGAATTAAACCACATGCTCCACCGCTTGTGCGGGCCCCCGTCAATTCATTTGAGTTTTAACCTTGCGGCCGTACTCCCCAGGCGGTCTACTTATTGCGTTAGCTGCGTCACTAAGTCTTCATGAGACCCAACGACTAGTAGACATCGTTTACGGCGTGGACTACCAGGGTATCTAATCCTGTTTGCTACCCACGCTTTCGAACCTCAGTGTCAGTATGATGCCAGGAAGCTGCCTTCGCCATCGGTATTCCTCCAGATCTCTACGCATTTCACCGCTACACCTGGAATTCTACTTCCCTCTCACCTACTCTAGTTTAACAGTTTCAGATGCAGTTCCCAGGTTAAGCCCGGGGATTTCACATCTGACTTATTAGACCACCTACGCTCGCTTTACGCCCAGTAATTCCGATTAACGCTCGCACCCTCTGTATTACCGCGGCTGCTGGCACAGAGTTAGCCGGTGCTTATTCTGCAGTTAACGTCATGACTATAGGGTATTAACCTATAGCTGTTCCTCACTGCTTAAAGTGCTTTACAACCAAAAGGCCTTCTTCACACACGCGGCATGGCTGGATCAGGGTTGCCCCCATTGTCCAATATTCCCCACTGCTGCCTCCCGTAGGAGTCCGGACCGTGTCTCAGTTCCGGTGTGGCTGATCATCCTCTCAGACCAGCTACAGATCGTCGCCATGGTAGGCCTTTACCCCACCATCTAGCTAATCCGACTTAGGCTCATCTAATAGCAAGAGACAAAGTGCCCCCTTTCTCCCGTAAGACGTATGCGGTATTAATCCGAGTTTCCCCGGGCTATCCCCCACTACTAGGTAGATTCCTAAGTATTACTCACCCGTCCGCCGCTAATCGGGTCTAGCAAGCTAGACCTTCATCGCTCGACTTGCATGTGTTAAGCCTGCCGCCAGCGTTCAATCTGAGCCATGATCAAACTCTTCAGTTTAATCTTTGTTGAGACCTTTTAAGATGGTCCCTAATCTTGGCTCATTCGTACTTTACTAGCATATTTACTTAAGTATGTTCGTATATGAATTAACTTTGAGTATTTCTACTAATTTCGTCGAATGATTATCTTTTTAAAGTCATTCTAAATTAGCAAAAATCCACACAAGTTGTTTTTTAAGTTTGTTTTTAATGAGTTAGATTACCTTCGTCAGGTTAATCTTTACCCCCTTTGTCTTCAACGTATGCTGTGCGACTCAGGGAAGGCATATTATATAGTGTTTATCTCTCGTGTCAACACTTTTTTACGCCTTTTTAAAGTTTTTTCGCTTCGCTTTTCTTTGTTTTAAGCTTAACTCAATTTCACTTTAATTTACGCTACAAAACTTCGCTTTGTCAGCTCTGCCCCGTTTGCGTGAGGGCGTATTATACGCAGTTTTTTTAGGTTGGCAAGGGGTTTTTTAAAGATTTGTGAAATTTGCTTGTAAGGGGCTGGTTTGAAAGGGGTTTTTGGGTTCAAAGAAGTTAGGCTAAGTTAGTATCGTTCGAGTGTTTTGTTTTCAATGATAGTTGATTTTTTATAGGGTTAACGTTCACATAAAAGGCGAGCGGTAGCGAGCCCAGCCCACGTTTTTTTGTGGGCAATTTTAATGTGTTTGTTATAAGGCAATTATTTCTACACCTCGAATTGAAATATATAAAAAACCAAAAATAAAAGCGCCTAGTGATAGAAACCTAGAGACATAGGATAATATTTTATTTCTCTCTACCCCTGCATCTTGGTTTGATGCTTTAAGAGTGTTGACTCTATATCTAAAATAATTGACAAGAACACCGGAAACCAAACCTAAGCAAAAAAACCTAAGCCCATAAAATGAGACAATTGCAAGTTCAATATTACTGTCAATAACTGCTTGAGCAAAACCAAGTAAAGCAATAATTGCCCCTGAATTTATTAGAATAAGACTTTGAACAAATTTATGTTCAATATCGACTCTTGCTTGATATTTAGCATCCTCAGAAATTGCCATCATTTTCCCAACTTATCGACTCATAACAATTTATTACCTTGCCAGACTAGCATTGATATCAAACTTTAACAATATAAACATAGCAATAAAGCTCTTTTATTGCATATATTTATCATAATAGTTGTAGGGTAGGTTAGCAAAGCGTAACTCACATTTCTAATTGTAAACAGAAACAAACAATTACATAACCACACTCTACCACATATTTTTAACCTCGCCATGGTGCGGTTTAGCCCTGATGGTAGCGGTATTGAAATTTAAGCTGTGGCGATTGCGAACAAGGTTAAGGGTGGTTGCTTGGATAATGAAACACCTTTAACCACAATGAGCAACGCCACAGACAAATTGAAATAATAGCGGACAGCAGGATTGGCTACGTTAGTACCACATCTGCAAACACAAAACCACCACGCTCTACAATTTCGCCAGTAGTTATATTTAGCGGCTCATAAAAGCAAGGGGCATCATATACAAAAGTATGAAACTCACCATTTTCTCCGCAGGGGTCAATAGGGTTTGCCAAAGTGCTTAAATCGGTTAAAAAAGCTTGATTGTAATCTCTGCCACAAAAGTTATGAGGTAATTTTTTAGGGTCTATACAGGTTGTAACCGCTTTTACGCCATTGTCTACCAATGTTTGCGATAATTGTTTGGTGTCCATCCCCCAAAGTGGAAATATGGGTTTAAGCCCCGTACCTTTTAGCTGTTTGATGCGGTAATCCCTGACATCTTGTAAAAATAAGTCACCAAAGGCAATTTGCTCAATCCCTCGCGCCACCAACTCTTTAAAATAGTCATCCATTATTTTTTGATAATCATCATTACTGCAAGGAAATGGCAAAGAGATAATATCTAACGGTAATGGTTGTTTTTGTGTGCCCGCAACTTTAGCTTGTTGTTTGAGCAACTCTACCCGTACGGCATGCATGGCAACACGTTGAAACGCTTCGTTAATACTAGAAAACAGCCCAACCAGCTCTATGTTTGGATCTTGTTTTAACTTATGTAAAGTCCATGCACTATCTTTGCCTGTGCTCCATGATAGTATAGTTTTTTGTTTTTTCATAAACACTTATTTTATGTAATCTAATAAATAACAAACTTACTGATTTACTAAAAAAAGTAGTTGCATAGAACTACTTTTTCTTAAATAACAGTATTTACAACATCTATCCAGTCAGCCGTTATATCAAAAGTTAGTAACTTTTAGTAGGATTGGCATATAAATAAAGTAAAAGTCACTATTTTTAGCTTATTTACACTTTACTTTACTTAACATCTGCTGTGCTTGTATGATGAACTCTGTTTTTTGTTTATCCAATGAATGCGCTATAGCATTAATTTGGGCACTTACTTCTTCTGTTGGCTGATAATTTTCAGCATAAGTAACACTGACTAAAGCACAATTATTTCGTAAAGCATATGCCGTATTAGACTCAATACTATTGTATCTTGAATCATTTATTAGCGGTGGATACACCAT
Organism: Psychrobacter sp. HD31; assembly: GCF_051097895.1. Lineage (GTDB taxonomy): Bacteria > Pseudomonadota > Gammaproteobacteria > Pseudomonadales > Moraxellaceae > Psychrobacter. The sequence goes on from NZ_CP142525.1 coordinate 1,562,650, forward strand.
TTGCCAAGCCAATGAATTATCTGTTAACTGCGTTTTTGCATAAGGCAAATTTTCTATTTTAAATTTTTCTCTTAAAATATTGTCAAGCTGTTTGAAGTTTCTATTTTCTGCATAATGTATTGTAATTAATTTAGACCAATCAAAATCTTTTTCATTTGCCAAATAGTACTCTGTAAAACTAGGCGTCAAGTTTTTTTGCCTATACGTTTGACCATTGTATGTTATCGAATTTGGTATATTTACTGGCATAATTTTTTTTACGCCAATGTTTTCTGTATGATTGGTACCGCCTGTGCTGCATGCTGATAAACCTAACACTGCTATGGCTGCAATTATTGATATAAACATTTTCATAACAACTCCCTTTTATATACGCTGTAACTGAAGTACTATTTTTATTCTAATCCTGTTTAATAAATAATACTATCATTTTTATTTAGCATACTGTTACCGTATGATATGAATAGAATCACAATAAAAACAGAGGATTAAGAAAAATAAAAAAACGAGTTATAAAACTTACGTTTTTTAACTCGCTCTATCTTAATTGGAATCTATTCTTTCCTAATCCCTTAGGTAGGAAAGAAAAATGTAGTTATATATCCAAATTAGTAACCGTTAATGCATTTTCTTCAATAAAGGCACGGCGTGGCTCTACATCATCACCCATTAGGCAAGTAAATAAGTGGTCTGCCGCAATCGCATCTTCGATCGTTACTTTAAGCATGTTACGATTTTCTGGATCCATGGTCGTTTCCCATAGCTGGTCGGCATTCATCTCGCCCAACCCTTTATAACGTTGTACCGTTAAACCACGGCGAGCATCCGTCATAACTTGTTGCCATAAATGATCAAAGTCGCGAATAACGGTATCTTTTTCGCCTCGGCGGATATAAGCCGTTTCTGATAAAGCGGTATTCCACTCGCTAGACAGTTTCATTAACTTGTTGTATTCGCCAGAACCTATCAAGCCAACATCTAACAAATAGTTGTGTGGCAATTGGTGGATATAAATAGTCACTCGTGGTAACCATTGTTCAGCTTTGGCTTCTAATTGCCCTTCATTACTTTCATCTTCTTGATTTGTTTTGGCAAAAATATTGTCAATACTAACTTCCGGTTTTAAATCAGAACAGGTAGTATCTAACTGCTGTTGCAGTTTTTCTGCCCACGCCTGCATGGTTGTTTTATCTTTTGTATCTTCAATGCTTAATTTAGGCACAAACGTCAAAGCTTCTAATACATCCGCAGGGTATTTTGTTGCCAAACGTGCTTTAATTAATTGAGTTTGGTTGTAGCTATTTAGCAAGCTTTCTAACGCTTTACCCGTTACTGCTGGCGTATCTTCACTTAAAAATAGGTTTGTGTCATCAATGGTTGAAGATAATAAATAGCTTTTTAATGCTTCATCATCTTTTAAATACAACTCATTACGTCCTTTTTTAATTTTATAAAGCGGTGGCTGAGCAATATAGATGTAGCCTTTTTCGATAAGTTCTGGCGTTTGGCGGAAAAAGAAAGTCAAAAGCAACGTACGGATATGAGAACCATCAACATCCGCATCGGTCATGATAATGATTTTATGATAACGGATTTTTTCTGGATTATATTCATCTGGTCCAATACCACAACCTAAAGCGGTAATGAGCGTACCCACCTCTTGTGATGACAACATTTTGTCAAAACGGGCACGTTCTACATTTAAGATTTTACCTTTTAACGGCAAAATTGCTTGGGTTTTACGGCTACGCCCCTGCTTAGCAGACCCGCCCGCAGAGTCACCCTCCACAATATATAGTTCAGATAAGGCTGGGTCTTTTTCTTGACAGTCGGCAAGTTTGCCTGGCAACCCGGCAATATCTAACGTGGTTTTACGGCGGGTCATTTCACGTGCTTTACGCGCTGCATCACGTGCTTTTGCCGCATCAATGATTTTACCAGCGATTGATTTAGCAGAGTTTGGGTTTTCTAACAAATAGTCGTTAAATTTGTCATGCATGGCATGTTCTACTGCCGACTTAACCTCACTAGAAACCAGTTTATCTTTTGTTTGGCTAGAAAATTTAGGATCAGGTACTTTAACCGAAACAATGGCAGTTAAACCTTCTCTCGCATCGTCGCCAGTTACATTTACCTTCTCTTTTTTCATCATTTTTTCGTTGTCCATATAATTGTTTAAACAACGAGTTAATGCCGAGCGGAAACCTGATAAATGTGTGCCGCCATCTTTTTGTGGAATATTATTAGTAAAGCAAAGTACTTTTTCGTTATAACTGTCTGACCATTGCAAAGCAACTTCAACACCCACGCCATCTTTTTCTTGACTGGTGAAGTGAAAGACCTCATTTAGCGTAGTTTTACCATCATTAATATAGCTAACAAACTCTGATAAACCACCTTTGTGTTCAAATTCTTGACGTTTATCGCTGCGTTCATCTGTTAATACAATGCGCACACCAGAGTTTAAGAATGATAACTCACGCAAACGCTTTGATAAGATTTCAAAGTCAAATTCTGTTATTCCTTTAAAGATAGCATCTGTGCCCTCTTCACCCACACTTGGATGAAAGCGGATTTGTGTGCCTGTACGATCCGTGCTGTCTAATTGTTTGATATCACTGTCTGGTACACCATCAGTATAAGTTTGGTTATAGTGATGACCCTCACGCCAAATGTTTAGTTCAAGCTTATGTGATAACGCATTAACTACCGAAACACCAACACCGTGCAAACCACCAGAAACTTTATAACTGTTGTCATCAAACTTACCACCAGCGTGCAATACGGTCATGATAACTTGGGCTGCCGATACTTTTTCTTCTGGATGAATATCAACAGGAATACCGCGTCCGTTATCCATTACGCTAACTGAGTTGTCTTCATGAATGATGACATCAATCTGGTCACAATGCCCTGCCAAGGCTTCATCAATTGAGTTATCAACCACCTCAAACACCATGTGATGCAATCCTGTGCCATCATCTGTATCGCCAATATACATACCTGGACGCACACGCACGGCTTCTAACCCACGTAAAACACGGATTTTATCGGCACCATAGTTTTCATTTTCTGGGTTTAGGTTTGATGAGTCACTCATGAATATTCCTTAAAGTTGATTGACATTTTTATTAATTATCGCGTTAAGTCTTCTGCTTTATTTAATGCCAAAATTAACCCTAAAATTATAGCATTTTTTTGACAAATAGTCATTTTTATCAATGACAGGAGAAGGTCGGTTAATTAACATTTAAAAAATAAGCGTTACTGTTTATATTAATTATTTTTTTCTATAACCCCTTGTTTCACATGAAACAATTTATAATCCTGCCAATAGTTTTTAACTAAAGGTAAAATGTCTTCTGTTAAACTTGTTAAAAACACTTGGCAATCTAACCCGCCAAGTGTGGTAAGCAAAACTTGAATGGCTTTTTCATCAAGCTCTGCAGTTACATCATCCAAAAGAACAATAGGGACTGAACTTTCATAGTCTAATGTTTCATGTGAAACATCAATATTGGATTTTGATTTATCTTTTTGTAAAAGTGGCAATTGTGATAATCTTAAAGCGGTTATTAATAACTTTTTTTCTCCTCGAGAAAGCACATTAGCTGCTTGATCTTTTACTTTATTTTTATTATCAATGTCAGATTGCCAATGTACATGAATATCTGCACGGTGGCTCCCCACTCTGGTATAACCTTGTTGCAAATCTTGCAATAAGCGTTCTTCTAAAATTTTATCTAATGATTGTGTAATATCAAAACCAGGTTGATAACTCACACTAATTTTTTTTGTGTAATGAGGTAACAGTTTTTCAATACTTTTTAAAAAGTACGGTTGCCATTCATCAAAAACTTGTTGCCTATAATAATGAATTAACTCGGCATGCGCTGCTAGCCCTGCATCCCATGCTGCAATTTGTTGTTTTTGTAAATCAGTTAATATACGAGTTTGTTTTAAAAGACTATTACGCTGTTTAAGTAACCGTTGATAAGATAACCATTGCGCATAAAAATTTGGTTTCACATGAAACGCTAGCCAATCTAATAATTGACGACGGCTCGCACTGCCTTGCTCCAAAACATCCATAGAAGATGGATCAATCAACAAGGTTGGCATATAACGTGTTAACTGGCTCTGCGTTTTTACTGTATCACCATTAAAACGCAGCTGTGTAGTCGCATCTGTTTGTTTTTGAATCGCTAAGCGTATCTCATCATCAAAAACAGCAAACACTGTGGCAAAGTTATTTTGATGCCGGATATAACGGCTTGGTTGATGGGTACGAAAGCTTTTACCACGAGATAATAAAAATATGGATTCGAGTAAAGAAGTTTTACCACTGCCATTGTTGCCTATAATAATATTACAGCAACTGGTCGATAAATTAACTTGAGATAAATTGCGCAGATTTGTAATTTGTAAACGCTTAATCATGGACATAAACCCCAAAAAACACCATTAAAAAAACGCTTAAAAAATACAAAATGTGCATGTTTAAAACTATATACGCATTGGCATAACAACATATTGATGTAGTTCATCACCATGTTGATTTAGGAGGGTTGACGCATTAGCTTGGCTCATTTGTAATACCACATTACCCTCTAGCACATCTAACACATCTTGCAAATATTGCGCATTAAAAGATAACTCAATTGGATCGCCAGAATATTGAGATTGCAGTTTTTCAACCGCTTCATCTTGTTCTGCATTATTAGCACGCAATTCAATCATGCCTTCCGCATCAAAATTTAAAATAACACCGCGAGATTTTTCATTACTTAAGATAGAAACTCGACGCAATACTTCTGTCATTTGTTCTTTATTAATTAGGGCTTGTTTATCACTACTCGATGGCATAACACGGCGATAATCTGGGAACTTACCATCAATCAAACGAGCGGTAAAAGTAACTTGTAAGCTATCATCAATAACACCAGTGCTATCAACATTGCCAAACGGCAATACTACTTGCAAAAATTCACGCCCAAATTTTAAGGTGATAGGGTTATCATTATCATTTAATAGTTTACCGAGTTCATTAAGTAAACGATCCAACTCAACAACTGCTTTACGTGGCAAAATCGCTTGCATGTTCAAATCATCATCTACCTCAATGGCACTTTTTGATAAAGCAAGACGATGACCATCGGTCGCAACCGTGGTTAACAAACGTTGAGATACTTCAAACAACATGCCTGTTAAATAATAGCGTACATCTTGTATTGCCATAGCAAACTGCGTTTTGCTTATCATATCTGATAACTGAGCACGGTTAATTGTTAATGGCGTAATGTTCTCTGGCTCACCAAGTGTTGGGTAATCTGCTGATGGCAAAGTCCCTAAAGTGAACTTACTTTTATCACTTGTTATTAAGCAGCGGCTATTATCACTTGTGGTTAAATTAATTTGAGCATTACTGGGTAAAAGTTTACAAATATCACGCAATTTATCAGAAGGCAGTGTTATTGAGCCTTCTTCTAAACAAGCACCTTCTGGTAATGCCAATTTTGACATTAGTTCCACTTCTAAATCTGAAGCGGTCATATACAAGTGAGTTTGAGTAAGCTTTAGCTTTATATTACCCAAAATTACCATGTTGTGGCGCTTATCTGCCGCTTTTGCAATCAGATTAATGGCTTTTAACAATAACTCACGATTGATTGATAATTGCATAGTTATACTCTTTCTAGGCTTTTTTATTTAATAAATAAATGCTAAAACATTAAACAAGCCTAGTATAACCAACTTTGTATGTTTTAACAAAGGCTATTAGCCAGCTTGTAGCATCATTGCCAGTGCTTTATATTCTTTATCTAAAATTAAGTCTTCAGCTCTTAATTGTTTGACTTTGTCACAAGCATGCATCACGGTAGAATGATCTCGACCACCAAATGATTGCCCTATTTCTGGATAGCTGTCACCCGTTAATTCTCTTGCTAATGCCATCGCAATTTGACGAGGACGGGCAATGCTGCGTGTGCGTTTTTTACCCATTAAATCTTTAACCGACACATCATAAAACTCTGCCACCACTTTACGGATGTTATCCATATTTACAGACTGAAAACGCTGTACAATAATGTCTCTAAGCGCATATTGCACCATTTGTAAATCAATGGTTACACCCGTTAAACTTGCATTAGCTATCACTTGGTTAAGTGCACCTTCTAGCCTACGTACATTAGACACAACATTTTGTGCAATAAATAAAGCACAATCTTTGGGCAGCTCAATACCAGATAACGATGCTTTTTTTTGTAAAATTTGTACACGGGTATCCAGCTCAGGTGGATCAATTGCAACAGACAAACCACCTGATAACCGTGAACGGAATCTTTCATCAAACTCATCTAACTGAGCTGGGTGTCTGTCTGAGGCTAAAATTATTTGTTTATCGCCGCTAGTAAAGTCTGCAAATAACGATAAAAATTCAGTAATTGTTTTTGTTTTACCTGCAAGCACATGAATATCATCAATAATTAACAAATCCACTTGCTTAATTTTCTTTTTAAATTCATCAATTTTCTTTTGGCGTAACGAATTAACCATCTGATTAACAAACTTATCAGAAGTAAAATAATAAAAAGTACGATTGGATTTTAAATATCTATGGGCAACCGAGTGCATTAAATGCGTTTTACCTAAACCAGACGGTCCATAAATAAACAAAGGATTATGACGATTTTGAGGGTTTTTCTTTGTTAGTTCATAACAGGCTTTATAAGCTAAATTGTTAGATTTACCAGTGACAAAGGTATCAAAAGTAAAATTTGGATCAATGATATTTAAAGCTTTTGATTTTTTATTACTTAAAACAACACTACTTTCTTGGCTCGTTGGTTGGTTAGAAACGCTATCAGAAACAGCCGTCGATACACGATCTTTTTGTATATCAATTTCAATATTAACAGCATCTATTTGATTAGCACTGTGCTTAATCGCTAATTGTGTAATCGTTTCTAAAAAGTTATCTGTAACGTAATTAACAAAAATATCATTAGGGGCTTTTACAATTAAAATATTGTTATCTACTTCTGCCGTTAAAGGGCGTAACCACATTGTGAAAATACTACCTTTAACTTGATACTCTAAATCATCTAAGCATTTTTTCCAAAGAGCGACCGCATCAACCATAAAGCACCTAATACTGCAAATATAACAAACCTAAAAATTGAACTCCATAATTTAGCATATTTTGGCATTTAATGAAAACTTTATTTATTGTGGATAATCTTGATTATAAATAATGTAGATAAGTTTTTTGGGCAACTTATGCATAAAACAGACACAGCTTATTAACATTAAAATCCACAGCTTAATTTATTGTTTTTTATTGTTTATTTTTAGTTATCAACAAAAAATATAGACAATAATAACAATAATTCTTTATTAATTAAAACTTATTATGGTAAAAAGTAAAAATGTGGATAACTTTCAAGTTTCACGCAATTTCTATTGTTAATCTATTAAAAAATAATAGCTTTCAAAATTAAATCAAAAAAAATAATTGAATTGTTTCACAGTCAGTTTTTAGTTAAATTTATTTTTATGGAAAAGTAACTGTTGACCAAAAAAACAGATTAATGTTATAATCTTTCGTTATCGCGATTAATTTTTAACACTAATGTTTAGTTACTATATATAGGATAGGTGTATTATGAAACGTACATTTCAACCAAGCGTACTTAAACGCAAACGCACACATGGTTTCCGTGCTCGTATGGCTACAAAAAAAGGCCGTCAAGTTTTAGCTCGTCGCCGTGCAAAAGGACGTCATCGTCTAACAGTATAATATAATGATTAATTTAATCATTTGAAAGCGTCAAATTAAATTTGACGCTTTTTTTATGTTTAATTAATAAAAGTTTAATATTTAAAATTCATCAGCTAAAATATAGCAATTATTAATAAAAGGTTTTTAGATAGTAATGACTCATAATGGCTATAGCTACCCTAAAACAGCAAGATTGTTAACTCCAAAACAGTTTAAAAATGTTTTTGACTCTCCAGATAAAAAAATACATCAACCACATTTAATGGCCTTTATTAAAAAAAATGAACTTAACAATGCCAGATTAGGGATGGCTATTACAAAAAAGAAAGTACCAACAGCAGTTGCTCGCAATCAGTTAAAAAGATTAACGAGAGAAAACTTCAGAATGTTAAGTAGCGACTTAGGCACTGTTGATATTGTTTTTATTGTAAAAAAACCCATAAAAGATATTAGTAACAATGAGTTAAAAAAACAAATAAAGGTTATTTTTAACAAAATAATAAGCCATCAGGGTTGATTGGTTATTTTTTAATGAATAAAGAACTGACTCAGTCTAAATCTACGTTATCTTCACGCTTGTTGAGTAAACTTATTAAAGGTTATCAGCAAGGTATTAGCCCATTAATGCCTGCGCGTTGTCGTTATTACCCTACTTGCTCTCAATATGGATTACAAGCTTTGGCTTGGCATGGGTCGTTAAAAGGTGGTTGGTTATTAACCAAACGAGTTTGTAGTTGCCATCCTTTAGGTGGTCATGGTATTGATTTTGTGCCGTTACCACTTTATCGATTTAAATTTGAGTATGTTGATTTTAAAAATATAGATAGAAAACTGGTTTATAAAGATAAATTTGATTATACAAGTCAGTTAAATTTTTGGCTAAAATCTGCATAAATGTGACATATATCATTATGTATATCAATTTACAACAAATTTTAGTAGAATATCACCCATTTTCTTTTAAAGATTAATTCTTAATTTTTTAACCTTGTAGGATACTTTCATGCAAAAGATATTACGAGCGTTGATTATTGTTGCTATGCTTATTACAACATGGTTGTTGGTCATGGCGTGGCAAAAAGATTATTCTGGTGTAGACCAGAGTTCAACGCAAAATACAACGGTTACTACGACTGGTGACTTACCTTCAGTAAATAGTAACGCAGATCTACCAGCTTCGAGTGTGCAACCAAAAGCTTCAGTTGCAGCATCGGTTGATAGTCAGTTAATTAATGTTAGTACAGATTTATACGATATTAAAATTAACCCTGTTGGTGGTGATGTTGTATTTGCCTCATTAAAAGATTATGACGCAAAATTAAATAGCAATAATCCATTTGTATTACTAGAAGAAAACAGTAATCGTGTTTATCTTGCTCAGTCTGGCTTGGTTGGTCAAAATGGTATTGACACAGCGCAAGGACGAGCAAAATATGACTATATTTCTAGTAACTATGCTATGGCTGAAGGGCAAGAGACCCTTTCCATACCATTAACTTATAGCAAAGATGGGGTAACGGTTACAAAAACATTCACCTTTACTCAAGGTAAATACCCAATTGAGGTTAGCTATAATATTAACAACAACTCTGCAAACACATGGCAGGGTCAAATGTTTGCTCAGTTAAAGCGTGATGATAGTAAAGATCCAGGTATGGCAGATAAAGGTGCACTAAGTATGGCAACCTTTTTAGGCGGTGCTTATGGCACACCTGATGACGATTATAGCAAACTTAAATTTAGCAAATTTAACGATGGCGAATTAAATAATATATCAACAAAAGATGGTTGGGTTGCTATTATTCAACACTATTTTGTTGCCGCATGGACACCATCAGATAATGTTACTGCTAAATTATTTAGTAAACAGACAGAAAATAACAATATTATTGGGTTTACTAGTGAGCCATTAACGGTAGCTGCCGGCACACAAAATACTTTTTCTGCCAAGTTGTATACAGGTCCAAAAGTTCAGGATAAGTTAGAAAACTTTGCTCCTGGCTTTGAAAAAACGGTTGATTATGGTTGGGCATGGCCGATTTCTAAGTTCTTATTTACAATTCTATCAGGCATTCATAGCTTTGTTGGCAATTGGGGTTGGGCAATTATTGCTTTAACATTGTTGGTTAAATTAGTGTTATTCCCAATTTCTCATAAGAGTTATATGTCTATGGCTAAAATGCGTGCAATTGCGCCTAAATTGCAAGCCATTAAAGACGAGCATGGCGACGATCGTATGGCTCAATCACAAGCAATGATGGCATTGTACAAAGAAGAAAAAGTGAATCCAATGGCGGGTTGTTTGCCATTATTAGCGCAAATGCCAATCTTCTTAGGTTTGTATTATATGTTGGTAGAAAGTATTGAACTTCGCCACGCACCTTGGATTGGTTGGATTCAAGATTTATCTTCAATGGATCCGTTATTTATTTTGCCAATATTTATGGGTATTTCAATGTTTGCACAACAAATGTTAAATCCTCAACCGGCTGACCCAATGCAAGCAAAAGTAATGAAGTTTATGCCAATTATGTTTGCAGCTTTCATGCTTTTCTTCCCAGCTGGTTTGGTATTGTATTGGACGGTAAACAACTTATCTAGCATGGCGCATCAATACTATGTGAACAAAAAAGTTGAAAAAGCTTATAGCTCAACAACCGCCAGCTAAATCAACCTGATTCTTTATAATAAAAAACACCGTCTAATATTTAGTCGGTGTTTTTTTATATGTCAAGGCATGTATAATATTCTTATATTTATTAGAGAACAAAAAATGATTCAAACTAACCGTTTACCAACCATAGCTGCAATTGCGACACCAATAGGTAGAGGTGGTGTTGGTATTATCCGTATTTCTGGGGCACTTGCTTACGATATTGCTTGTCGATTAACAAACAAAAAACAATTTACGGCTCGTAAATCGATTTTTTGCCGTTTTTATAATCAACAACAAAAAGTCATTGATGAAGGCATTGTTTTATATTTCCCTGCACCAAACTCTTTTACTGGTGAAGATGTCATAGAACTACAAGGGCATGGTGGCATGATTTTGCAAAATATGCTGTTGGCCAGAGTGTTTGAATTAGGTGCAAAACAAGCAACAGCGGGCGAGTTTTCATACCGTGCGTTTGAAAATGATAAATTAGATTTAGTACAAGCAGAAGCCATTGCAGATGCGATTGATGCAACTAGCGAGGCAGCAGCAACCAGTGCAATGAGGTCTTTAACGGGTGAGTTTTCGACCAAAATTAATGGGTTGTTAGAACAACTTATCCATTTACGATTGCATGTAGAAGCTGCTATTGACTTCCCTGATGAAGAAGATGTTGATTTCTTATCTGATGGTGTGATTGAGTCAAAACTAAATAATACACGTGACGAGTTAACCAAAGTTTTAGCAACTGCAAAGCAAGGGCAGTTATTAAGAGATGGCATTAATGTGGTACTTGCTGGAAAACCTAATGCGGGTAAATCCAGTTTATTAAACCGCCTTGCAGGGCAAGAGCGAGCGATTGTTACAGAAGTTGCTGGTACCACACGTGATACGCTTGAAGAAACCATAGTACTAAATGGTTTGACCATGCATTTAACCGACACAGCAGGGCTGAGAGATACAGAAGATAGGGTAGAGCAAATAGGTATTGAAAGAGCTAAGGATGCCATAAGCAAGGCTGATATTTTGTTAATGGTATTTGATTTAACACAAGACATTAACCCAATTGAATTAGCAGAAGAATTATTTGGAAAAATTCCTAAAGCTGAAAAATTATTAATGATAGGTAATAAACTTGATTTAATTGAAAATGGTGAGAGTGCTACTTATAAAAACAAAGCAAACTTTGGAAATGAAACTAACTATGATCAAGTAAACGTTTCATGTGAAACATCAACAGGTATTCATGAATTGATTTCAAGTTTATGTAAAAAAGTTGATTTTCACCCACCAGAGAATAGTTTAATTGCCCGTACAAGGCACATAGATGCCCTAAAAAGGACCCAAAATCATTTAGATGATGCTTATGAGCAACTAACGGTTTTTAAAGCAGGAGAACTCGTAGCAGAAAGCTTACGCCAAGCACAGCAAAGTTTGGGAGAAATAACAGGCGAATTTAGTGCTGATGATTTGTTGGGCAAAATATTTGGTAGTTTTTGTATAGGTAAATAGCCATTTAAGCAACAAATAGATATTACAACTAACAATTAAATTAATAGGAAAGCTTATGCATTGCCCATATTGTAATGCCACAGAAACAAAAGTGATTGATTCACGCTTGGCAGCAGAAGGAGCTCAAGTTCGCCGTCGTCGACAATGCAATAGTTGTGAAGAACGTTTTACAACTTTTGAGATGGTTGAAGTTGTTATGCCCAGAATTGTAAAAGAAAGTGGGAAAATAGAACCTTATGATGGTGATAAGCTACGTCGCTCTATTATGTTGCCTTTACAAAAACGACCAATTAGCATTGATGAAACAGACGGCATGATAAGCCGTATAGAAAAAAGAATTAGGCAAATGGGTGAGCGGGAAATTAGTAGTAAACAATTGGGCGAAGTGGTTATGACAGAGCTAAAAGAAGTCGATGACGTTGCTTATGTCCGTTTTGCCAGTGTTTATAGAGATTTTCAAGATATTGAAGCTTTTCAGCAAGAGCTTGCCAGTATACGTCCAGAGTGTGAAAAATAATAATGAATGACTTGTATTTAAATCATAATTCCACTGATATTTACTATATGACGCTTGCTATTAATCAAGCAAAAAAAGCCATTTATACAACACGGCCAAACCCTGCTGTAGGCTGTATCTTGGTAAAAGATAACATGATTATTGGAGAAGGGTTTACCTCGCCTGTCGGCGGTAATCATGCAGAAATAAATGCTTTAAATCATGCTAAAAACAATCATCATCAGGTTAACGACTCGACGGCTTATGTTACGTTAGAACCATGTTCTCATTATGGTAAAACGCCCCCTTGTTCAAAAGCAATCATTGAAGCGGGCATAAAAAGAGTTGTCATTGCAGGGTTAGATCCAAACCCAAAAGTTGCAGGGCGTGGCGTAAAAATGTTGCAAGATGCTGGTGTAAATGTGACGACTGGCTTATTAAGTGATCAAGCAGAGCAATTAAATAAAGGTTTTTTAAAGGCAATGAGAATAGGCATGCCTTATGTACGGTTAAAAATTGCTACGAGTTTAGATGGAAAAACAGCAATGGCATCGGGTGAGTCTAAATGGATAACTGGAGTAGAAGCACGAGAGGATGTACAAAAAATAAGAGCACTGAGTGGTGCTATTATAACGGGTAGTCAAACAGTTATTGATGACAACCCCAACTTAAATGTGCGTTCAAACCAGTTGGGTATTGATGTAAATGAAATACCACAACCTAAAATTGCAGTTTTGGATAGACGAAATAGATTATCTGACAAAACAGATTATAAAATTTGTAAGAATGAGAACACTATTTTTTGTCATGATGATGATCTAAAACAATTATTAAGTGATTTAGTGACACAATATCAAATTTATGATGTTATGGTAGAAGCCGGATCAAAAGTAGTAGGTTCATTTATAAAACAAGATTTAATTGATGAGTTAGTTGTCTATCAAGCGCCTTGTTTACTAGGGGCTGATGCCAGGACAATGGCTGATTTTAAAATAAATCATTTATCAGGTCAAAAAAGGTTTAAATTAGTTTCACATGAAACTATGGGAAATGATTTAAAATTAGTTTTTACTAAGCAATAAACAAAAAAAGACGACCCATATTTGGATCGTCTTTTTTTTATTGCTTGTTAACTATATTAGAATTTTAGGTGTGCACCAATTGTCCAAAGGTTGGCATCAACATCATCACCAGCATCCATCATTCCGTATTCACCTTCGATAGAAAAGTTAGAGTTAATATCATAACCAAGACCTAATGCACCCGCGATACCTGTTTCATCAAGTTCTTTTTTAGCACCATTTTTGTAATTGGCTTCAGCCTCAACTTTTGCAACACCTAGTTTTGCTTTACCATATAAGCCACCTGTGTTTGCAAAGTGATGGCGGTAAGTACCGTAAGCACCATATTGTTTAGCGTTATATTCGCCTTTAACATTGCCATCTTTAATATCTGCATCTTCAGAATCAACGTATTCTGCTTCGATACCAAAGCCATTATTGAAGTTATAACCACCATAAACACCATAAGCAGTTGGCTTGTCGGCATTATCAATATCTAAATCAAACTGACCTGCTTTAATGCCTATATATGGTTGACCCATTGTCATTGCGTTAGTGTTTATGTGGTTACCTGCATTTGCAGTTGTTGCTAAAATAGTACCAGTAGCTAAAGCAAGTAGAGTTTTATTTAATGTATTCATATCGTTATCTCCTGAGTTGGTTATTAAATACAAGCGAACAATCATTTAATTTGCTAATCACCCAATGTGATAGTTATTTATTTAAATGAAAGAAGATGAAAAAAAAGAAAACATATAAATCATCTTGCTTGTTAACGATGAATACATAGTAACAGGATATTACCGAATGTATGTTCATTTTATACGATAAGTTTGTAATATACTGTTACATTTATTGCAGATAACTAAAAATTATTGCTAAAAAAAGCGATAAAGCAATAAAAAGAGCTGTATTTATTAAATACAGCTCTTTTTTAATCAATATAAATTTGATTGAGTCGCTAAAATTACTTTCTTTTAGCTGGGCTTAACATCATACCCATTTGACGGCCTTCCATTTTTGGATGTTGGTCAACCGTTGCTAATTCTTCAGTATCAGTAATCACACGTTTTAGTTGTTGCATACCAATTTCTTGATGTGCCATTTCACGACCACGGAAACGGATGGTTACTTTAACTTTGTTTTCATCTTCTAAAAAGCTAACAATTTTACGCAATTTAACCTGATAGTCAGCTTCTTCTGTACCAGGACGAAGCTTGATTTCTTTAACTTGCGTACGTTTTTGGTTTTTCTTTGCTTCTTTTGCTTTTTGTTTTTGCTCATACAGGTGTTTTTTATAGTCCATGACTTTACACACTGGTGGCTTAGCATTTGCAACAATTTCAACCAAATCTAGACCTGCATCAGCAGCAGAACTTCGTGCTGTGTTGATGTCAACCACGCCAGCTTGTCCGCCATCTGCTAAAACAAGGCGGACTTCTTTGGCACGGATTTCATCATTGATGTTTAAACGGTTTGACTTTTTAATGGGTATTACTCCTCATCTGTTTTTAGATTGTATCGACCCTTCTGGGCGACGGCTTTTTGTACTAGCTCGATAAAGTCTTCTACTGACATAACACCTAGGTTTTCACCTTCTCGAGTACGTACATTGACGCTGCCAGATTCGACTTCTTTGTCCCCCAATACTAACATGAAGGGGATACGTTCTAGAGTTCGCTCACGTATCTTAAATCCAATTTTCTCATTACGCAAGTCACTAAAGGCACGAATGCCTACATTTTTAAGTTTTTCTACGACGTCATTACAGGTGTTAGATTGTTTGTCTGTAATGTTCATTACCACAACTTGATTTGGTGATAACCAAGGTGGCATAAAGCCGGCATAATGCTCAATAAGCATGCCAATAAAGCGTTCAAAGCTGCCTAATATGGCACGGTGTAGCATCAGTGGCGTTTCTCGCTCGCCGTCTTCATTAACAAATTCTGCATCAAGGCGTTCAGGCATATTAGGGTCAACTTGGATTGTACCGCACTGCCATTTTCTGCCTAAGCAATCTTTTAATGTAAATTCAATTTTAGGACCATAAAATGCCCCTTCACCCGGTAAATATTCCCAATCAAGACCAGAGCTGTCTAGCGCATCTGATAAGGCTTTTTCTGCCAAATCCCAAGATGCTTCTGTACCAACACGTTTTTCTGGGCGAGTCGATAACTTCATTTCGATGTTATCAAAGCCAAAGTCTTTATAAACATTTAGAGTAAGGGCAATAAAGTTTGCTACTTCTTCTTCTAATTGTTTACGAGTACAAAAAATATGACCATCATCTTGAGTAAAACCACGTACACGCATAATACCGTGTAGTGAGCCAGATGGCTCGTTACGGTGGCACGAACCAAACTCAGCCATACGTAGTGGTAAATCACGGTAAGATTTTAAACCCTGATTAAATACTTGTACATGGCATGGGCAGTTCATTGGTTTTACGGCGTAGTCACGGCTTTCACTTGAGGTGGTAAACATGTTTTCGGCATAGTTACCCCAGTGACCAGACTTTTCCCACAAGCTGCGGTCTACAATTTGTGGTGTTTTCACTTCATCATAGCCATTATCTTGCTGTAGTTGACGCATGTATTGCTCAAGTACTTGCCATATTTGCCAACCATTTGGGTGCCAAAAAACCATACCTGGCGCTTGCTCTTGTAAGTGAAATAAGTTTAACGCTTTACCAATTTTACGGTGGTCACGTTTTTCGGCTTCTTCAATACGAGTAATGTAGGCTTTTAATTGTTTTTTATCTGCCCAAGCCGTGCCATAAATGCGCTGTAGTTGCTTATTGTTTGAGTCACCACGCCAGTAAGCACCGCTCATTTTAGTAAGCTTAAATGCTTTTAAAAAGCGTGTATTTGGTACATGTGGACCACGGCACATGTCAATGTATTCTTGATGATAGTACAAGCCCATTTCAGTTTCATCAGGCATCTCTTCAATCAGTTTTAGCTTGTAGTCTTCATTACGTTCTTCAAATACTTTAATCACCTCATCACGTGGTGTCATTTTTTTGATAACGTCATAATTTTGGTTAATTAGATCTTTCATACGAGCTTCTATTTTGCTCATATCCTCTTGAGTGAAGGGCTTTTTACTGTATATATCGTAATAAAAGCCATCTTCAATAACAGGACCAATCACCATTTTTACATCAGGGTATAACTGTTTTACCGCGTGTCCCATTAAATGAGCACATGAGTGGCGAATAATTTCTAACCCTTCTTCATTTTTTGAGGTAATGATTTCTACTTTTGCATCTGTGGTAATCAGATCGCTTGCATCACGTAAAATGCCATCTACACGCCCAGCAATGGTGGCTTTTGCCAAACCAGGACCAATGCTCTCGGCGATTTGCATCACAGTGGTTGCTGCGCTGAATTCTTTGATATTACCGTCAGGTAAAGTAATCGCTACCATAATTTTTTCCTTCTTTTTGTCCGTTGATAGTGATGATTGTAACTCTCAATCATATAATCGCTAGACTATGTTTTAAGTTCATTGATTGTTGCCATACCCTTTAAATACTTTTAACTGGTAATAATTTGGCAAATTAAAATAAAGCTTTAATTATATCAAACCTTTGTAATAAAGACCAAGTAACTAACATTTTGCATACAAGGTTTGATAACATTTTAGTACACAAAAAACCGCTTTGTCTGGCAAAGCGGTTTTTTGGATATGTTTTAGCAAATTAAAAAATTATTGCTCAACACCTTTCATAGTAAGTTTGATACGACCACGGTTGTCAACGTCTTGTACCAATACTTTAATTTTTTGACCTTCACTTAAGTGGTCACTCACGTTTTCTACACGTTCTTCACTGATTTGTGAAATATGAACCAAGCCATCTGTACCCGGTAAAATAGTAACAAAAGCACCAAAATCAACAATACGTGCAACGGTACCTTCGTATACTTTACCCACTTCTGCTTCGGCAGTAATGGCTTCGATTTGAGCAATGGCAGCTTTGCTTGATGCTTTGTTTTCACCAAAAATGCGGATTGTGCCATTATCATCAATATCAATTACTGCGCCTGTTTCTTCAGTAAGCTGACGGATAGTTGCACCGCCTTTACCAATTACGTCACGAATTTTATCTGAATCAATGTTGATTACAGCATAGTTAGGTGCATGCGCGTTTATTTCTGTACGGCTTTCTGCAATAACTTCGTTCATGGCATTTAGGATGTGGATACGTCCTGCATGTGCTTGTTTAAGCGCTTGTTCCATGATGTCAGCAGTGATGCCTTCAATTTTGATATCCATTTGAAGTGCTGTGATACCGTCTTTAGAACCAGCAACTTTAAAGTCCATATCGCCTAAGTGATCTTCATCACCTAAGATGTCAGATAAAACAGCAAAACGCTCATCTTCTTTAACTAAGCCCATTGCAATACCGGCAACTGGTGCTTTTAGTGGCACACCGGCATCCATTAATGCAAGAGATGCACCACAAACAGAAGCCATTGATGAAGAACCATTTGATTCAGTAATATCTGATACTATGCGGATCACATAAGGGAAGCGATCACTATTTGGCAGCATTGCTTGAACACCACGGCGGGCTAAGCGACCATGACCAATTTCACGGCGTTTAGGTGCGCCTTCGCGACCTGTTTCACCCACTGAATAATGTGGGAAGTTATAATGCAACATGAAGTGATCTTGTTTTGTACCTGAAAGACTATCAATTAGGTTCACATCGCGTGAGTTACCTAATGTTGTGGTAACCAGTGCTTGGGTTTCACCACGGGTGAATAATGCAGAACCATGGGTGTATGGTAATACGCCAACTTGCACATCTAATGCACGTACGGTTTCTAAATCACGACCATCAATACGTTTGCCATTTAATACAGCATCACGAACAGTGCGGTATTTTAACTCATCAAACAAACCTTTTACTTCGCTTGCTTTGTCGCTATAGTCTTCAGCTTCTGGGTCGCCTGCTAGTGCTTCTAAAACAGCCGTTTTAACTTCATCAAGTTTAGCGTAACGGGCTTGTTTGTCGGTAATGGTATAGGCTTCGGCAACGGCTTCACCAAATTGAGTTTTTAAGGCACTTTCTAAGGCTTCATTAACCTGAGGGGCTTCAAAAACTTGCTTTTGCGGTGCAACGGCATCGGCTAATGCTTGGATGTTGTCAATTACCACTTGTTGTTGCTCGTGTCCGTATAAAACAGCGCCAAGCATTTGATCTTCTGATAGCTCTTTAGCTTCAGATTCAACCATTAAAACAGCACCTTTTGTGCCTGCGACAACAAGGTCTAAATCGCTTTCAGCCAATTGATCATGCGTTGGGTTTAATACATACTCACCATTAACAAAACCAACACGTGCCGCACCAATAGGACCATTAAAAGGCGCATCAGAAATTGATAGGGCAGCTGAGGCACCAATCATAGCAGCAATATCAGCATCTTGAGATTTGTCTGATGAGATAACCGTTGCAGTGATTTGAATCTCGTTTACATAACCTTCTGGGAATAATGGACGGATTGGACGATCGATAAGGCGGCTAGTTAAAGTTTCAAACTCACTAGCACGACCTTCACGCTTGCCATAACCACCAGGGATTTTACCCGCTGCATACATTTTTTCTTGATAGTTTACCGTTAATGGGAAAAAGCTTTGACCTTCGTTTGCTTCAGCTTTTGCGACAACAGCAACTAATACAGATACGCCACCCATGTGTACGATAACGGTATTAGCCTGACGAGCAATACGCCCAGTTTCTAAAACGACTTGTTGATTGCCGTATTGAAATTCTCGTGTAATGGTATTAAACATTGACATTTATTGTTCCTAATATTTAAAAAATTATAAGTTTCATGTGAAACAGCTGAATATTAATCATGTTATCAGCTTTATTTTTGTATATTTTGACTTAATATTTAGCCTCTAACGGTTATAGATTTTTGTTTTTTAAATAAAAACAAACCCACAAGCGTTAGAAGCCAGCCTAAAAATACACACTTCCATTTTACCTTTATTTAAGCATTTTTACTATTGATTAATAAATATTGCTGATAAAAGTATCTAACTAGATTAAGTTAAAATACAAAAAACGGCGAGAATCCACATTCTCACCGTTTTAAAAACTATTCGCTATATATTAGCGACGTAAGCCTAGTTGACCAATTAGCGTTGAATAACGGTTAAGGTCTTTACCTTTTAGGTAGTCTAGTAGTTTACGACGTTGGTTAACCATACGGATTAGACCACGGCGGCTGTGATGATCAGCTTTGTGCGCTTTAAAGTGAGCCTGTAGGTCGTTAATACGAGCCGTTAATAGAGCTACTTGTACTTCTGGGCTACCAGTGTCGTTTTCGCCACGTTGGTATTGAGCGATGATTTGTTCGCGATCTTGATTTGTTAGCATTTTAATCTCCTGCAATGCTGTGAGTGATGATTCACTCCATTTAAATTCAGGCTATCCCTGCATTACTAGAGGTAGCCTATGGTTTGTTTTTTCTAAATTTATCTGTGTTTAAAACTTTAAAAAAACACAGAAAAATTAAGAGGGCATATCTTAGCAAAAAATTAGCTAAATTGCTAATTAATCTGATATATCTTATAAAATTGATAAAATATTTCTAAAAGTTAGGCTTATTCGTCCATTTTTTACCATTTTAGTTTTGGTAATGGTATGTTGCCAGTGGTTTTGTGTTTGCCCGTGCATAACAATTAATTGACCGTTTGTTAGCATGATTTCGGCTTTGTTTTTAGTCTGGTTATGTTTAAAAACAAATTTGCGGGTTTCTCCTAACGATAAACTCGCAATAATAGGTTCAAAGCCAAGCTCTGGTTCATCATCTGCATGATAGCCCATGCCTTCTTTACCGGTTGGGTAATAATTAAGTAAGCAGGCGTTAAAAGTTGTTTGTATGCCTTTCTCTTTTAATTGCTTTTCTATGAGCTGTTTCACATGAAACACGTCATTTATCCAAGGTATGCTTAGGCGATTATGCCCAGAATATCGGTAACTAACATTATCGCCCATCCATACAATTTGCCGTTTGGTAATGTGTGTTTTACCAAAAATAGTGACTATATCGGATTGCCAAGGAAGCTTGCTTAGCAAGGTTTGGTAAAGCTGGGTTGGGTTGTCTAGTACAACACCAAAATCATTAACCATGCCATCGTAAGGTAATAGGTTATCTTGTGGATTTGATGGGAATAGATTCATCTTTTCACTTTAAACATAACTAGTCTTTACCTAAAAACCCACCACTTTGGCGCTGCCATAGTTTGGCATATACGCCATCTAGTGCCAGTAGCTCGTCATGGCTACCTTGTTCAATTATCTTACCTTCTTCTATAACAACCAGCTTATCTAAAGCGGCAATTGTCGATAACCTATGGGCAATTGCGATGACGGTTTTACCTGCCATCATATCATTTAAACTTTCGGTAATTGCGTGTTCTATTTCACTGTCTAGGGCAGAAGTTGCCTCATCTAATAATAAAATAGGTGCATTTTTTAGCATAACTCTGGCAATGGCAATACGTTGGCGTTGCCCACCAGATAGCTTAACGCCGCGCTCACCAACTTTTGTATCTAAACCTGTGTTGCCTTTTTTATCATGTAAGCCTTGGATAAACTCCCAAGCATGAGCTTTTTTGGCAGCGGCAATAATTTCATCTTCTGTGGCATCTGGGCGACCATAGGCAATATTTTCTCGTACTGTACGATGTAGCAATGAGGTATCTTGTGTTACCATGCCAATTTGCAAACGCAGAGACTCTTGCGTAACTTCATCAACGGCTTGTCCATCTATTAAAATTTTGCCAGATTGCACATCATAAAAACGCAGTAACAAATTAACTAAAGTAGATTTGCCAGCACCAGAACGCCCAACAAGTCCCACTTTTTCACCAGGCTTTATTTGTAGGTTAAAATCTGTAAGTAGATGCTCTATCTTAAGCTTATCTAAGTTTTCATCTTTAACCTCATAGGCAAAGTTAACATTATTAAAGCTAATTTCACCTTTATTGACGGTAATTTCTTTAGCATTTGGTTTGTCGATGACTGTTTGAGGCGTGGATAAAGTACTAATGCCATCTTGCACGGTGCCGATGCTTTCAAAAAGTTGTGCTATTTGCCACATTATCCAATGGGTCATGCCATTCATACGGATTGCCATGGCGGTTGCCGTTGCAATGGCACCTGCCGTTACAATGCTGGCATTCCATAGATACAAACTAATAGCGGCTGTACTGCCCACCAATATAATGCTGATTAAGTGGGTCATTAAGCCTAAATGAGTTACCCAACGCATTTGCCCGTGTACGGTTGTAATAAATTGTTGCATTGCGTCTTTGGCGTATTTTAACTCTCGTCGAGAATGGCTAAATAGTTTAACGGTTGTGATATTGGCATAGGCATCGGTAATTCGCCCTGTCATTAGTGAGCGGGCATCGGCTTGTTTGCGAGAGGCATCGCGTAGTTTAGGGACAAAAAAGGCAATATTGGCAATTAATAAAAGTAGCCAAAGTATAAAAGGCAATAAAAGTAGCTTATCTAGGCTAAACATGATGACACCAGTGGTTATAAAATAAATAAACACATAAGTGAGCATGTCGCATATGGTCATGATAACGGCACGAACAGCAAGCGCTGTTTGCATGACTTTGGCAGAAACCCTACCAGAAAACTCATTTTGATAAAACTGCATGGATTGTCCAAGCATTCTTCTATGAAAACGCCAACGCATCTGCATTGGGAATACGGCTTGTATTACTTGATAATGTACCAATGATTGTAAAATTACCACTAAAGGGCTTGCGAGCATAATCATTGCCATCAACTTAATTTTATCGCCTTTTTCTGCCCATAGCGTTTGCGGGGTATAATGGCTTAACCAATCAACCAAATCACCAATCCATGCAAACAATACGGCTTCATAAACGCCCATGACAGCCACTAAAAAAGTAAACAACAATAGCCAGCCGCGTAATCCGGCAGTACATGCCCATAAAAACTTAAGCAAACCTTTGCGTGGCAAGGGGATTTGATTAGTTGGATAAGGATTTAAACGACTCTCAAAATACTGAAAAAGTGGCTTCATTCTTGTTCTACAGTTTTAAGTTTAATAATAATCATTCTAGCAAAAAATAAATCGCTAAATAATGAAATAATGTAAGCGCAAAATTCAAGGTTATATGGATTTAATCGCTTTGTAAAATAAAGACGATATAATTTGTTGTTTGTATGTGTATTAACAAGCAAAATGATATTTTAATAATTTGCTAATTTTGATAAAATATATAGCCATTCAGCAAATAAATATTTTTAAATATTTAACACGTTTAACTAACATTAACGAATTTTATAATTTTAATTCGTTTTATTTACTCACAGGAGTTTTTACCGATGAGTTTTTCAGAACAAACGCAACGTATTGCCAATGATGATGGATTCATCGCAGCCCTTGACCAAAGTGGTGGCAGCACACCAAAAGCACTAAAAATATATGGTGTGAATGAAGATGAATACACCAATGAAGAAGAAATGTTTACCAAAGTACACGAGATGCGCACACGCATTATGACGTGTGATGCTTTTACATCTGAGCGTGTTTTGGGTGCAATTTTGTTTGAAAACACCATGGACAGACAAGTAAACGGCAAACCAACGGCAAACTACTTGTGGGAAGATAAAAACGTTGTGCCTTTTTTAAAGGTAGATAAAGGTTTGGCAGATGAAGAAAACGGCGTACAGCTAATGAAGCCAATGCCAGACTTAGAAGCCTTGTTAGATAAAGCCAAAGCATACCCTATTTTTGGTACTAAAATGCGCTCGGTTATCCATACAGCCAATGCAGATGCAATTGAAGCCGTTGTTAGCCAGCAGTTTGATGTTGCAAAACGCATTTTGGCAAAAGGTTTTATGCCAATTATTGAGCCAGAAGTTAATATTGAAAGTGCAGACAAAGCAGAGTCTGAAGCATTATTAAAAGCAAGCTTTTTAAAGCATCTTGATGAACTACCAGCAGATCAAAAAGTTATGTTTAAACTAACATTGCCAGAGGTTGCGGGCTTTTATCAAGAATTGATTGACCACCCTAAAGTATTAAAAGTGGTGGCGTTGTCTGGCGGTTATTCTCGTGATGAATCTTGCCAGCGTTTAACAGATAACAAAGGTATTATTGCTAGCTTCTCTCGTGCATTTACCCAAGGTTTGGCAAAAGCACAAAGTGAAGACGAGTTTGCCAGCACAATGGATGCTACAATTGATATGATTTATAGCGCTTCTAAATCTTAATTTGGTTTATTACTAACTATAGACTTAGATTACAGCAATAAAAAACGCACTCATATTAGAGTGCGTTTTTTATTTGTATATAACATAGTTGTTTAAAAGTATTTTGTCATAAAATATTCTCTAATTGTAAGAAGTTTCACATGAAACCTCTTACATTCTACACACAGCTTTTACAAACAAGTTTTACACACAATTTTTTATGAAAACTAGGCAATTGGTTCAACGTGTTTAACAATCTCATCAGCCACTAAGCTTGCTTGGTTATCAAGTTTTATCACGTGCTGTGGTAGGCTTTCAATATCTTGCGTGTGTGCTGGGCGTGGTATGGCTACTTCGCCAATGGCTTCCTGCATGGTTTCTGCAAACTTAGCAGGTAATGCGGTTTCTGCACATACAATAATTTCGCCATTTTTTTGTAGTTCTTTAGCCACTTTAACGCCATCTGCAGTGTGTGGGTCTATTAAATCACCCGTTGCCTCGTAAACCGCTTTAATGGTTGCCAAACGGTTTGCGTGGGTAGATTTACCTGCTGCAAAGCCAAAACGCTCATTAATGGTTTGTGAAAGCTCAGCCAACTCAAAGCCTTTGCCAGACTTAACGCCCTGAAACAGCTCATTTACCTTTTGTGTGTCTTTACCTAAAAGCAGATAAATAAAACGCTCAAAGTTAGAGGCTTTAGAAATATCCATAGACGGGCTAGAGGTTACGTAAGTTTTGTCTGCTGGGCGTGGTTGGTAGCTACCGCCGTTAAAAAACTCGTTTAGTACGTCATTTTCGTTAGTTGCTACAATCAATCGCTCAACAGGTAAGCCCATTTCACGTGCTATGTGCCCTGCACAAATATTACCAAAGTTGCCAGACGGCACACAAAAGCTCACTTTTTGCTCGTTTGTGCTAGTGGTTGCAAAGTAGGCTTTAAAGTAATAAACGATTTGCGCCAAAATACGACCCCAGTTAATAGAGTTAACCGTACCTAAGCTGTATTTTGCTTTAAAGTCTGCGTCTTCTTGCAAGGCTTTAACAATGTCTTGGCAATCATCAAACATGCCGTCAATAGCAATGTTATGGATGTTTTTATCAGTTAGGCTGTACATTTGCGCACGCTGAAACTCACTCATTTTACCTTGAGGAGACAGCATAAATACTTCTACGTTTTCTTTACCACGCAGGGCGTATTCTGCCGCACTGCCCGTATCGCCACTGGTTGCACCAATAATGGTAATACGCTCGCCTTTTTGCTTAAGCACATATTCAAACGCATTGCCCAAAAACTGCATGGCAATGTCTTTAAATGCAAGCGTAGGTCCGTTAGATAGCCCAAGTATGTGTATGCCGTTGCCAAGCTCACGCACAGGCACAATGTCTTCATTGCCAAATGCTTCTACCGTGTAGGTGCGGTTTACAATGTCTTTTAAATCATCGCTGGCAATGTCGGTTGCAAACAGGCTCATAATCTCATAAGCAAGCGCTTGGTAGCTAAGGTTACGCCACTCATTTAACTTGGCTGCATCAATTTGAGGATATTGCTCTGGCAACATCAAACCGCCATCTGGTGCTAAACCCATTAAAAGCACATCACTAAATGCCATTGGCTCGGTTTGACCACGCGTGCTGATATATTTCATTTTTTACCTACTAACTTAGTTATCAATCATTTTTTAACCATTATACAAAAACTCAAGCCTTATGCGGAACTATTTATATGATTGTTATGTATAAAATTTATTTGTAGCTAATCCTGCTGTCCGCTTTTATTTCAATTTGTCTGTGGCGTTGCTCATTAGGTTAATGGTGTTTCATTATTCAAGCAACCACTCTTAACCTTATTCGCAATCGCCACAGCCTAAATTTCAATACCACTACCATCAGGGCTAAAACGCACCGAGTGCGACCTTATTCTCTTCTGAGTTGGGTCTCGTTACCTCGACGCCAACCTACTATGTCTTTTTAAATCATATTGTTAGCGTGCTATATTGGTGCTAGTATGGATAGATAATAAATTGTTAGCTCTTAGCTGGAAGTCACGTATGAAGAACTGCCTAAACC
Source organism: Psychrobacter sp. HD31 (assembly GCF_051097895.1). Taxonomy (GTDB): domain Bacteria; phylum Pseudomonadota; class Gammaproteobacteria; order Pseudomonadales; family Moraxellaceae; genus Psychrobacter. Next base: position 1,588,480 of record NZ_CP142525.1, read on the forward strand.
GAAAAGTATTTGATTCATTATCTTCTTCATTCGATAGAATAGATGAAGCTGCATGGTATATTCGCTTAATGGAAGAAAACTACCATAAAGCCGATAAATTTCGGTGGTCTTTAAACTCCTTTTTGAGAACTCTAAAAGAAATAATGCAGATGGTTACAATGGAAGTTCAAGGCGACGAAAGACTCAAATCGTTAGTTGCTAGTAAAAAATCTGAACTTTCTGAAGACCCATTGATTCACTTTTTATACAAGCAACGTAATTTAGTTGTTCATAAATCTATGCTGAAACCAGCAAGTAAAGGTAGCGTTGGGTTTACTCGTGGTCGAGGTATGAAGTTAGGATTAAATATACCGATTGATCCTCTTAGTGATAGTGAAGAAGGGATAAAAAGATATATTGCTCATGCTGCAAAAAATTCTGACTTTCTTGGTATTTTATATACCGAAGAAGATGGTGGAGGTGAATATACTTGTGTTCAACGCGAATGGAAACTTGAGCAATTTCCAGAAGATGAGATAACCAAACTTGCGGCAACTGCATGGGATAAGGTGGCGCAAGCATTTTTTGATGTTGCAGATGAAATGGGTGCAAAGCTAATAAAACCTTCGTTTGAGCTAGGCAACCCTAATGACGTGCAGTTTGAAATATACAATCCTGCATGGATAAAAGCGCAACTCGAACGTACTAGACAGCAAGTGATTATTGGGTAAAACACCTTACTTATGAGAAACAGTGGTTTGCAAAATTTTACGAAAAGACTACTTAAAACTTCCGATGCTTTAGCAAAAATACCAAGTCTAGGCTGGGGTTTAAGTTATTTTATAACAATATTAATTTTTGCCGTTGTTTATAAAATGAATAGTACAGGCTTTTATCACACCACTTCACAATTTGAGAAAAACCTAAATGAAGATGCAATTGAAATTCTTAATTCTATTGAATCTTCATTAGTCACTGTTACTAACTTTTCACCTGCAAACTATGATGGTTGGACGCTGCTCAAAGATGAGTTTGAAGTTCATTCATTAAGGCATTTCGATAACAATATCGGATTTACTGTATTGACAGTTTTTGAAAAAGATAATGCTATGGTAAGTATGAATGTGGAATTAAATTTCAAATTGAATGAAGAACTTATTACCTGTACTGAAAAAAATGAGTGTTATTCAACTCACTTTTTACAAACAACAAGACCAATTTTTGATAAAGAAAACAACTTTGAAGCTTTGACCCCTCAAGCTTTGTCTTATTATGGCGATATACATTGGTTCAAAACACCTTTAACACTTGATAAAAAAATAAAAGGGTATGTGGCTGCTAAAAAAGGTTTTCCTTCTGAAGCTAGTGGTAGTTTTAATAGAATGCTTTATCTAAGTGTTGTGACAATAACAACGCTTGGTTATGGAGATATTGTTCCAATATCTGGTTTAAATCGTTTTTTAGTTGGACTTGAATCTATAATTGGGTTGATAATTGTAGGATTATTTTTAAATTCACTTTCTAGAGAGAGGCGTAAGGTACTCTAAAAATTTAAGTAGAGTGCGTTCTACGCACCAGCTTACTACTCACACTATAATTTAACTATCAAACCTTCCTCAATACCGCATAATAAAAGCCATCGCCACCGCTTTTGTTTAAGTCGCTATCTATTGGCAAGCATTGGCGTCCAACTGCTTGTTCAATGCCTCAATCTGCGTCAATCTTGACCTCATTGGCATCGCTATGGTCTGCCAAAAACGCCAACATTTGGGTCTCGTTTTCATCTTTTAAAATAGAGCAAGTGGCAATAATTAAAACCCCGTTTGGTTTTAATTATTGCCATGACATTGGTTATAAAGTCGACTACTTGTTTTTATTAAATTTTTTCCATATAGTTAACTGGTTATTTAATGATTTAAAGCTCAGTCAAAATGGCAGAGAAGCCCACGTTATGAATTAAAAAAGGAAAATTTATGAGCATTCAAGAAAACTGGCAAAAAGTTAAAAAAGTCCTTGAAGAAGGTCAAGCATCTACGATTTATTGCTCTATCGCAACGGTTAACCCCGACGGTTCGCCACATATCACGCCAGTGGGTACGGTTTTTCTTCGTGACGATTTAACCGGATATTTTTTCGATCATTATGCTGTAAAAATGGGAGAAAATATCGACTCAAATCCTAATATTTGTATCATGGCAGTTAATGCAGGTCGTATGTTTTGGTTACGCTCACTGATTAAAGGCAAGTTTGTATCACATCCTGGCGTTCGGCTTTATGGTAAAGCAGGACCAGTTAGACCAGCAACAAAAGAAGAAATAAAGAAAATTGAAGACCGTGTTAAACCTACAAAATGGCTTAAAGGTGCTGGCTTGCTTTGGACTGATTTTACCCATGTAAGAGATGTAGACTTTAGTGACTATAAGCCAATTACCTACCCTGTTATGATGGATGGAATGTGGTAAACATGCTAGAGTCATAACAAGTCAGGCACTGGATGAAAATGGTAATTTCGTTTAGTTTTGCCTGTGCTTTCATTGATATAAGTATCTACTGTTTTTTGAGGCAAAACGAGTTAAGTAAGATGCGCTCTACGCACCATTTTATGAGGAATAGCTAAGTTATTTTGCGGTGTGTGGAACGAATGCTACAAGATTTTTCGATAAGATTATCTAAGCATTTATGCCCTTATAGTAAGGTATTAGGCGCAAGAGGAGAGGGCTATCAAATTCTTAAAAATTTTGTCTCTTAAAGTTAGATTAAGAGCTTTGTCTAAACAAGAAATATGTATGCCAATAGAGATATTTTCATTATCTCGAGAAATGGAAAAGCTTTACCCAGATATTAGAGTACAAGCTATATTTGAGGAGTTTAAGAGCAATAATAGTGCTTTTGTAAGGCGTGCAATGCTTACAGTAACAAGATTTATTGGTGCAGAATTTGCACAAGACAATGTAGATTACATTAGAGAATCAATAAAAGACCAAGACGAATGGGTTGCTTATGATGCAATTTGGTCACTATCTGAAAATAATTTGTTAACTGCCAATGACTATACAACTCTGCTAGATTATGCAGAATCATACAGCGATTTGAGTTTAGAGGAACTAGAACAAATTTCTCCAAAATCTGCTGATGAATATCGTAATAAAATTGCCGCCGAGGCACTAATAAAACTAGCTAGTAAGTAGAGTGTTTTCCACGCACCATTTAATGAGATTGTTTTGTGGTGAGTAGAACGCACTCTACTCACTTAATCGAACTATCAACCCTTCCTCAACACCGCATAATAAAAGCCATCGCCACCACTTTTATTCAAGTCACCATCTATTGGCAAACATTGGCGTCCAACTGCTTGTTCAATGCCCCAATCTGCATTAATTTTAACCTCATTGGCATCGCTATGGTCTGCCAAAAACGCCAACATTTGGGTCTCGTTTTCATCTTTTAAAATAGAGCAAGTGGCATAAATCAAAACCCCGTTTGGTTTTAATTGTTGCCATAAGTTTTGCAAAATCTGTTTTTGCAGGCTTACCGTTTGTTCTACATCATCTTCTTGACGAAGCAAACCAATATCAGGATGGCGGCGCATAACCCCTGTTGCCGTGCATGGCGCATCTAACAAAATAACATCAAACTGCTCAGTATTTTCTGTATCTGCTTGCCAACTGGTGGCATCAGCACAAATTAGCAATGCCTCATCAGTTAGTGCTAAACGCGCTAAAGTTTGCTTACTGCGTTCTAATCTATTTGCCTCGCTGTCAATTGCCGTGAATGTGAGTTTAGACGGCGCCTCTGAATGAATCAACTTGACCTTATCATTGCCTGTTTTATCCACCCCAATTTTTTTGGCAACAACAGGGGTGATGTCTGTTTTGTCAAACAGCTCTAAACAATGCGCCAGCTTGCCACTTGGTGCGGTGCACGCATCTAATATGTGCAAATGATTGTTAGGGTTGTTTGCAAGCATATCCTGAGCAATGGTTTTAACCATGCTACCTGCAATACTGGCATGCGCGTCCTGTACGCTCACCATACCGGTATCAAAGTTTGGTAGGTTAGAGATAGATTGAGACTGTGTTAGGCGGATAGGGCTTATAACGGCTTCTTGATTGTCATTAAGCCCATTTAAAGCAGTTGATAACGTAAGTATCTCATGCTCTATTTCGGTTTGTTGTAGCTTATGGGCATAATCTTGCAAGCCTGACTGGCGGGCATTGACACGCAAAAACATGGGGGCAGGCACACGTATGCCTTTGCATAACTCGTTATATTGGTCTCGCCAATCTTGTTTTAGCTGTTTAGCAAGCCAGTTTGGTAGGCTGTGTTTTTTATCGCAGGCTTTACGGTACTTAGCTGGGTTTTTGGCAACTTTACGTAATATGGCATTGACCAAACCTGATGCACGCTCAAAGCCCAGTTGTTTAACCGATTCTACTGTTTCAAAAATTGAGGCATGGTCAGCCGTTTCAAGATAAATGAGCTGAGTAATGCCCACTTGAATGGTGGTACGAACCTCTATTTCGTCAATGGGCTTGTCGGCAAGGCTATCTAATAAGCGGGCAGTTGCGTGCCAATGGCGCAGGCTGGTAAGCAATAGGTTATGTACAAAACCTTTGCTATTTTCTGCCACTTCTGCCAGCAAGCCATCAAGCATGTTGCTAAGTGACAACCCCTGCTGGACGTTAATCAGGGTTTTTATCACCGCTGTGCGTGAATTATCTGTGTTGGTTGGGGTGTTTGGTGTTTTCATACATTAAAACTCATTTATCAAAGCTTACAAATCAAATTTATCGCCATCATTTAGTTTATTACCAGTACAAATTTGTTCTGCCGTTAACGCTTTACCACCTGCAAACTGTAATTTGGTTAAACGCAGGGTTGTACCTTGATCATTTGAGTCTTTACCGCAAGCGACTAAAATGGCTTTTTTACCCACGCTGATAATCGTCCCTGCCATCTCATCTGTTGGTTGGCTCTCATTTAATGGCAGTGACTCAATCACTTTAACACGTTTGCCATTAATAAAACTAAAAGTGCTTGGGTAAGGGAACATACCACGAATTTGGCGAGCAATCTCACCTGCTGGTTTGTTCCAGTCAATTTGTCCTTCTTCTTTGCTTAACTTGTCGGCATAATTGGCAAGGTTATCATCTTGTTTTTCAGCCTTTGCTTGGTAGCTTGGCAAATCAGCCAGTACGGTTTTAACCGCAGTAGCCCCAAGTTCTGCCAGTTTGTCGTGCAGGCTAGCTGTGGTGTCTGTCTCTGCAATGTCGCAAGCCAACTTATATAGCATATCACCTGTGTCTAGCCCTTTATCCATCTGCATGATGGTAATGCCCGTTTGCGTATCGCCGGCTAAAATAGCACGGTGGATAGGTGCAGCACCTCGCCAACGAGGTAATAATGAACCATGGATATTAATACAGCCCAGTTTAGGGGTGTTTAATACGCCAACTGGCAAAATTAAACCATAGGCAGCCACAACCATAACATCCGCATTATAGTTTGCTAAAGTTTCACGTGAAACTAAGCCGCCTTCTTTGGCTTTGCTAAAGGTTTCTGGTTGTTCAACACAGATACCATGTGCTAAGGCGACCTGCTTAACGGCAGACTGTGTTACTTTTTGTCCTCGCCCTGCCTTGCGGTCTGGCTGAGTATAAACGGCAACAATGTCGATGTTTAATTCGTCTTGGCTGTCGATTAAAGCTTGCAAGCTTACCGCAGCAAACTCGGGTGTGCCTGCAAATATTAGTTTGGTTTTTGGCATATAATGACTTAAATGATAATAAGATGGATAGATAAAAGATTTTGCTATTTTGCGTTAATAAACACATTAATTATACAATGATACGTGCGTGGCAACCATAAACTTTGTTTATTTATATAAATGTTTGTGGTGCATTTGTGTATCTTAAAGCGGTAAGCTATTAAACTGGTGTGATTGGTGATAAGATAGAGCCATAAGAACAGACTAAATCAAGTAGCACTTTATAAACTTATCAACCCAAAAAGTTATAAACTTAAAAGTGTGCTAAACCTACACGGTAAATTATGGCAAAGTCAAACAAAAATAAAGTTAGTAATATCTGGAACGATCCAAACGCAAAAGCAGAAGCAAGTAAATATGATAATCCAATCCCAAGCCGATTGTTGATTATGCAAACGCTTGCCGGCTTGTGTGAATCTTCCAAGCATGGCGATGCGACTAAAAACCAACTTGCTGATGCCTTTGGTATTGACAACAAACACCATGCCGAGCAGTTTGAAGCCCTTGGCAATCGACTAAAAGCGATGACCCGTGATGGACAAGTAATGTGCCAGTACGGTAAACGTGGTAAGCCAGACTTGTTTAAAGCCATTAAAGAAGAAGATGTGGTGACCGGTGTGGTTTCTGCCCATGCCAAAGGCTTTGGTTTTGTGGTGTTAGAAGACATGCCAGACCTGTTTTTGCATGAAAAACAAATGCGCTGGGTTTTTAATGGCGATATCGTTAACGCCGTGGCAACGCTAACCGACAATAAAGGACGCACCGAGGGGCGTGTGCTTGAAGTGGTTGAACGCTCACAAGACAACTTTATTGGGACACTGCAGCAAGATGATGACGGCTATTTAGTAGCGCTGGCTAGCCCTAACTCGCACCAGCCGATTATGGTCACAGAAGAAAGCGTAAAAAATACGGGTGCCATGTTAGACCATCCCGTTAAGGTTAAAATTAGCGATTACCCAACTCAGCAAGAATTTGCTAACGGCGAGATTACCGAGGCAATGACAGATGACAACGACCGTGAAGTAATCATCGAAACCACTTTGCTTAATTACGACATCCCACATGAGTTTAGCAAAGCGGTAATGAAACAAGCCAATGGCTATGTTGAGCCAAGCAATAAAGATTTTAAAGGGCGTAAAGACATACGAGAGTTGCCATTGGTTACCATTGATGGTGAGGACTCACGTGATTTTGATGATGCCGTGTTTGCCCAAAAACGTGCTGGCGGTAATTACCGTGTGGTGGTTGCCATTGCCGATGTCAGCCACTATGTCACACCAAACTCACCGCTTGACCACGAGGCATACGAGCGTGGTACGTCGGTGTACTTCCCGCATCATGTTGTGCCAATGTTGCCAGAGGTTTTGTCTAACGGCTTATGCTCATTAAACCCAGAGATTGATCGATTATGTATGGTTGCTGATATCAAAGTGTCTCGTGCTGGTAACGTAACAGGTTATGAGTTTTATCCTGCAGTGATGCACTCGCAGGCTCGTTTAACCTATAACCAAGTTAACGACTATTTTGACGGTAAATTGGATACAGTACCTGATAGCCTAACAGGCAATAAAGACGTTAAGAAGTCGATAGACGTATTACACCAACTTTATGGCGTGCTCACTAAAAAACGAGAAGAACGCCATGCGATGGAGTTTGAAACGCCAGAGGTGTACATCAAATTTGCTGAAGATGGCAAAATTGATGCCATTGTGCCGCGTACTCGTGGCGATGCGCATAAGCTGATTGAAGAATGTATGCTACTTGCTAATACGGCAGCGGCAAAATTTGGTTTAGAGCATGAGCTACCTGTGCTTTACCGCAATCATGACAAACCAGATGCAACTAAGTCTATGCGTGTGCATGAATATGCGAAGAACTTTGGTATTAGCTTCCCTGAAGAAAACCCAACACAGGCAGATTACCAACGTATCATCGAGGCAACAAAAGAACGCCCAGATGCGGTTAGTATCCACAGTATGTTGCTACGGTCTATGATGCAAGCAAATTATGCACCAACCAATATTGGGCATTTTGGTTTGGCGTATGATGAATACAGCCACTTTACCTCGCCAATCCGCCGTTACCCTGACTTAATGTTGCACCGTGCCATTAAAGCGAAAGTAACCAAAAGCAAACAACCTGTAATGGACTTTGAATTGGACGAGGCAGGTGAGCAAACCTCAGATACCGAACGCCGAGCAGAAGAAGCCAGCCGATTTGTAGAAAGCTGGTTAAAATGCCACTACATGCGGGACCATTTGGGCGATGAGTTTGTGGGTACAGTATCTGCCGTTACGAGCTTTGGCTTGTTTGTTACCTTAGATAACTTGTTTGTAGATGGGCTTATTCATATATCCAACTTGGGTAATGACTACTTTACTTTTGATGAAAAAACCCAGCAGCTATTGGGTGACGGTGGCACACTTTACGGCTTAGGCGATAGCCTAAAAATTAAGGTGGCAGGTGTGAATATGGACAGTTTACAGATAGATTTTGATTTGGTTGCACACTTGCAGGCAAGTGAGATGAATAAACCTAAAAAGAAGCGTAGAGCCAGAAAAAAGAAAGGTTAAAAACCTGGCTTAATGTTTCATGTGAAACTTAGTGTTAATGATTGGTTTAAGTTAAAAAGATAAGGCTAAAAGCAGTCTTATCTTTTTTTATTATTTATTAGTGCCTACCACTTGAAAAAACATTGCATTACCTATATCAATTAGTCAGTAAAAAATTTTGTAATAAATGCATAAGCAAAAATATTTGTAAAAGCACAGGAGTTACCATGAGCCAACAACAAAATGGCATAGAAAACGAAAACCTTGTAGAAGAAACCCAAGATATGGCAGAAAATACAGTTGATGAAACAACAGAGGAAGCACAAGCAGAACCTGTAGAGCTAAGTGAAACTGAACAGCTACAAGCACGCATTGCCGAGTTAGAAGGCGAAGTGCAACAAGCTAAAGAAGGGCAAGCCCGTGCCAATGCCGAGTCTTACAATGCCATTAACCGCATGGAGCAAGAAACCGACAAAGCCAAAAAGTTTGCCTTACAAAAGTTTGCCAAAGAGCTTTTAGAAGTAGTCGATAACTTTGAGCGTGCGATTGCCAGTGCCGAGCAAAGCGGTGCAGAAGGTGCGGTTTTAGAAGGGTTACAGTTAACCCATAAGTCTTTGATATCTGTATTAACTAAAAATGGCTTAGAAGTGGTTGACCCATTGGGCGAGAAGTTTAACCCAGATTTTCATGAAGCGGTAGGCATCTTCCCAGATGCAGAGCCAGATATGGTAGGCGTGGTACTACAAAAAGGTTATACACTGCATGGGCGCTCTATCCGCCCTGCAATGGTACAAGTTGGGGCTTAATGTTAAATTACACCCTTGTTTAAAGTTTTTGATATGATAAAAAGCCAGATTTAAAGTCTGGCTTTTTATTTGGTTGGCGTGATAAAGGGTATCTAATGCAAGTAGAACAAAAAATAAGTGAGATTGAAGTAGATAAAGAGATAGCCAGCTTATTTGAGCCGTTACTAGGTGATACTGAACATTTAATTTGGACAGGTCAGCCAAAGCAGGGTTTTGTTTTACGATTGTCAGATTTATTATTTTTCCCTTTAATGATTTTTATATTTATTTTTGCAGCGTTTTTATTATACATTTCTGTTAGTACAACGGATGGTATGGCAGTTACAGCGATATTTTTTCTATTTTTGTCAATCTCGATATTATATTCTAGATTAGTGGGTGATATTAAACGTAGAAAACAAACATATTATGTTCTGAGTAATCATCGAGTATTTATTCGTCAAGACTATCCGAAAGAGTTGCCTATAATAATTAGATATGAAGATTTACAAAGATTGGATCTAGTACAACAAGGTTCGGGATACGGTAAGATTTTATTAGATTATGTTGGTAAAGGGAGTCGTTTTTTAGCAAGCAGATATAATCAAGATGCTGCTTATCAAGCAATGGGTGCAAAACGGCTTGAAGAAACGCCTGCATTCAAAGATATTGAAAACGCTCAAAAAGTTTATGACATTATTAAAACTTATAAAAATCAAATTAGTCGAAATTAATTTTAAGAACCTAGGCTAAACATTCGGTACTACTCATAATAAAACATGGCTATTAGTCTTAGTGTAAGGCATTTAAAAAAGCCGTGAGACGAACAAGCAAAACCAGAAAAAATCCACTCATCCACACTTTTTGCCTATTTTTTTAACATTTTTTTCATATAAAACTTGAAAACCAAACCCATAAAACCGATATAGGTATCATGCAAGCACAACGTCTAAGCAACATTCAATCATCATCGTATTGAATCGCCATAGACCTCTTGTTCTAACTTTTAAACCTAACAAATTTTAAAACAATTGGAGTATTTATTATGGGTAAAGTAATTGGTATCGATTTAGGTACAACCAACTCATGTGTATCAGTAATGGAAGGTGACAAAGTTAAAGTCATCGAAAACGCAGAAGGTGGTCGTACAACTCCGTCTATCGTTGCATTTAAAGATGGTGAAACTTTGGTAGGTCAGTCTGCAAAACGTCAGGCAGTTACCAACCCAACCAACACATTATTTGCAGTTAAGCGTCTTATTGGTCGTCGTTTTGATGACAAAGCCGTACAAAAAGATATTGGCATGGTGCCATACAAAATTGTTAAAGCAGACAATGGCGATGCATGGGTAGAAATTGATGGCAAAAAACAAGCACCACCTCAAATCTCGGCAGAAGTTTTAAAGAAAATGAAGAAAACAGCCGAAGACTACCTTGGTGAAGCTGTAACAGAAGCAGTTGTGACTGTACCTGCTTATTTTAACGACAGCCAACGTCAAGCAACTAAAGATGCAGGTAAAATTGCTGGTCTAGATGTAAAACGTATCATCAACGAGCCAACAGCAGCAGCACTTGCTTATGGTAGCGACAAAAAATTTGCGGGCGATAGCACATTAGCTGTTTATGACTTAGGTGGTGGTACTTTTGACGTGTCAATCATTGAAGTGGCAGATGTAGATGGCGAGCAGCAGTTTGAAGTATTGGCAACCAATGGTGATACTTTCTTAGGTGGTGAAGACTTTGACTTGGCGTTAATCGACTACCTAGTAGAAGAGTTCAAATCAGAAAATGACGTGAACCTAAAAGGTGATCCATTAGCGATGCAGCGTCTTAAAGAAGCGGCAGAAAAAGCAAAAATTGAACTGTCTAGCTCTACCAGTACCGAAGTAAACCTGCCATACATCACAGCAGATGCAAGTGGCCCTAAACACTTGGTAGTAACCATTAGCCGTGCTAAGTTAGAAAGCTTAACAGAAGAGCTAGTACAGCGTACGATTACGCCATGTAAAACTGCATTAGAAGACGCAGGTTTGTCTGCAAGTGATATCGATGACGTTATTTTAGTTGGTGGTCAAAGCCGTATGCCTAAAGTGCAAGAAGCGGTTAAAGCCTTCTTTGGTAAAGAGCCACGTAAAGATGTTAACCCTGATGAAGCGGTTGCGATGGGTGCGGCAATTCAAGGTGCGGTACTATCTGGTGATAAAACAGATGTACTACTACTTGATGTAACGCCACTAACCTTAGGTATCGAAACCATGGGCGGTGTGATGACAGCGATTATTGAGAAAAACACCATGATTCCTACTAAGAAATCACAAGTGTTCTCAACAGCAGAAGACAACCAGCCAGCGGTAACGATTCAGGTTTATCAAGGTGAGCGTAAAGTAGCTAAGCAAAACAAATTGCTAGGCAACTTTGACTTAACCGAGATTCCACCAGCACCACGTGGTGTTCCTCAAATTGAGGTTACCTTTGATATTAACGCTGATGGTATCATGAATATCTCAGCGACTGATAAAGGTACTGGTAAAGCGCAAAGCATCCAAATTAAAGCAGACTCTGGTTTGTCGGATGATGAAATCGAGCAAATGGTACGTGATGCAGAGGCAAATGCAGCAGAAGATGAAAAATTTGCAGAGCTTGCGCAAGTACGTAACGAAGCTGATGGACGTATCCACGCAGTACAAAAAGCACTAAAAGATGCTGAAGACAAAGTTACTGACGATGAGAAGTCAGCAGTTGAAGCGGCGATTAGTGAGTTAGAACTGGCAACAAAAGAAGATGATGTAGATGACATCAAAGCTAAGCTAGAAGCGTTAGATAATGCCTTCTTACCAATTGGTCAGAAGATTTATGCAGAAGCTGGTGCAGGCGCAGAGGGTATGGATCCTAGTCAGTTTGCACAAGGTGCTGATGCGGATGCAGGTACTAGCAATGCCAATGATGACGTGGTAGATGCCGAGTTTACTGAAGTAAAAGAAGATAAATAAGCAACCGTTTAATAATCGATTAAAACGCTCTCATTTTGAGGGCGTTTTTTTTAAACTATTTTTCATTAATTTTTAACATGATAGTGATTCTCAAGTATTAAAATATGGTAAAGTGTTAGTATCTAACTAAAATGGTAAAGAGGTATCACAATGATAATAGAACCTTGGCAGTGGTTTGCATTTGGTGTTGTTTTACTAATTGTAGAAATGTTTACGTTTACTTTTGCTACCCTTTGGTTTGGGGTTGCTGCAATTGCGGTTGCCATTATTGCTTGGCTATTACCGCTTTCTACAAGTGTAGAGGTCGTTTTGTGGTTAATACTATCAATCATTTGTGTGTTTGCTTGGTTTAAGTTTATAAAACCGCTGGCGGTAGATAAAACAAAAGCAGGTTTGGGTGCCAGTGTCATCATTGGCGAAACAGGTATTATCATCACAAAGCCGATGTCACAAAAGGCTGGCACAGTCCGCTTTAGTGTACCAATGGCAGGTGCTACCGAATGGCAATGCCGTACCAATGGAGAAGAAATTAACATTGGTGATAAAGTGATTGTGACTCAAATTTTGGGTAATGAGTTGGTTGTTGAGCTGACTAAATGATACACAGCAAATGAGTTAAAGTTTCAAGCGAAACACAATATTTAGAATAATTAAAGGATAATATCATGGAATTTAGTTTTATTTTACTCGTACTGGTTGCCTTGGTCGTTGTGACAATTTTCAAAGGGGTGCGTATTGTACCTCAAGGTTATAAATGGATTGTACAACGGTTAGGTAAGTATCAAAAAACCTTAGAACCAGGGCTTAATATAGTCATCCCCTACATAGATGATGTTGCCTACAAAGTAACTACCAAAGACATTGTATTGGATATCCCGTCGCAAGATGTGATTACGCGTGACAACGTGGTGATTATTGCCAATGCAGTGGCTTATATTAATATTGTGCAGCCAGAGCGTGCAGTTTATGGTATTGAGGATTATGAGCTCGGTATCCGTAACCTTGTGCAAACCTCGCTACGTTCTATTGTGGGTGAGATGAACCTAGATGATGCATTATCTAACCGTGATCAGATTAAAGCAGAACTAAAGGCTGCCATTTCTAATGATATTGCAGATTGGGGTATCACCCTAAAAACAGTCGAGATTCAAGACATCAATCCATCATCTACCATGCAAATGGCGATGGAAGAACAAGCTGCGGCAGAACGCCAACGCCGTGCTACGGTTACCCGTGCCGATGGTCAAAAACAAGCGGCTATTTTAGAGGCTGATGGTCGTCTTGAAGCATCTCGCCGTGATGCAGAGGCACAAGTTGTATTGGCAAAAGGTTCAGAAGAGTCTATCCGTTTGATTACTAATGCGGTGGGCGAAGAAGAAATGCCAATCATCTATTTATTGGGTGAAAAATACATTAAAGCCATGCGTGATATGGCTGAGTCTGACAATGCCAAAACAGTTGTATTGCCTGCCGATATTTTAAATACGGTGAAAGGCTTAGCCGGTGACAAGTTTAAGGCATAGTTAATTAGCCATAGCTATCTAACTGAATAGGCGGAATGTTTTTTTAAAAAAACCAGTATACAACTTGAGAATACGATTATGAAAAACCATATTAAAACCTTGTTATCAACGAGCGCCCTTTTTTCAACCTTATTTTTGAGCAGCAATATGGCGCAGGCTTCAGGCTTGTTAGTTAATGTACAGCAATATTATCATCAACTTCCTGATTCCGTTTCAGATGTTTGCTTAAAACATGATAACTGCCCAACAATAGAAGTAAGCTATATTAATAGTACGCAACCATGGATAAACACACTGATTAACCAAAATGTTAATCAACTTATAGCGGGAGATGCAAAGTACCAGCCGGTTAGTTTTGTTGACTATCATGTTAATGTACCCAAAGAAGTGCAAACAACATTAGATAACTTTGCTAAAAGTCAGATTGAAGATATGTCAGGAAGCCAAGGTCTGCCTTACTCTAAAAGTGTCGAACCTGCTTATTTAGGTCATGTGGGATCTTTAGAGTTATTCTCTATTGGTGGGTATGATTACTTTGGTGGCGCTCATGGTATGGGGTTTGTGTTTTATTCAATACTCGATAGTGACTTAAAACAAGAAATTGGCTTAGATGATATATTAATAGCTAATCAAAAACCGGTATTAAGTAAGCTGGTTGAAGCAGAGTTTGATAAGTGGATTATTGAACAAGGTATGACGCCAAGTGAACACAAAGCGTACTGGAAATTTAGATTAACTAATAATGTAACTTTTACGCCTGAGGGATTAAGTTTTTTACATCAACCATATGAGGTTGGACCTTATGCAGCCGGTATGCCCGAATTTACTGTACCTTATGCCAAGTTAAAAGGCGTTTTAAAGCCTAAATATTTAAAGTTAGGTAAACAGTTTTCTGAGTGATTAAAAGTAAAAAGCTGGGCTTTTTTTAGCCCAGCAAGATACAACCATTAACACTAATTAACTAATCGACTGGCTTTTAATCAAACAAATCACTTAACTTATCAAAAAATGATTTCTTCTGCGGCGACTGTTTATGGGAGTTATCGCCATCTAAACTATCCTGAAACTGTTTTAATAGCTCTTTTTGTTCCTTGTTTAGGTTAACAGGGGTTTCAACAATCACACGGCAAATTAAATCACCTTTCATGCTGGTACGTACTGGGGTAACGCCTTTGCCACGCACACGCAATAACTTACCACTTTGGGTGCCTTCAGCAACTTTAATTTTAACCTTACCATCAAGGGTTGGTATTTCTACCTCTTTACCTAGCGTTGCATCGGCAATGCTTACTGGTACATCCATATACAGGTCTGCGCCCTGACGAGTGAATACACTGTGAGGTTTTACACGTACTTCTACAAACAAATCGCCATTTTGTACACCAGCACCACCGGCTTCACCTTCGCCAGCTAAGCGAACACGGTCACCATCATCTACACCAGCAGGTATGCTAACTTCAAGGGTTTTAGACTTGTCTTTAACACCGCTACCATGGCAAGATTTACATGGATTTTTAATTTGTTTGCCAGAGCCACCACAAGTAGGACAGGTTTGTTGTACAGCAAAAAAGCCTTGCTGCATACGCACTTGACCCTGACCATGACAGGTGCCACATGTCACCACATCGGATGGGTTTTCTGCACCTTTGCCATCACAAGTTTCGCAGGTTGCAGGGGCGGTAAAAGTGATTTCTTTCTTGCAGCCTTTAACCGCTTCTTCAAGTGTTAAGTCTAGCACATAGCGTAGGTCAGACCCACGGCGAGCTCTGCCGCCACCGCCACCACGTTGTTGACCAAAAATATCGCCAAAACTGCCAAAAATATCGCCAAAAATGTCATTAAAATTACCAGCACCGCCAAAACCGCCGCCGCCCATGCCGTTTTCAAAGGCTGCATGCCCCATACGATCATAAGCCGAGCGTTTTTCGGCATCGCTTAATACTTCATAGGCCATTGATGCTTCTTTAAATTTTTCTTCTGCTTCGGCATCATCTGGGTTACGGTCTGGGTGGTATTTCATTGCTAGCTTGCGGTAGGCACGCTTAATGGTCTTTTCATCAGCGTTTTTATCTACGCCCAAGACTTCATAAAAGTCACGCTTGCTCATGTTTGAGTTTCTCCTATTACTTAGTTGGCAGGATGTTTCATGTGAAACTTTAACATCACTTATGCTATTTTAAGTAAAATAAGTCGTTGTAAAATTGATATAAGTTGGCATATACATGGTGGTTGCATGGATATTTATCAAGAGACTTAATGAAATTTGTGGTTAATTATTTACCTTAAAAAGCCAGCGATTAACAGCTGGCTTTTGGGTGATGATAAATTTTATTAGTAGGCATTTACGATATTGTGCTACTAGTCCAGTATTTGTAATGGCAAAGTAATCACATCAAATGCCAACGCAAATGGTAGCAATACTAGCTTTTGGGCTGCGTTTGTTCCCTCTTTTTTTACCACTTTTTGTGATGTGCTGGTTGTGTAAATAGACACAGAATAAGGTTTGGTTAATGTTTGGAACTTAGATTGCAATAATCTTAAATTGCTAACCTGTGGGAATACCCCGCCTTTAATAGGGATGCTAAAGCAAAAACGTTGTGCACCAATACGTTTATCACTTGCAGTTGAGCATTCTTTTCCATCTTCTTGTAAAAAAAACTGCAAATCTGAGCGTTTAAATTCATCTTTTAATTTGGCATAAGACAACTTCATTGTGCCACTAAAATAGCCGTCATTTTTAGGGGAATAAAACTTTAGTGCTTTATCGACACTGATGCTTTTGGCATCTAGGGTGCTTAATAGATTAACTAAGTCTAAACCACCTTCGGATAACACGTAACTGTTTTTTTCGCCCACAATCACAACACTGTTTGCAGGCATGTTGGGTAATTTGGTGGTTGGTTTACCAAAAGCAACGACTTGATCTTCTACTAAGGTTTGTTCAACTGTATTGGTAGAAACATGACTGTTTGAGCTTAACAGCTCTGACGTAGCACAGCCAGTAACGAGTAGGCTACTTGTTAGAGCGGTTGTTAATGCTATTTTATTTAAGTTTTTTAAGAATGTTTTAGCCATAATGACCTCCTTGTGCTATTAAACTTTTTACCGTTTTGATAAAAACAGAATCTCTTTATTCAAATTCTACACTGCCATAAAAAAATAAACCCCATTATTTTGTATGGGGTTTGTTTTTTTATTACGGCTATGTTTCCATTGATGTGTGGCAGATGCTATCAGCCATTTTTATCTGGTGTTATTCCCACTCAATGGTCGCAGGTGGTTTGCTTGATACATCATAAGTAACGCGAGAAACCTCGGCAATCTCATTCATAATGCGGTTAGATACCGTCTCAATCAGCTCATATGGTAAGTGAGCAAAACGTGCGGTCATAAAGTCCACCGTTTCTACCGCACGCAGGGCAATGACCCAAGCATAGCGGCGGGCATCACCTACCACACCAACGGACTTAACTGGTTGGAATACAGCAAATGCTTGCGCGGTTTTATCATACCAATCAAAACGTTCCAACTCTTGCATAAAGATGGCATCTGCCAGGCGTAGAATATCGGCATATTCTTTTTTAACTTCACCAAGGATACGTACCCCCAAACCAGGACCAGGGAACGGATGACGGTAAATCATTTTGTGCGGTAGCCCAAGCGTGATACCTAATTTACGAACCTCATCTTTAAATAAGTCACGCAATGGTTCTACCAACTCAAATGCGAGGTCATCCGGCAATCCGCCCACATTGTGGTGCGATTTAATCACATGAGCTTTGCCTTGGTGTGACTTTGCTGATTCAATGACATCAGGGTAGATTGTGCCTTGCGCTAAGAAGTCGACTCCCACGCCACTGCCATCGTCATTTTTTAGCTCGCGTGCCGTATCGCTAAATACATCAATAAATGTTTTACCAATAATTTTGCGTTTGGCTTCTGGCTCAGGCTCACCGGCAAGGGCGGTTAAAAAGCGTTCTTCTGCATCAACACGCACAACTTTAACGCCCATGTTTTCGGCAAATATTTGCATGACTTGGTCGCCTTCGTGTAAACGAAGCAAACCATTATCAACAAATACGCAAGTGAGCTGGTCACCAATGGCTTTGTGAAGTAAGGCGGCAACAACCGAGCTGTCTACCCCACCAGATAAACCAAGCATGACGTGTTTATCACCCACCTGTTCACGGATTTGTTCAACACGCATGTCGATAATGTTTTCTGGTGTCCAGGCATTGGTACAGCCACAAATTTGATGTACAAATCGTGCTAATAAGGCTTCCCCTTGCAGGGTGTGGGTGACTTCTGGATGAAATTGCATGCCGTAATATTGTTTGTCTTCATTTGCCATCACCGCAATTGGGCAACTAGGGGTGCTTGCAACGACTTTAAAATCCGTCGGTGCTTCAATCACTTTATCACCATGGCTCATCCAAACATCCAGTTTGGCAGGGGCATCTTCAATGCCATCAAGCAAAGCAGAGCTTGTGATGACATCAATGCTTGCTGCGCCAAACTCATGTACATCACTTGCGTGAACTTTGCCTCCAAAACGGCTTGCCATGGCTTGCATGCCATAACAAATACCCAATACGGGCACATTCAAATCAAAAATAGCCTCATTGATTTTAGGGCTTCCCTCGGCATGGACACTTTCTGGTCCACCAGATAAAATCACGCCTTTTGCATTAAACTCTTTGATACGTTGCGTGTCGATATCGTAAGGGTACATCTCACAAAAAACGCCTGCCTCACGTACACGGCGGGCAATGAGCTGGCTGTATTGTGAGCCATAATCGATGATTAAAATACGGTCTTGTTTGATGATAGGTGTGGTCATAAGTTGGCGCTCATTGGTTATATGATTTGGGTATTGAATTAACTTACTATTTTAACAAAAAAATAGCGATGAATGGCAGTTGATTTTATGATTTTAAACCATGAAAAAATGCAAATTTTCAGATAGCTTCTGCTATGCTATGACGAGCTGATTAATAAATGATTTAAAATAGTATAAGGATAAAGATGAACAAACAATTACTTATTTTTGATTTAGACGGTACTTTAATTGACAGTGTACCGGATATTGCAGATGCAACTAACGCCATGCTAGCCGAGTTGGGTTTACAAACTTTTGGGGTTGATGACGTACGTAACTGGGTAGGTAATGGTTCACGAAAGTTAATTGAACGGGCTTTAAAGTGTGCAAAAGATGCTGAACCAACCGATGCCCAAGTGGATGATGCACAAGCGTTGTTTTTTGAGCATTATGCCAAACAAACCGCATTGCATACAACTGCCTATGAAGGTGTAAGTGAGGGTTTAAAACAGTTAGCAGCGCATGGATATACCATGGCATTGGTTACCAATAAGCCTTATCGGTATGTACCAACAATTTTAGACTTTTTTGGTTGGACAGAGTTTTTTGCAATCTCATTAGGTGGTGATAGCATTAGCGAAAAAAAACCAAACCCAATGGCGTTAAACCATGTATGTAAACAGTTGAATATATCCGCCAATAACAGCTATATGATAGGTGATTCGCTTAATGATATTTATGCTGGGAAAAACGCTGGTATGGAAACACTTGGGTTGTCTTATGGTTATAACTATGGGCAAGATATCCGAGATTTTAACCCAACACATGTGTTTGATACATTTGGCGAGATGGTTGCGTTTTTATTAAAATAAATTTAAAAGTTGAGGTGTGTTATGCGCTTATTAATTGCGTTCTTTTTCCCTTGGTTGACATTTTTTACGATTGGCAGACCATTTGCAGGCATTGTTTGTCTAATTTTACAAATTACAATACTTGGCTGGTTGCCTGCAACTATTTGGGCGGTTTATGCGTTAAGCCAATACAAAACGGATAAAAAAATTGAAGCAATGAAGCGTGAAAATAATTAGGTTGCTTTAACCACGGTAACTTAACGCTTCGGTTAAATGCGGTGTTTGAATTTGTTCACTTGCTGCTAAATCAGCAATAGTGCGAGCAATGCGTAAAACACGGTGATAACCCCGTGCCGATAAGTTTAAACGACTTTGTGCAGTTGCAATCAGTTGTTTTTCGGTATCGCCAAGCTGGGCAATGTCATCTAACTGGGCAGGCGTTAACTCATTATTGGCTTTGCCTTGCCGATTAATTTGACGCTCATAAGCCAATACCACGCGCTCGCGGACAACGGCAGAAGTTTCACCTGCTTTGGCGTTTTGTAAGTCACTAATGGGTATGGCTGGTACGTTGATGTGTAAATCAATACGGTCAAGTAAAGGCCCCGATAGTTTGTCTTGATAACGTTGGATTTGTTCTGGTCGGCAATTGCATCGGTTTGATGTATCGCCGTGGTATCCGCATGGGCATGGGTTCATAGCTGCAATGAGCTGAAAGTTAGCAGGGAAAGTTGATTGCTGATTGGCACGGCTAATGGTAATGGTTTTAGACTCGAGTGGCTGGCGTAAAACTTCTAATACTTTGCGGTCAAACTCTGGCATCTCGTCTAAAAATAGCACACCTTTATCTGCCAAAGTTATTTCGCCAGGTTTGGGGCGAGAGCCACCGCCAACAAGCGCAACCGCACTGATGGTGTGATGTACTTCCCTAAATGGGCGTGTACCAAAATCATATTCTGTATTTGCTACCGAATAGGTGCTCGCAACCTCTAATGCCTCATCGTCTGTCAGTTCTGGCAAAATGTTTGGCAAACGAGATGCCATTAATGTTTTGCCAGAGCCAGGAGGACCTTTAAATAAAATAGAATGTCCACCAGCTGCTGCTATTTCTAAAGCGCGCCTTGCGTGGTGTTGTCCTTTAACGTCTGCTAAATCTACTTTATAGGCAGCGTGTCTTTGCGGCAAATTTGCTACAAAGGGTTGTAAAATTACATCTGCTGTATTGTTACCAAAATTAATCCCACCATGCTGTGCTTGTAAGTGGTTGCATACAGCCTGCAAGTTTTTAGCGCCAAGTACACTTACCCCTTGTACTCGGCTGGCTTCATTTGCATTGTTAAAAGGAACAATTAGATTTCTGGGCGTGTGTTCTTGCCCTTCTAAAGGCTTGTTTTTAGAGGTTTTAACGGCACGTGCAACGGCCAGACTCCCTGCCACAGGTCGCAGATCGCCATTTAAAGCAAGCTCACCAATAAACTCATAATTGTTGACCCAGTCTGGCTCTAGCTGACCACTGGCAGCCAATATGCCAATGGCAATGGGCAGATCTAGCCTTGCGCCATCTTTGGGTAAATCAGCAGGCGCAAGGTTAATTGTTAAACGGCGGTTAGGAAACTGGAACCCAGAATTAATAATGGCAGAGCGCACACGATCTTTGCTTTCTCTTACTGCGGCTTCTGGCAAACCAACAATGGTTAATGCTGGTAACCCTTGTGATAAATGCACCTCCACCATCACGGCTGGCGCATGCAAACCAACAACCGAGCGTGTGTTTACTTGGGCAAATGACATAATTTTTGGATATCCTTATCCCTCAAAATAGTCTTATATCATAGGGGATTATTTAAAAACCTGCAAACATAGCTAACCCCCTAGTGGTATAGATTTGATATAATACAAAAAAATATTTAGTCGAGCTTTCTCATGTCCTTAGCCAGTACTCAAATAAATCCATACGCCAACCCTAATATTGCAAAGCAGCAAACAAGTGCTAAGCAAATGCATTTGTTTGATGAAGCAATGATTCATAAATACAATCGCTCTGGTCCTCGTTATACCTCTTATCCAACGGCATTGGAGTTTGCGCCGATTGAAACAGGCGGCGAACAAAAAATTCTTGAAGGGCGTCAACAAGATGTGCCAGTATCTTTATATTTTCATATTCCATTTTGTCGTCACCTTTGTTATTACTGCGGATGCAATAAAATCATTACTAAAAAAAATGCAGATGCGGGCGATTACCTAGAGTATTTATTTGCTGAAATTAAGCACAAACGACGTTTGATGAAAGGCAACCCGGTAGTTAAGCAGTTGCATTTGGGTGGTGGAACACCGACCTTTTTTGCTGATGAAGAAATAGTCGCACTATGGAATTTTTTGCAAGATGAGTTTGATTTTGTACTAGAAAACGAGGGTGATTTTTCTATAGAAATTGACCCAAGAGAGCTGGGTGAAAATACGCTTAAAACATTGCGAACGCTTGGGTTTAACCGTGTGAGCTTTGGGGTGCAGGACCTTGAAGAAACTGTACAGATTGCAGTTAACCGAGTACAGTCAGAATCTTTAATACGCTCGGTAATGTCAGAGTCACGCCAGCTTGGCTATCATTCTATTAATATTGATTTGATTTATGGTTTGCCACATCAAACGGTAGAAACTTTAGCCAATACAGTAGAGCGTATTATTGATATCTCACCAGATAGATTGTCTGTATTTAATTATGCCCATTTGCCAGAGCGTTTTCCTGCGCAACGCAAAATTAAAGATGAGGACTTACCAAGCCCAGCTGATAAGCTTGTTATGCTGGGTAATACCATTAATACATTAACAGATAGTGGCTATCAGTATATCGGTATTGACCATTTTGCTAAACCTGACGATGAGTTGGCTGTGGCGCAGCAACAAGGTAATTTGCATCGTAATTTTCAGGGATATACGATACTGGGTGACTGTGATTTATTGGGTTTTGGGGTGTCTTCTATTAGCCAAATTGGAAATCATATATTACAAAACAATACTGACTTAAAGGCTTACAAAAAAGCGATTGAAGTCAAACAATTGCCAGCGATTAAACAAATTGAGGCAACTGCTGAAGATGAGCTAAGATGCTATATCATCATGAACTTGCTATGCCATGATTATATGGACTTTGCTGATATTGAAGCAAAATTTGCAATAAATGCACAAGCCCACTTTGCGCAACAAATTGAGCAACTTAAAGACATGCAAGCAGATGAACTTGTTGCCATTGATGACAAGGGAATTCGTATTTTGCCAAAAGGTAGATTACTTGGGCGTAATGTAGCAATGGTATTTGATGAATATTTAGAGAACAAACATAAAAATCGGTTTAGCAAGGTTATATAGGTTTCACGTGGAACTGCCTTGATAAGTTGTATGTTCCACGCGAAACCAAAAAATTGAAAATTTAATTAATATGTTTTTATAAATAAGGTAAAAAAATGACACAGAATAGTTTAACTAAAGTTGGCGTGATTGGTGCTGGTGGACGTATGGGAAGAATGCTAGTTCAGGCAATTATAGATAACCCTGCAACTACTTTATCAGCAACCATTGACCATAAAGACTCTAGCTTAATTGGTGTGGATGCTGGTGAGCTTGTGGGCGTTGGTAAATTAAATATCAATTTAGTAGATAACCTAGAACAAGTGATTAACGACATTGATGTGTTGATTGATTTTAGCCTACCTCAAGCAACCGAAAAAAATGTACAAGTTTGTCAACAATATGGCAAAGCAATGGTAATAGGCACAACGGGCTTGAGTGATGAGCAAAACGCTTTGGTTGATAATGCGAGTAAAGAGATTGCCATTGTGTATGCTGGCAACTATTCTACAGGGGTTAACCTGTCATTAAAACTAATTGAAATGGCAGCAAAAGCTTTTGGCGATACCGCAGATATTGAGGTGATAGAAGCCCACCATAAACACAAAGTGGATGCGCCATCTGGCACGGCATATATGATGGCAGAAGCTGCTGCTGCTGGGCGTGGACAAAACCTAAAAGAGGTTGCCGTGTATGGGCGAGAAGGGCAAACAGGCGCTCGTAAACAAGGCGAGATTGGCATACATGCCATACGTGGTGGTGAAATTATTGGCGACCATACAGTGATGTTTATTGCCGATGGCGAGATGGTAGAAATTACCCACAAAGCACGAGAGCGTATGACTTTTGCAGCAGGTGCTGTGCGAGCAGCAACTTGGGCGGTTAGCCAAACTGCTGGATTAAATGATATGCAAGATGTGCTGGGTTTGAAATAATCAAGGAAGCTTATTTAACGTTTAGGCATTATTTTCTGTTTTATGCCTATTTTACGTTTTTATTTTTGAAATTAGTATAAATAACATTGAAGTACTCACACCGATTTTACCAATACTTATATTGGTTTTCGGTACTTGTATTTAAAACTTTTGTATAAAATTTAATTGTAAGATATAAAAAATAAATGGATGACGGCTAATGAAAAACGCATTACAAGCACAACTGCTAAAAGCAGGTTTAGTTGATAAAAAGAAAGCTAAAAAAATTAATAAGCAAACAGCCCATGCTAAACGAACAGGCGATGCTTCGGTTGATGAAGCACGCAAAGCGGTGGAAGAAGCAAAAGCCAAAAAGCTGGCAAAAGACCAACAGCTAAACAAGCAAAAACAGCAAGCGTTAGAAGAAAAAACGCTAAAAGCCAATATTGAGCAAATGATTAACCAGCATCAAATTGAGGATATAACTGGAGATGTTGAGTACCAGTTTGTTGATGGCACTAAGGTTAAAAAACTATATATTAACCAAAAAATGTATGACCAGTTAGTGGCAGGGCATCTGGTAATTGCTAGAAAAAAAGAGGGGTATGCTTTATTACCACACCCATTGGCAGAACGTATCAACCAAAAACAAGCAGGGTTTATTATTGAAACCGCCAATAAAAATGACACGCCAGCAGAAGATGACCCCTATGCTGCTTATGTGATTCCTGATGATTTGATGTGGTAAATAAGATAAAAGGTAAATTTATCTATATGTATCTTTTTATTTTAGAATGACTTTATTTTCTTTTTTAAGTTCCAAGAGTTTAATTCACAATCACAATTATAAATTTCTATATTTTGGTTGTACCAACTGTTGATCAATGAATCGAACTCTTCTCTAGTGAGTAAGTTGGTTCTTGATATGTTTTTATAAATATTTTTACCTAAGTAAACTTCTGTTATTGCTCCCTTTGGTAGCGAAAAACAATACAATGGTCTTCCTTCTATTCTTACAATATTAAAGTTTCCAAACCTTCCTTTAGAAGAGTGATAGGTTGAACCTAAATTACTAATTTTTTTAACAACTCTTACTTCTTCTTCATATGCCCACTCTGATGATTTATATAAAAACGCACGTTTTGCAAGATTAAAAAAATCACTTTGAAAGGAAATATGTTTACCAATACTGAGTAACTCTTCTTCATTGATAATATTTAAATCATTGTTAGGTTTAGTTGATGTGTAAATAACTTCCCCCACTTGATAGGGAATAAAGTTTTCTGAAGTTGAGTTAAAGTTAGCTTTATTGACATCAATGCCAATTACCACACCTTTATGTGAATCGCCATAATGAGACCACATTAATGAATTTAATGGTTGTCTCGTTAGAGATAGAACGCCATAGTTTCTTGAAAACCTATTAAAGCAAGCATTTTTTGCAATAGAAGGTGTAAGTACTGAATTTGAATTTTCTTTAAAGCCATATGAAGTACCTTCAAATGGGTCGTTAAAGTCCTCTAAATGTGTAAAACCAATGGAAGATGTTTCAATAGCTTTTATCGCACCTGCTAATGACATGTATTTATATAAAATCATGACTTATCCTATGAGTACGGTTTCCTGTTTTCATTATAGTGTAAAAGTCCCAATCAATTTTAAATCAATGTATCTCATATATTGTATATGTGATTCCTGATGATTTGATGTGGTGATTTTGACTAAAATTTAGTTATCTAATAACTTTTGGAAAGACTCGCATTCAAAGTGGTCTTTCTTTGGGCATTTTGCCATGTGTTGTAAGGTATCACTCACTTTGGCTAATTCTTCAATCTTTTTTTCTATTTCTTCTACCTTGTTTAATAAAAAGCACCTATCTAACAAATTGGTTTGGGTTAGGTGTTTTATCTCATCTAGCGAGAAGTGATTGCGTTTCAGTAAGCGAATTAACTGTAGCTTTTTAATAACACTTGCAGAAAAGGTTCTTCTTAAACCATTGCGTCCATTGGATTTAATTAAGCCTACTTTTTCATAGTATCTTAATGCAGAAGGGGAAATGCCTGTTTGTTGTGCCACTTTACCTATATCCATATTAATCTCTTTTCTACTCTTTTTTATATTTTTTAGAAAACATGCTTGACTTAAAGTTTACTTTAAGTAGTAAGCTGTGACAATCAGATTGAATCAGGGCTACTTAAGTGGGTGTGCCAATGCAAAATTTATTATTAGACGTATTTTCATATTTAAGTTTGGGTGCCGTTGTCGGTTTTTTGTCTGGTTTGTTAGGTGTGGGTGGTGGCGGTATATTAGTGCCCATTTTAGCAAGTATTTTTTCATATCGGTTTATTGGTGGTACAAATTACTTGCAGGTGGCGTTGGCAACCTCGTTAGCTTGCTCGATACCAACCACTGCTATGAGTACGTATACGCATCATAAAAAAGGGGCGGTGCAATGGCGTATTGTTAAATTTATGGGTGTGGGCGTTATTATTGGTTCAGGTGTTGGGGTAATGATTGCTACTAGGATACAAGGAGTGTATTTGGCAGCATTTTTTTGTTTATTTATGCTATTTGCAGCGATTAAGTTATTTTCTAATTGGCAACCAAAACCAAAAACCACGCCTATTTCTATAAATACCACAGTGCTTACAGGTGCGGTTATAGGATGTGTGTCTGCGCTCATCTCTGTTGGTGGTGCATTTTTTACGGTGTTATATCTTACTTATAACAATGTTGAACTAAAAAAAGCGATAGGCACGTCTTCAGCCATTGGATTTTTAGCGGTACTGTTCTCAACGGTTGGTTATGCGTTGTCTAACTCAACCAGTGCGGTTAAAATGCCTGCTTATAGTATGGGTTACGTGTATTTGCCGGCGGTAGTTTTGGTTGTTTTTGCTAGTTTGTTATTAGTGCCTGTCGGTACAAATATGGCGCATAAACTAGATGATAAAAAATTAAAAAAGATATTTGGTGTACTATGTATTCTGTTGAGTTTAAAAATGCTGGTATCTATGCTGCCATAGGTTTTTAGGTAAAAGAATTACACATTAGTATATTTACTTGCATCAGGCATCCAGCGTTCAATCAGCAGGCTTACGTCCGCTTTGCGGCTATTGTCTTGTATCAATCTTTTTGCCAACGCGCGGGCAATGGTTAGCAATAGTTCATCACGGGTTAAGTCACTGAGGTAATAGCCCACATTGCCTGTTTGGCGTTTGCCTAACAGTTCACCTGGTCCTCTTATTTGTAGATCTTTTTGGGCAATTACAAAGCCATCGTTACTTTTGGCAAGTACGTTTAGGCGTTCTATCCCTGTTTCAGAAAGTGGCGTTTGGTAAAGCAGTACGCAAAAACTTTTTTCGCTGCCTCTGCCAACACGCCCACGCAGCTGATGCAATTGCGACAGCCCCAAACGCTCGGCGTTTTCTATTACCATTAGCGATGCATTGGGCACATCTACGCCTACCTCAATTACGGTGGTAGATATAAGCAGGTCTAAATCTCCTTGTTTAAAGGTTTGCATGGTGGTTTGTTTTTCGCTTGGTTTCATTTTTCCATGCACCAAACCAATGCGTATGTCTAACCGTTCGCTGACATCAGCAAAAGTCGCTTCGGCAGATTGCGCATCCAGCTCGCTGCTTTCTTCTACCAATGGGCAAACCCAATACGCTTGCTTACCTTGTTTGCAGTTTGCTTCAATGCGTTCTAGCACTTCGTCACGGCGGTTTCGGTCTATGGTTACGGTTTTAACGGGGGTACGCCCTGGTGGTAACTCATCAATAATAGAGGTGTCCATATCGCCATAGGCACTCATGGCAAGGGTGCGTGGTATGGGCGTTGCTGTCATCACTAGTTGATGCGGTGTGCTGTTTGCCACGCCTTTGTTGGTTAATGCCATGCGTTGCTCAACCCCAAAGCGGTGTTGTTCATCAATGATGGCTAACCCAAGTTTGGCAAATTTAACCTGTTCCTGAAACAATGCATGGGTGCCAACCACAATCTGCACTTCGTTTTCACTAATGGCGGCTAGTGCTTCTTTACGTTCACTTGTTTTTTGTTTGCCTGCAAGCCACCCCACGCCAATGCCTAAAGGTTCAAACCAGTTTTTAAAGTTTATCAGGTGTTGCTCGGCAAGTATTTCAGTTGGTGCCATTATGGCGACTTGCCAACCGCTGTCTAACGCATAGCAAGCAGCCAATGCCGCTACCAAAGTTTTGCCTGCGCCTACATCGCCCTGTACCAAACGTAGCATGGGTATGGAGGTGGTTAGGTCATTTTTTATTTCATTTACAACCCTTTGCTGTGCACCCGTTAGCGCAAATGGCAGGTTATCTAGTAGGTGCTTTGCAAGCGGGCTGCTACTTTCACACTTTGGTGCTTTGTGTTGATGCAACTGTTGGCGGCGGTACAACAGGCTTAGTTGATGGGCAGTTAGCTCCTCAATAATAATGCGCTGGCAAGCGGGGTGCTGGCGGTTTTTAATTTGTTCTAACAGCTCAAACTGGTTGGTTAAGTCGGTATGGTTAGGTGGGGTGTGTAGCAGGGTTAGTGCTTCAAATAGGCTTAGGTAGCTTATGGCGTGCGTACTGCTAATTTGTGCTTGGTTGTTTTGGTACCCTAAAAAGCTTGCCTGACTTACTTGTACTTTGGCTTGTACATTGGCTTGAGTAATAAGCGTTTGCCAATCTAGCGATTGCCAGTCAGTATCCTGAAAAATGCTGAGGATTTGCCCTTGTTTATCGTAGTTTTGTACTGTTTGTAGGGCAAGCTTTACAAGGGTGCGCAGTTTGTTTTGGTGTAAACCTTTAACCGTTGGGTAAATGGGTTGCAAGCCTGTGCTTTCCATCGTCATCCCAGCGGTTACCACTTGGTATTCTGGGTGGTGCATTTGCACGCCGTAGCGGCTTATTTTTACCTCGCCAAATACACGCAGTGTTGTGCCAACCATCATGGTTTGGGTTAGCCCGCGGTACACTTTAAAAAACCTGAGGGATACCGTGCCTGTGTCATCCTCTAACAGCACGCTCATGCCACCGCGGCCTTTGTTGTCTACGCTTACTATTTCACCCTCCACCAAGGCAGACTGCCCATTGGCAAGGGTGTTTATGTTGACGACACGGCTACGGTCTTCGTAGTCTCTTGGCAGATGCAAAACCAAGTCAAACAAACGCTTTATGCCAAGCTGTGCTAATTGCTCGGCAACTTTGGTGCCAACGCCAGCTAAGCTGGTTACAGGCATATCAAGCGGGTTTGGTTTATTTGATTGCATATTTGGCATATAAAATAACGCCTATTAATTACTACTTGGACTTAATACTGGGCATTGTAAGTTTGGATTATACGCATCATTTTTTATACGTATTGGTAAATTGACATAGCCTGAAACTGGTTGACCATTAGCTTTGAATGGTGCCAGTTTGCTTCGTTTTAATGAACGTACAATTCTTCTCTCTATACGACTATCTGCATCTGATTTTAAAATTTTGACAGAATTTACATTACCTTGTTTATTAATCTGCATCCTAGCAGTAACTGACCACCTTTTTTTATAGCAACCTTTTGATGGCTTGCCGGATGCAGTACAGAAACATGGTTTTATTTTGATGGCTGGTTTTTTTATCCAATATGCGTCACTAGCAAAGAGTTCATGTACGTTATTTGTCTGTTTGGCTTTTTGAGCAACATCACTGCCAACGGTTGAGATTTTTTTATTAGTGTTTAAGTCTGTTAATTCTGCAATTGCAGTGCTAGATAAGGCAACACACATCAGGCTAGTAAATAATACTTTTTTCATGTCTATCTCTTTTAGCTAAGCAAGGTATAAATGTTAAATCTGATTGTAGCATAAAGCCATGATAGTGACTTTATGGTAGGCTTGTTGTTATTATATTTTAATACCCATCTTTTATGATAAATCAGGAACACAATGTACCCTAATATTTGCCCTTGCCAACATAACCCGAGTGGTAATAACAAACTCGCAAATCAGCTAATAGAGCAAATGAGCTATGCCAACTGCTGCCAACCGTACCATACTGGTAATGCAATACCGCAAACTGCCGAGGCGTTAATGCGTTCTCGCTATGCGGCTTATGTACTACAAAACATAGATTACATTGTTACAACCACGGTGCCCGCCCAGCAGCCTTTGTTAGACAGACAAGCCGTGACAGATTGGGCAAAGCAAACGGATTGGGCAGGGCTTGAGATTATTAATCACATGCCAAAGCTAGGTAAACGCCATGCCAGTGTTGAGTTTAAAGCCTTTTTTAATACACCAGATGGCATGCAAGCACACCATGAGCTATCTGCTTTTGTGAAAGTCCATGACAATAAGTCTGGTATTGTACGTTGGTATTTTATTGACCCAACGGTTAGCATGTTGGTTACTCAAAAGCAGCCTTGTATTTGTGGCAGTGGCGAAAAGTTTAAACGATGTTGTGGTCAGTTTTTATGATGACAAAAAATGTTGCACATAAAGCCTAAACTAAACGCTCGCCCCAACTTTTCGTGCCAATGCAATGCCTTCTTCAATACTCAAGTATTCTTTTTTACTTGGTAAATCTTGCAAAATCACATCACCATCTTTAAAAATCACACATTCATTGACGGCAAGCTGTTGCCAATGCTCATTGTCTGTTAGGGGGATGGTGGTGAGTATGGTAACTTTATCTTTGTCGGTGGTGACATCGCTAAAATTGATGGACATGTCCTCATCGGCCAGTACTGCCTCACCAAAGGGTGCTTGGCGAGTTAAATAAAATAACAAACTGCCAGCATAAGCCAGTTGCCAATCACCGTTAGATAATAAGCAATTAAACAGGCCATTAGCTGCTAAAAAACGACACTGTGTTATTAAAAAGCGATGTAACTCATTGTCTGTTGGTTTTTGCTTAAAGGTGGATTTTAAGCGGTTTAGTAAGTAACAAAAAGCGATTTCTGAATCGGTATCGCCCACAGGTTGGTAGTGCTCGGCATTGCCATTGGCTTGCAAACGCTGGCAACGTTTTACAAAATCGGCATTGAGTTGTCCGTTATGGGCAAAAACCCATTGTTCCCCCCAAACCTCTCGTACAAATGGGTGGGTATTAGCCAAACAGTTTTTCCCTTGCGTTGCTTTGCGGATATGGGCAATGACATTCATAGCTTTAATAGGGTAATGACTGATTAAGTCAGCAACGGGAGACGCATGGCTAGGCTTGTTGTCATGAAAAATACGTAAGCCTACGTTGGGTAGGTTATCATCATTATCTTGCTGGGTGTTATCATTCGGGTCACAAGTATTTTGCTCAAAAAAGGCGATACCAAACCCATCTGTATGATGGTCGGTGTTACCACCACGTTGCCTAAAGCCACTAAAGCTAAAGCTTATGTCGGTTGGGGTGTTGCAGTTCATACCTAACAGTTGGCACATTTTGTTTTATTCCTATCTTATTACTTGCAAACATCTTTAATTTTAACGTTAATGTCTTCCCAGTTTTCACCCAATAATTGCATTGTCAAATCATTGCCCACAAATTTAGCCTCGTTTACAACGTTATCAATAATAACGGACTGGTACATATCTATCCCTGTATAAATTACTTTTGAATTTTGGTTAAATAAAGTACGAGCGGTAAAAGTTACGTTATTGTTTTCGTTAAAATCATACTCAACCAAACATTGATTTTGTGGGTTGAATGCAACCAAGGTATCTGTGCTGTCTGATTTGGTTGCAGACCAAAACTCATGAGCACGGCAATAGTTACCACAGCTATACTTTACAAGATACAAGTTATCTGATAATTTTTTGACTATGGGCTGTTTGGGGTAGTCTTCCATTAATAGTAAGTTGGAGCCATCAATATTGGTTTTGACAACATTGTAGCCTGTACAAACAGTCACATCATCAGACAACCAAGACACACACTCTGACCCTACAGAAAACCTCGCGGTAGCTTGATTAGTTTTTACAGTATCGGTGGTTTGGCAGCCAATAGCAAAAATTGTGAATAAGCACGTTAAAAGGAAGGTCAAGTTTTTTATCATAGTTGTGATGTCTGTAAAACTGTCCGTTTTAATCAATGTGCATTTGCCCAATGATACGCTGCTAACCGTTTCATTAAATCAGGGTTTTTAACCATGATATTATCGCCGGTGCGACCACCAATGCGGTTATAATGAATCACGTTTAAACGCAGTAGCCAAAAAATAACCGCCGCTTTAGCTAGCATAATTGGCAATGCATTGCGCTCAGTTTCGGTTAATGGTCGCTCGCTTTCATATCCTTTGATAAAGGCATCCATTTTGGTGCTATCAAAATTTACTGACTCGCCATTTTCGGCATCGCCCCAGGTGGTGCTAAAGTCATTAATGGTAATGGCAATGTCCATTAAATAGTTGTCAACACTCACTTCAGTAAAATCTAGTAAACCCGTTAATTTTGCTTCGTTTTTGGTTAAATCCCACAAGGTGTTGTCTGCAAACATATCTAAATGACATAAGCCTTTTGGCATTTTATCATTATGATCAAGAGGTAGGTTTTCATACGCTTGCCAAATATCAAGCATGAGCTGGGCTTCATCGGCTGGCATAAACTTTGTTTCACGGTCACGCACGGCATGCCAAGGATAAAGAGGCACGCCGTAGTCTTCGGCAGGTTTTAGTGTTTGCAACGTTTTGTGCAAAATGGCTAATGCGATGCCCATGTCTTCGCACATTTTAGGGGTGGTGGCAGTGGGGTGCGCGCCCGATAAACAGGGCACTAAAGTAATGGCTTTATCTTCATAATGGATAATGTAATCATCGCTACCATCTTGTTTTTTTCTGGTTTTTGCAAGTGGCGGCGCGACGGGTAAATCATCTTTTAGCTGATTAAGGATAATTGCCATTTTTTCTACGTCTTGTGGTGGTCGTTCTTCAAATAAGGTAAAAACGTAACTGTATTTGCCCTCGGCATCATCGGCTGTTTGAATAAACCAGTTTGAGTTTTTAACGCCTTGAGTGATGGGAATCGCCTTGGTAAAAGTTACACCAAAAGCATGGCAAAAGGCAGAAAATTGATCTTCGGTAAGGTGGGTATAGACTGACATAAAACTTCTCAATAACTTTCTAAATAATAGGGGCTTTTTCTGTTAAAATGGCAAACATTAATCTTACTATTATAAAGTGAAATTTACCATGTTAGCAAAACGAATTATTCCTTGCCTAGATGTTGATAATGGCAGAGTTGTAAAAGGTGTCCAATTTGTTGATATTAAAGATGCTGGAGACCCTGTTGAAGTTGCCAAGCGTTATAATGAGCAAGGGGCGGATGAAATCACCTTTTTGGATATTACAGCAACGCATCATGGCAGAGATACAACGTACCATACAGTCGAGCGGATGGCAGAAACCGTTTTTGTACCGCTTACTGTGGGTGGTGGCGTACGTAAAGTTGAAGATATCCGTAACCTGTTAAATGCCGGTGCAGATAAAGTGGCTATTAATTCAGCAGCGGTATTTACGCCAGAGTTTGTTGGCGAGGCATCGCAAAGATTTGGCGCGCAATGTATTGTTGTCGCCATTGACGCTAAGCGTGTTGCCGATGTTGACGGCATGCCAAGATGGGAAATTTTTACCCACGGCGGGCGCAAACCAACAGGCATTAATGCCGTAGAGTGGGCAAGCAAGATGGCTGGGCTGGGTGCCGGAGAGTTGTTAGTTACCAGTATGGATGGCGATGGTACCAAAAAAGGTTATGATCTTGAACTGATGAAAGCAATTACCAGCTCGGTGAATGTCCCTGTGATTGCGTCAGGTGGGGTTGGTAATCTTGAGCATTTGGCAGAAGGCGTGCTGCAAGGGGGCGCAGATGCCGTATTGGCTGCTAGCATATTCCATTTTGGTGAGTATACCGTGCAAGAGGCAAAACAGTATATGGCAAGTCAAGGAATAGAAATGCGCTTGTAGTGCCAAAAAAATGGTATGATATACAAAACAAAAACTTTTTATTATTTTGAAAATTAACAGGAAAAACTTATGAGTAATCTACAAGTACAGCTTCAGGCAATCAATGAGATTGAAGGCAACTTACATGAAAACGCAAATGTTAGAGTAGGTATTGTTGTTGGTCGTTTTAATGGTTATATCGTTGAGTCATTAGTAGATGGTGCGATTGACGCATTGGTGCGCCATGGCGTGCAAGGCGCTAACATTACGGTTGTTCGTGTACCAGGTGCATTTGAATTGCCACTTACAGCACAACGTATGGCAGAGTCTGACCGTTTTGATGCGATTGTTGCACTGGGTGCGGTTATCCGTGGTAGTACGCCACACTTTGACTTTGTTGCTAACGAGTCGGCTAAAGGGTTAAGTAGCGTTGCCATGGATTATGATATTCCAGTTATCAATGGAGTGTTAACAACCGATAGTATTGAGCAAGCAATTGAACGTGCTGGTACAAAAGCAGGTAACAAAGGTGCCGAAGCAGCGCTAACGGCATTAGAAATGGTTGCAGTATTGTCTCAGCTAGATGTTGAACAAGAATAAAACGTAATTTACTTTAAATTTTTTAAATATAAATTGATGGCGAGAGCTTTGTCTAGCCTTTACTAACATGATTTTGTTAGGTGGTGGTCAAAGCCGATGCAACGATTTAAACACATTACCTCGATTTTAGGTATTTGAATGACAGATATGAACAGCACAAATGAACCTGATGATACCTTGGGTACACAAACAGGGGACATCTCATATAAAACCACCCATACAGCGGTACGTAAGGCACGCCGATTTGCCGTGCAAGGTATTTATGAGTGGTTAATGACTGATCGACGATTTGAACAAAATGGACAAAATGAATGGCAAGCTAATTCACCGCATGATATTGCGGCAAGAACACGGGCTAACAATGCCATGCATACCGTACATCTTGGATATTATCATGAAATGATGCGTGATATACCCGAGCAAGTTGAAGAGCTTGATAACCTGATTGCTCAGCATGTTGATAGAGAAATGCATAAAATTGATAAAATTGAGCATGCCATTTTGTTAATCGGTGCTTATGAGCTAAAAAACAGCCTGCATATACCATACAAAGTAGTATTAGATGAAGCAATGAAGCTAAATACTCACTTTGGGGCAACCGATGCTTTTAAACTGATTAATGCCGTGTTAGATAAATTAGCAAAACAGTTTAGAGTGGCAGAAGTTGAAGCGGATAAACCGCAATAGTCTGCTGTTTTTATAATGATTACCAAGTTATGGTGGTAACTCTGTATTATTTAGCTATTAAATCAGCAATCAAAAATAAACACCACATAGATGACTGAACTTAATAACAAACCAAACATTAAACAAGCCAATGTGTGCCCACCATTACAAAAAGATGCCAGTGGACTAGATAAACTTGCCTATTGGTTAGGCATTGGTTTGGGTAGTGGTAAACCTAAAAAAGCACCAGGCACATGGGGCTCATTATTCGGGTTACTGTTTGCTATACCGCTTATGATGCTGGGTTTTGTACCGTTTTTAGTGATTACCGTGTTGGCAAATGTTGTAGGTATTTGGATTTGCGATAAAACATCTCATCTCATGGGCGTGCACGATGATCCACATATTGTTTGGGATGAATGGGCAGGCATGTGGATAGCCCTTTTGCCGTATGCTTACTATATGGGCAGCCATGATTTTTATACGCTCGCTAACTTGCCTGTATTATTGATTCTATTGGCAAATACGTTTGTGTTGTTTCGTATTTTTGATATTTTTAAGCCCTTCCCAATTGGCTACTTGGATAAAAAACTTTCTGGTGGCTTTGGTATCATGCTAGATGATATGTTAGCAGGTGCAATAGTGGCAATTATCATGCTGTTTTGTTTGACTTTTGTTGTGGCAGTTGGCTTAAATTAAACTCACTTTAACATTAAAAATAAAAATTTTAGGACATGATATGAATGCGACGGAAACACTTTCGGTAATTATCCTTGCAGCTGGTAAGGGTACACGTATGAAGTCTAACAAACCAAAAGTTTTGCAAACTTTAGCAAATAAACCGTTGTTAGCACATGTGTTAGATACTTGCGGCACAATGGCTGTAAACAAAACCATTGTGGTGTACGGTTTTGGGGGAGAGCAAGTGCAGTCTGCCATGGCAAATTATGATATCAGTTGGGTTGAACAAACAGAGCAATTAGGCACAGGCCATGCAGTAAAAGTAACGTTAGACGACTTACCAGAAGATGGTAAAAGCTTAATTTTATATGGAGATGTGCCGTTAGTAAGTAGTGAAACCTTAAGCAAGCTTGAAGAAGCAAATGATCAGGGTATCTCTATGCTAACGTTAACGGTAGATAATCCGTTTGGGCTTGGGCGTATCAAAAGAGATGCCGAGGGAAAAGTACTTGCGATTGTTGAACAAAAAGATGCAGATGAAGAAGAAAAGTTAATCAAAGAGATTAACAGTGGTATTTATTGTGTTGACAATGCGTTGCTGCATAAGTACTTGCCAAACTTAAGTAATGACAATGCCCAACAAGAATATTATTTAACAGACATTGTTAAAATGGCAGTAGCAGATGACATTGATATTAAAGCCATTGAACCAAAATATGACTTTGAAATTGAAGGCGTAAATGACCGCCAGCAATTGGCAATTTTAGAACGCAAATGGCAAGCCAAGTTGGTAAACGACTTACAAGTTGCAGGTGTTCAGTTTGCTGATCCAAGCCGTGTAGATATCCGTGCCAATGCCAATGGTGACAGTGAGATAACGGTTGGGCAAGACGTATTTGTAGATGCCAATGTAATCTTTGAAGGCAATTGTGTTATTGGCAACAATGTGCAGATTGATGCCGGTAGCGTCATCAAGCACAGCCAAATTGGAGACAACACCCACATCAAAGTAAATTGTTTGATTGATAATGCCGTGGTTGGAAGAAATGCAGCGATTGGACCTTTTGCCCATTTAAGACCAGAGACAGTATTAGCGGATGACACAAAAGTGGGTAATTTTGTTGAGACCAAAAAAGCAAATATTGGTAAAGGCAGTAAGGTCAACCATTTGAGTTATATTGGCGATGCAAAAATTGGTAAAGAGGTAAACATCGGTGCTGGCACGATTACTTGCAACTATGATGGCGTGAACAAGTCGTTAACTCAAATTGATGATAATGCATTTATTGGGAGTAATTCAAGCCTAGTTGCCCCTGTTAAAATTGGTAAAATGGCAACGGTTGGTGCAGGTTCTGTTATCACAAAAGCGTGCCCAGATAACAAACTGTCTTTAACACGTGCCAAACAAGCGACAATTAATAGTTGGAAACGACCAGTTAAAAAATAGTTAAGTTCGCTGTATGTAAAAGCCCTTGTTTGTTGTTAACAAGGGCTTTTTTATCGTAAAGAGGTTTGTTTGATAATTAGGATGTGCTTACATAAAGCCATTTTTTGCTAAAAATTCTTCGGTAATATTACTCTCATTGGCATCATAGTTATTACCAGCGGTTAATAGCCTTTCTAGATAACGGGCAACGACATCAATTTCTATATTTACCAAACCATTTAGTAGCCAATGTTTACCAATATTGGTGATGGTGGCGGTATGAGGGATAATATTTAAACAAATAATGTTGTCTTTAACTAAGTTGGTCGTTAGGCTAATGCCGTCTACCGTTACCGAGCCTTTTGTTGCGGTATAATGTTTAATTTCTTCTGGTATTTCAATTTCTATGTAAATAGAGCGGGCGTCTGCTTGCATTTTGATGATTTTGCCAACACCGTCAACGTGTCCAGATACAATGTGTCCACCAAAACGTGTTGTTGGAAGCATGGCTTTTTCAAGATTTAGCGTGTCCCCTTCTTTCCAATTTTTCATTGCTGTTTTTGCTAAAGTTTCACGTGAAACATCAACGGCATACCAGTCTTTTCCTTGTTCAATGACAGTTAAACAAATGCCATTACTGGCAATCGAGTCTCCCAGTCCAACGTCTGAAAAATCTAACTGCGTTGAGCTAATCGTTAGGCGGATATCGCCATCAACATTTTCTATTTTTTTAAGTGTGCCTACGCTTTCTATAATACCTGTAAACATGTTTGCTTTCTCGCTCTTGTTTGTAAAGTTGTTTCTATTATGGTGTTAAAAAAACATCAAGTCTATCAAAAATAATGAATTTGTTAATAAAAACGCTAGCGTTTATAGAATGTAATAGGTAATTATCATAATATCGTTATAATGAAGAGAAAGGAGTTTATGTCTTGGCGAAACATGAAAAGGAGTTAACAAATGAGTGCAAAGGATAATACTGAAAACCAACCACAAATTACAAAGATGACAGCTCGGTTTAAAGTTATGCATCAGCAAAGCCGTCAACAGGTAACCGTAGATTGGCAAACAAGGCTTAGTAGATTAGAAAAACTAGAAAAAATGGTGGTAGACAACCAAGATGCTATTAGTACTGCCATAAGCCAAGACTTTGGTTATCGCTCACCTTCAGAAACCACCATGTTAGAAATCTTCCCGACTTTAGAAGGCATTCGTTATAGTAAAAAACATGGCAAAGAGTGGATGAAGCCGACAAAGGTCACAACGGGTAAGTGGTTTTTGCCTGCAACCAGTTATATACAAAAGCAACCTTTAGGGGTGGTTGGTATTATCTCTCCATGGAACTATCCTTTATATTTAGCGGCAGGACCACTAACAGCTGCTTTTGTGGCAGGCAATAGAGCCATGTTAAAAACCTCTGAGTTTACACCAAATTTTAATCAATGGTTGGCAAAAACGTTGCCAAAGTATTTTTCGGCAGATGAGCTGTGCTTAATCGAGGGTGGGGTTGAAGTTGCGCAAGCATTTAGTGCCTTGCCGTTTGATCACCTACTATTTACAGGGTCTACGTCAGTTGGTCGGCATATCATGCGAGCAGCTGCATCAAATTTAACGCCGGTTACGCTTGAGCTTGGTGGTAAGTCGCCTGCGGTTATTACGGATGTTGCCAGTTTAGAGAAAGCGGTTAATCGCATCTGGACAGGCAAACTTATGAATGCCGGGCAAACTTGTATTTCGCCAGATTATTTGCTGCTACCAACAGGGCTTGAACAAAAGTTTTTAGAACTATCTTGTCAGTGGGTAAGCAAGCATTATCCTAACATCGCTAATAACCCTGACTTTAGTTATCTGATCAACCAACGCCAATTTGATAGAGTGCTCGGTTACCTTAAGCAAGCAGAACAAACAGGTGCGAATATAGAAATATTGGGTGAAGCAGAAGCAAATGCAGAAACAGGCTTTATGCCACCTATGGTGGTGACAAACTTAGCAGATGATACGCAATTGCTAACGGATGAAATTTTTGCCCCCATCTTGCCCGTTGTGACTTATCAGAACCTAGAAGACGCCATTGACTATATCAATGCACGCCCACGCCCATTAGCTTTGTATGTGTTTGGGGATGATGATAAAACCAATGATAAGGTTGTGGCGAATACGGTAAGTGGTGGCGTATCAATCAACGATACTATCTTCCATATCGCGCAACATGGTTTGCCGTTTGGTGGCGTTGGAGACTCGGGCATGGGCAATTATCATGGTAAATATGGTTTTGATACGTTTACGCATGAAAAAGGGGTGTTTAAACAATCTAAAATTAATTTTGTAGATATGTTACAACCGCCGTATGGTAAAACTTTTAATAAGTTAATGAAGGTGGCAAAAAAACTGTAAAATTGATGATAGATAGTCCTTTTAAGCGACTCTAATACCAGCCCACCTAATATAATAAGGTGGGTTTTTTGTTTGATAATTAGGCAAAAATGCTACAATAGGTATAATCTTAGTAAAACGATTTTTGACACATGAAAAAATTTTTGTTTTTAATTTTGCTAATCGCTGTGGGTGTTTTTTTTGGATCCCCTTTTTATAGTTTGTATCAATTAAAGGCGGCTTATGATAACCAAGATGGGCAGGTGATTGCGGATGCAATTGATTACTCGCAACTAACTGACAACTTAAAAAACCAGTTAAATACCAATTTTCAAAATACGGTAGATGAGTATCCTATGATTGCCCAATTTGGCGGTGATAAAGTGCTGGCTAAAGGGCAAAAGTTTATTGAGCAAGCGGTAGAAGGCGCAATCACGCCACAAAATATTGCCGCCACAATTAGCTCTCAAGGTCAACAAGCGAATCAATCTACCAAAGAGCTTGCTGCCATTTGGGCTGTCGTAGGCGGTAAAATCAATATGGGGGAGCTTGTACAAGGTATTTTGCTACGAGGCGGTAACATAGAAAAAGCCTTAACTAAGCAAATGACAAAACTTGTTGAAGCGCAATCTCAAGAAGTAGCGATGCAAGCACAAACCGGCAATGACAGCGATTTGCCGTCATTTAGTTATTGTGGCATCAATTGTTTTAATGTCTCTGGTGATGTAAAGGGTTATCCTTTGACGGTACAAATGCAACGCCAAGGACTAATTGATTGGAAGATTATCGACATTAAACTGCCTTAGCTTGTTTAGGTTAAAAACTGGCAACTTCTTCGGCGGTTAAAAAACGGCATTCGCCTACTTCTAGCCCTTCTAACGTTAGCTCGGCAATGTTAGAGCGATGCAACTCTGTCACTTTATTACCAAAGTATGCCATCATGCGTTTAACTTGGTGGTACTTGCCTTCGGTAAGGGTTAGTTGGGCGTGAGTTGGGTCAATAAAAGTTAATTCAGCCGGTTTTGTTTTGTTTTCTTCTCCCTCCAGCAGTATGCCATTTGCAATTTGAGCAATTGCATTGGTTTGTTCTGCTTCGTCCATTGGGTCTGCAAGTGTTAGTTGATAAACTTTTGCTTTATGGTGTTTGGGGCTAGTAACACGGTGCAGCCAACCGCCATCATCGCTTAGTAATAATGCGCCAGTGGTATCG
The DNA here is from genome assembly GCF_051097895.1 of Psychrobacter sp. HD31. Lineage (GTDB taxonomy): Bacteria > Pseudomonadota > Gammaproteobacteria > Pseudomonadales > Moraxellaceae > Psychrobacter. Next base: position 1,628,869 of record NZ_CP142525.1, read on the forward strand.
ACATCTAACCTACCTGCGATACGCAAGCTTGCCACTTCGGGTACCGCAATCAGCTCGGTAACAATAGGGTACTCTTTAGGCTTTAGTGTGCACTCAAACCCTGCTGGCTTATATAATAAAATATAGCGATTGCCTGTAGCTACAGATAAAGGTTCGCCAGCCCACATCACCTCATCATTAAGTTCATCTATCTGAAAGCTTGAGTCTTTTACAACGGCATCATTTACGGTTACTTCGCTGGCATGTAGTATTTTTTTTGCATCTTTGCGAGACAGTTCGGTCGCTTTGCTAATAAATTTATCTAAACGCATTTTGTTATCCCAAGTTATTTAATATGATTATTGTGACACAGTTTAACACAGCCGTTAAATTAATGAGGCTTATCCTACTTTAATAGATCCCAGAAAATTTCTACTAAAGAGGCTAATATTAACGTGCCGATTTGTTTTTTTAGGTATCAAAAGTCAGTTTAAGAAAATTGTATATTTTATAACTAAATAGCTGGTATGTGACCATATATACGATTACTGCTTTAAGTCAAAAACTTTTTAATTTAAGATTCACCCATCTAAATAATAGTCTGTATAAATATGTAGCCACCCGCCGAAAATGGGAAACTCAACCATTTAAAATGAGCATAATATAATACCGCTTAAACATTCCCATTTTAAGCGGTTTTTTTATTAAATTCATCTTTAACAAGAATAACCAAATCATTGGGACTAAAACGCCAACCTTGGTCGCTGTTAAAAATAAGGTTATAGCACCATTCGCTGCAAAATGACTTAGATTTGTCTTCATTAGCCATCACCACCACGCCCAACGCTCCAAGCCAATCATACTTGTGGTGTTTTGTAAGATTGAAAAACACCCACACGTCAGCTTCTGCCAAGCCACCGATAGGTTTTAAATCCCATCTTTCGCTTGGCAACGTCATTACCTTATGCCTAACGCCACCATCTCTTAATGACGAACTGTAACAGTCATATTTGCCATCATCTCGTTTGATTGCTATCTCGCAATGACTATACTTACCTCGTGTTAAAAAGCGTATTAAAGCATCTTGGAAGCTGTGTAAAATAGCCTTTAAAGACCGTTTATTACGCTTACCTTTATAGGAGGCTAAATAAATCATAACGAACTCGCTACTGCTTGTATCTGTGCTAACACATTTGCTTGGTGAGCTTCTACATCATCAATTTCTGTCATTGTATCGACTGCTAGCTTTTTCATGCGTAGCTCACCAAACTTATCTAATGCTGTGTTAAGCTTATTGGCTGCTGCAAGTATGCTATCAGTTGCTTGTTGGGGGGTCATGCCCGTTGGGTCTACTACTGCTTGAATTTGATGCGGTACCTCGCCTTCATATTTTGCTGCTTTAAATTCAAGTGCTTGTTGCTCACGTACAGCATATTCGGCTTCAAAACGATTGAATTTTTGGTAAATAGCACTCACAGCATCATCAATACTAGCTTTAGCAAGTTGCTTTGCCGCTTCTAAAGCTTTTTGTTGAGCTTGTTCGTCGACAACCCAGCCGTCCGCTGTCAACTGCGCAAATTTATTCGGTGGTGCAATGTTAGTGATGATTTTTCCGTCAGTCCAAGCGTCAGCATTGCTATACTGTGCGTGTATATCTTTACCCACGCTAAAGTAAGCTGTACCGTCATCCTCGGCGTAAACGCCGACTGTCGGGTCTAAGTAGCCAAGCACTTTGTGTGTTGTAGGGTTGTAGTGTACTAAGTACATAATTTTCTCCTTGTTTTTAGTAAAAACTCGTATCAATAACCAAACACTCGAAATAAAATGTGGATATCAAACGACTAGCATCTCCGTGATTTGTTTTTTTGCGTGCTAATTTCAGTGTTGTACCTTCCATTAAGCAAGCAACTGTGGACTCTTTTCCGTCTGCTGCAAACCATGGACTTGTGAGCGGAATAATTGCAACATTACTATGGCCATAATCTTTCGACCAGTAGACCCTTTCACCGTTTTCGTACCGTGCGTTATCTCTGATATCTATTTGCACAACGTCGAGTATGTTCAAACTTAAAAAAGCACTTGAAAAGGTTAATTTACCATTTTCGTCATATACTTCTATGCCGTATTTAGCATCAGATGGCGATGTCGTATATCCGTAATCGAATACATGGATTAGACCTTTGCCATAAAATGAATGTGGGTAATCGCTCCCCCATATTGAATTATCTTCATATATTTTATATGTGCCAGTCGGCTGAATAGCGCAAACATCAAAAACGCTTAATCTATGTACGCCATCAACCGAAAAAGTATTAGACAGTCTTAAATCTATTGCGTTGTCAACAACTTGTTTACGTCCTTCATCATCCATAATTAAAAAATTGGCAGCCACTAATATACTCCCACTATTAATTTAATGTTGTTAATAACACCTCGATACCCGCAATAGATGCTGCATTTATCACCGACAAATGAAATGTTTATTTTGTTTCTACTGGATGCAGTTAAAGAGGGTATAATGATAAAAAAAGGTGTTTCAGTTAAAAACAAATCGCTAGTAAATTGATGTCTACTCCCGTAAGTAAGCTGTGCATCGCCAATAATTTTTAGTGTTCGTGTTGATGTGTCGAGCGTTTTTTCGCTATTTTCATTCCAAACCTGTAAGCCTTGCATTTGTGATACTCCTTATGACAACTTGCCTAGTCTGACACGCAATCTGCCCGCATCATCATAAACTTCGATTTTTTCATGAGTGATTTTCAGGCCTTTATTGCCTGTAGCACTTTGGATAGTTGTTTTGCCGTACTTATCAACAATAAAACGGTTATTTATATTAAGCTGACCACCATTAATGACAGGTGCGGTTAAGGTTTGGTTGGCTTTAATATGCTTACCTAAAATTGTACCTTCTGCGATTAAGTCTCCATTAACCGCAACTTGGTTATTGACTACGCTGAACATGGGCTTAACTGTACCGTCACTGGCATTTTTAACCACGCCAAACTTATCCGCCATTACTATTACTTGGCTTTCGACTGTTTTTTTGTTCGCCATAGCACCAATAGAGATACCAGCTATAGCTCGCTTACCACCTGCTATTGCTTGAGTTTTAATGGTGTGCATTGATTTCGCTTTGCCAATGCTTGCTGTTACAAGCTCAACATTAATCGCATTAATCTTAACTCTGCCTGTTTTGTTAGCATAGTTAGCAATGAACAACGGTGCTATCTTGCGTACTTTACCATCTAACTTGATAACATTATCAAGTCCTGATATATCAATGTCATCACCAGCGATGTATATTTCTACATTCTGCCAATTGCCATTATCTGATGTGCTGTATGCGTACCATTGGGTATAATCTTTGGCTTCACCGTTACTATTATAAAAGTTGTCATCTTTGTCATAGCCAGCAACGCCTAAAGTCAGACTACCTGAACCGCTTTCTTTTTGCAGCTTGAAAGTTATCTTGTATAATGTCTGCTCCGACATCGCTAGCTTTTGACGTGCATAATACCAGCCATAATCATCTGCATTTGTATTGGCTCCGATATAAACGGAACCTGAATTTGTAAAGCTTAGGTTTTTACATGATTTTCTAGCAATCCAATCTTTCTCAAACTCGGTCTTGTTAGCAAATGCATAGGATCCCGATGTGACAAGTTTGTTTGCAACTTCTGCTGTTAAGCTTGTTACTTTGTTACTGATAGCTCGGTTGTTATCAGCAACCGTGGTTGTAAGCGTTGTTATCTTAGCAGTGTTACTGTTAGCTTTACTTTGCACAGTATCAATTCGATTAGATAGGGCATTATCTTTGCTTGCACGTGTCGTAGCTTCTTGAGTTATCTTAGCTGTGGTAGCACGTGCTAATTTAGTTGATGCTGTTACAAGCTCAACATTAATCGCATTAATCTTAACTCTGCCTGTTTTGTTAGCATAGTTAGCAATGAACAACGGTGCTATCTTGCGTACTTTACCATCTAACTTGATAACATTATCAAGTCCTGATATATCAATGTCATCACCAGCGATGTATATTTCTACATTCTGCCAATTGCCATTATCTGATGTGCTGTATGCGTACCATTGGGTATAATCTTTGGCTTCACCGTTACTATTATAAAAGTTGTCATCTTTGTCATAGCCAGCAACGCCTAAAGTCAGACTACCTGAACCGCTTTCTTTTTGCAGCTTGAAAGTTATCTTGTATAATGTCTGCTCCGACATCGCTAGCTTTTGACGTGCATAATACCAGCCATAATCATCTGCATTTGTATTGGCTCCGATATAAACGGAACCTGAATTTGTAAAGCTTAGGTTTTTACATGATTTTCTAGCAATCCAATCTTTCTCAAACTCGGTCTTGTTAGCAAATGCATAGGATCCCGATGTGACAAGTTTGTTTGCAACTTCTGCTGTTAAGCTTGTTACTTTGTTACTGATAGCTCGGTTGTTATCAGCAACCGTGGTTGTAAGCGTTGTTATCTTAGCAGTGTTACTGTTAGCTTTACTTTGCACAGTATCAATTCGATTAGATAGGGCATTATCTTTACTTGCACGTGTTGTTGCTTCTTGAGTTATCTTAGCTGTGGTAGATTTATCTGCTCCGATGCGGTCTTTTTTCTCTTTAGATAATGCTGAATTCCAGCTCGACTCGGCTTCTTCTAGTCGAACGGTTTGGGCATTGTCTTTGTTAGTGATGGTTGATTTTAGTCCGCTAATTTTTGCTTCAGCAGAAGCAACCGCTTTGGTGGTTTTCTTATCACCATCAATACGGGCTTTTTTCTCTTTAGATAAAGCCGAGTTCCAGCTCGATTCAGCTTGCTCAATCTGTTCCGTCAGTGTTTCGTTTTGGTCGGCTTGTGTCTTCTTGACTGCTGTGATATCGGCTGTGATACCACTAATATCACTGATTAAGTCCTCAGGTGTTGGTGACCAATCTGTCGCTAAGCCGCCATGTTCGAGCTTAAATTCAGATAGCCAAATAGTGCGATTAGTGGTTGATGTGGTAGCGATGATAACTTCATCACTGTCACCCTTGATGAAAGTGAAGTAACCATGCACCCATTCCTCTTTTTTAACCGTTTTTAGGTTTTTAGTTGCATCGCCATACCGCAACACAAGTGTTACTAGTGAATACGGACGGTAAAACTTGAACGAAAATGTTAACTCCTTACCTGTTTTTATGCCATCTGGAAGTTTGACAATGAAGTAAGCTTCATCTTTTTTAAGTTTAGTATAAAAGCACTTTTTATTTAGTTTTTCGCTCGTGACAAATGTAGTCGCGACGGTATTCGAAAATAATGGATTTGTGACTGAGTAATTAGACGAATCAATAAGCAAGTTACGACCACCCAGCTCAATATCACTTACTTTGCTGTTAAGTGTTGCGATTTGTTGAGCCGTGGATTTTTTGCTGTTCACAACCGTTTTGGTGAGTTGTTGTACACTACTTTGTGTATCGTCTATTTCAGCGACCAAGGTATCACGTTCTGAAGCCTCCGCATTGTCTGCAAATATTCGAGCTTGTCGTTCTTCTTCTAAGCCCACTGCTAATCCTTCGTTAGAAGCCATTAACCGTTGAAGACGATTAGCATGTTGTTCGCTAGTAGTGTCTAGATCAGTTATTTGCGTATCAAACTCGCTTGCAAGGCTACTTAGACTGTCAGCACGTGCCGTTGCTTCCTCTCTAATAGCGGTAGCGTTATCATCGGCTTTATCTGATACCCTCGCAACCTCATCGGATATATCGCTTCTAACATCAGCAATCTCTGTTTTTGTCGCTTCTATTTCTGCGTCTAACTCACTTTTAGCACTATCCACACTTGTATCAATATCAGCTTGTAAGCTATCAATTAAAGATTGAGCGAGTTCAGTTTCTGTTATTTGGCCGCTGATTGACTTAACAATCTCGCTAGCGTCATCGCTACATTGTCCGCTGATAGTCGCCCAATCGCCAGCGTTGCCGTGTTCATCAATGATACGCAACCAAAAGTAGTGGGTTTCATTAAGTTTAATGCCATTTTGGGTGAATGTGTCGGTTGGGTATGGCAGTGTTGCGACTTTTGTTGCAGAACTTCTAAAAGTTGTCTTACTGCGATAAATTTCAATCTTAGCTTTATTGACTATGGTGGTTGGATTTGTCCAGTCAAGCTTAATAGCAAACAGTTCAGCGGTGGCTTTTAATCCATTGATGTCATAACTGATTGACCACTCTTTAATCACTGGGTCTGTTAGCTGACCGTTTGCCGATTTACCACGGATTTCTGCTCTGTAGTCGCCATTTGATAAGCCCTTTAAACGGATTTCTGGCGTGTCTTGGGTGTAGGTCTTATATAGCTTATCGTCTTTATATATCTTAATCAGATATTGACTTGTATTAGTACCATCCCATGCAATTAACAGCTCATCACCATCTTTGGATACGTTGCCGTAGTTTATGTGCGGCAAATGTTTAGTTGCTAAATTCTCACGCTCAAATGTCACGCCATCATCGACAATCGCTTCTTTGTCTTCATCATGCGTGACGGCAGAGATTGTATAAGTGCCGCCGCTATTCTCTTTGATTCCAAGTGCTCTAAACAAGCGTGGCTTAACGTCTGTTTTAGTCGCGCTAAAAACACTCAGCTGTTCAATTCCTTCTGGGGTTTCTGCTAGTGTGATTTGGTCGTCATTAATACTGACTACATCAACAACTCTACTTTGCCCGTTGTTGTAGTAACGTATGCTATCAATGTCTGTAATTGGGCTATCAACAGTAATAACATTCTCTGACACGGCTAATACACGTCCACCAATTAAGTCACCAGCGTAGTCATTGTCGGCGATTTCGATAATATCAAAAGGTAAATGACGGATGCCCTCACGCCCAACCGTAAACGATACCATCTGACCTTCGCGGATTGACGTTTCGATAAGCCACTTACCGAAGCGTGCTGCCTGCCCACGGCTTGTGCAAGCAAACGCCGTGATTTGCTTAACATTCAGCCCGTAACGTCTGACTGCATCATCATTAGACACATACTCGGTTTGTGTTTTAGCTGTCTGACTGTCAATATATTTGACATGCACCGCGGTAAAAATGGTTTTTTTAGCTGCGCCCGAATACACAAATCCATCTTTTTCAACATTGCTATTAGTATATGTAGCTACTGGGTCTTTTTTTGCGTCTTGTAATGCTATTACTTTTTGACCGTCCCACACAGCGATGCCTCGGAACACGCTCGCCAAGTCATCTAATACAGATTTAGCGTTGCGAGGGCTAGACAAGTATGCGTTACAAGTAAAGCGTGGCTCTGTACCGCCAAAGCCATCTGGTACCATCTGGTCGCAATATTTGGCGATTTGGTACAGCCACCATTTATCACTGCCAAAGCCTTCCAAGCGTTCACCAAAGCCATAGCGTTTATCTGTCACTATGTCATAAAACACCCAGGCAGGGTTATTTGACCATGCGGTTTTAAACTCACCATTCCAAATACCTTCATAGGTGCGATTAATGGGGTTATAGTTAGCTGGTACTTTAAGTTGCGTCCAGCGGTTTTTATAGGTGCGTGTGGGTATTTTGCCGCCGAATTGGGCAGAATCTATCTCTAAGCCAACCACAACCGAATGCGGAAAGCTAAACTTAGCGTGTATTGACTCAACATAGCTTACCCAGTGCGTTTTGTTAGACACTTTGTCTGTTGTGCTGTCAGGGGTATTGCGGTGTACGCTAATGTTGAAAGGTGGGTCTGGCAATTCTGTCAACACAACATCTTGATGATATGCAGACGTTGTTTTACCGCTGATAGTAACAGGATAACTCTTATCACCACACATGACTGTTAATGACACAGCACCGCCAACACGGTCGCCGTTGTCTTTCATTGTCACTAATGAACCAAGAGCAAGGGTGACACGTACACTATCAATTAACGGGTCAGTAATCGTACGAGTAATAGGCGTGTCTTGCTTGACTTCTGCACCGACTGATACGATTTTATCGGTCGTGTCAAAACCTGCCAAGTAGTCTTGATTATGGGTACCTGGTAATGCAGATACTTTGATGCCGGTGAAGTTATAGCTGCCGTCGTCGTTTTGAATTGGTGTGTTATCAAGATAGATATTTTTAAATGTTACGTCACTGCCAACAACGCCCTCGCACAACAAATCAATGATTTTAATTTTTTGTGCTGATTCTAGTGTGTTTGGTGCTTCGTATGGTGTGTGACCACCACCGCCGCCTTTGCCGCCACCGCCCATTATGCTGTCCTTACTGTATAATTAACTGCTCTTACGCTGTCATCGTCTGCATCTAAGTTGTAGTTATCGTGTGCCATCGGTGCGTGATAGTCACGTGTCTGTGTGATTTGTTTTGCGTCTTGTTTTTCTATGTCGCCGCTGACTCTGTAGCTTTCTATTGATTGTGATATGACTTTACTGCCAATCATAATGTCGCCATATGCCACGCCCACGCATGAGCCTTGTGCTGTGTTATTACCAAGACTGCTAAACGATGATGAGCGTGATTTGGTTGTGTCATCAGTATCACCAAAGCTGGGCTGTTTGGCTAACATTTGAGCCACACCGCCGAGAGCAAGGCTAAGCCCAGCTGTCAGCGCTACTGTTGAGGTCAACACTCCAAAACCTAAGGCACCTGCTGGTGGAATAAAAAAGGATGCTGCAATAAGTGCAACCCCAAGTATGATTTGCCCATATTTACCTGCGCCTGCAATTTCTGGGACGATGTGTATAACGTCATTGTCTGTTAAGTCACGACTTAAATCCTTGTCTATTGTTTTGTCGCTAACATCTTTTTTGGCGACTCGCACAAAATAACCGCCGTCTGCTATGCGTTTTTGCAAACCGTTAATTTGGCTAAATAACGCACGCAATGCCTCGCTTGCTGTCGCAACATGCAAGTCAAAACGTGTGCCAAAGTCTTGCAAGTCACCATATAGTCTTACTATTGCCATTATTAATCCCGTTATCCTTGTGCCTGTAAATCGTTGTTAATCGCTGTCATCATTTGTGGTTGCCAATCTTTATGTCGCCAAACTGAATGCATGGTTTTATGCCAAACTTCGCAAAATCCCTCACGTCTGGATAGTCCCCCATAGGGGTGGTGTAATACTTCCTCATCGCCTAAATAAATACTGGCATGGTTGGCATTACCGCGGATGGACGTGAGTATCACGTCTCCTTGTTGTATCTCGTCAAGCGGCACTTGATAAAATCCAGCTTTAGGAAAATTGGCGATAAAAGCATTGTCTGCAATCTCTTGTGCTTCGCCTTTACGTTCATACTTCATTAGCTGAATACCACACAACATATAGGCATCTTCAACAAGTCCGTAACAATCATGTGTGCCGTATTCAAATGTGCGACCACGCAATAGCGGTGTGTATCTATACTTGATGATTTCCCAATTATCTTTATCAGCAACTGCCAGCCACCAATCAAGGCGTGATTTGTGCTGTGCCGACCTGTCCGCACCACTTAAAAACCGTTGACCTTGTGGGTGGCTATGCACAATAACGTCACAAGGTTGCCAGTCGTCTGGGCTAATACGGAATGTTTCGGTTGGGTCATCTGCAACATTGGCGCATGGGATATATGCACCGTCCAAAATCAAACCGCAACTTTCTTGCGGATGTTCTTGTTTGGCATGGTTAATGATTTGTTCTGCCAGCGTCATAATTTATCTACTCCAACAAATCCGCCAAACGGCAACACTGCTTTTTTGCCAAAGCGAGCACGGCAGCCCTGCAAGCATTTACTGCATTTGTCTTTTTTGGGGTCATCAGTTGGCTGGTCGTATTCATCTGCCACTGCATGCCCCGTGTATCCACAGCCATCGCCACGGTATGCCCAGTTGCAAGTGTTTGCCACGATAATCCGTTTGGGTAGTACGGCACCGTCAGTTTCACTTGGTACCGCTAATTCAAAAGTGGCGGATTGATTTGTAAGTGCTGAGTAGCGTTCAATAACAAAGCGTGATACTAGCTGGGCGTTTGGGTCTGCGTTTGGATTTGTACCATCTGCAAAGTTAACTGAATCTAAGTGCTTGGCATACACTTGACGCCGTGTGACTTTAGCACCAATACCGCCCTGATAATTTTCCACCACGCCAGTCACCAAGCCATATATATTAGATAAGGTAATATTGGGGCGGTTGCTTGCGCCCTCACTTTTTAACTCAAAGCCGTCTGCTTGGATTGGGTACGGCTGATATGGCACACCTTGCCACACTACGGATTGACCGAGTTCGTTGGTTTGGTTACAAAAATGGTATTCTTCACCGCCAAAGCTCGTCATATCAATGTCAAACAGCTCAAGTAATACATCTTGTTCTAACTTAGTGATTTCTTGCTGTTGTGAGTCGGTTAATTCTCTACTCATGCTAATACCTGCTGCATTGTCCATGTTAGCGACCAGTCACTGCCGCCTTGTGGACTTCGTGTTACGTCTTTAGCTATGTACTTACGCAATGGCTCGTCACTGGTTACACGCCACCAAAATGCCGTGACTGTATGTGCGTCTAAAAATGCTTTGATTTCGTCAATTTTTGCTTTTGTGTCAACACGGCTGGCTTGCCAATGTTCAAGCTTGGGGGCAAGTCCTTTTTTTTGGCGTTGGGCGTAGCCGTTACCAAATTGAACGATGTTGACGTCATCGTCTGTTTTGCCAGTGGCTTTGATACCGATGTCATAAGTAAATGTTTTCATAGTAAAGATGTTATCAATACATAGCTTGTTCTGTAATTAAAGTGATTTACTGATTTTTGAGCACTAAAAAAGCCCTTTTAACGATGGTTAAAGGGGCTTTTAAAACAATTAAAAGGTGTGGTGCTTAACGGTTTTTTGACTGGCTAAGCATTTGTTCAACCTTTTTTAGTTGTTGCAAGGTTCTGTACATCACAATGGCAAAGGCATCAGCGTTGAGTAGTAAGTCTTCTTTATTGTTGCTGGTTAAGCCGACTATTAGCTCAATGGGGGCGGTTGCTTCTTTTAGGGTGTCTAACTCGCGTGCTAAATTACTCATATCACACCGCCTTATTTTCTAGGGCTTGGGCATGCACAAGTGCCAAGGCAAGTTGTTTTGGTTGTGGGTTGTTTGCTACGTTAAAGCCTAATTTTTTCATGGTGCGGATATAGGCGGTTACGGTACTGCTAGAGCGGTTAATCAACTTACCAATCTCTGTACTGGTTAGTTGCAGTTGTTTGTAGCGGATAATGTCCGCCCATTGGGGGCGTGATTTTAACAGCTCTTGTTGTAGTGCCTCGTTTTGCTGGGTTAGTTTTAGCACTTGGATAATAGGCTGGGTTTGTTGTTTTTCGCAAGCGATAAAGTAACGGCGTGCTTGCCTGCCTTTGTCGTTACGTTCTACCATGGACAGTTCTTTTGCCATGTCTAGGGATAGGTGGTATTCAGTCTTAGGACGACCGCCAAATAAGCCTTTAGAGGTTTTCCCCAAAATTGGGGAAAACTCGACACCCTCAATAAAATCGTAGTCGGCGATACGTTGCTTAATCCAAGTTGCAAAGTCTTTGCCCACGCCTAAAAACTCATGTAAATCACGAGCATTGACTAATGGCTGGGGTTGGTTGTTAAGCGTACCTGTAAAGGTAGGGATAAGTTGGGTTGCCTGTGATGGGCGGATGTGTTGCATTACGGTTGATTGTGACATGAGTATGTCTCCTTTGTTTACTTTCTAAGGTAAAACCCATAAATGATGGGTGTCGGGAGGTTAGAAAACTGACAAAGGACAGCCGAAGTTATTTCCCCATATGGGGTCTTGTATTCCTTGCCCTCCCGACGCAAATATTGTACCAAAATACAAGCCATACCGCACGGTTAAGTACGTTAAAAGCCAAATTTTGGGCACAAAAATACCGCTAAATCTATCGGGAGCGGATATCCGCCTTTGTAGTCAGGTTTCTACGCCTGTGTAGCATTTGCTACGTTTCCCATTTTAAGTGAACATGGCAAAAAGTCAAGGATTTTTGAACGCATGCGTTATTTTATGGTTGGTGGGGTAATAAAAAAGCCCCTAACATAAGGTTAGGGGCTTTGGGGTTAAGGGGTTTGTTGTGAGGTTGGCTCAACGTGCATAAGGGATTTTGCCCAAAGTTTGATAATATCCTCTCTGCTGTAGTCTTCTGGTAGTATTGAATCCAAACATTCAAGCATATCTTCTTCGGTATGTATCAATAAATTTTCTCCTATTCTTATACCTGCAGACTGATAAAAGATAGCATTAAGTGAATACAATTTTGAAGCGTTGGTATCACCTGCTGTGTAAGCTATTTCACTCATCAGCCAGTACGCTTTTTCTACTTCTACAAAATCACGATTTGTGAATTCTTTAACCTCAAACCGTGTTTTTTTCTCTTTTAATATTTTATGTATAAATTTGCTACACTCAGCCAATGCCTCGTCATAACGTTCTGCATACATATAGTATTTTGGAAGTCTTAACCATTTTTGTATTGTGTAGCTAGTGCCAGTTTGGCTCATCAACTCTTGTACTCGGATAAGACAATTAATGGCTTCGTCCCATTCCTTATTTTTCTTATGCTGGGTTGCTTGTTTGCCCAAACTGCTTATTAACTCTTCAGCAGGGTCGTCATTAACAAAGAAACCTGCACTTAGCCCTGACTCGGTTAGCTCGTCAGATAGTTTAATTTCTTCAACAATCTTCATATTGCTTTTGGGCTGGTCTTTTTTACCAAATAACCCTTTTAAAAATGTCATCTTCACCACCTTTAATTAAAGTGCCTTATTATCTTTCAAAGATTTCAAATTCACTTGGTATGTCTTTGCCAAATAAACACATGCCAGTGTACTCAGTTTCTACACCAAATGCGTTGGTAACTTCAAAGTCTGTTTTAACCTGAAATCTTCCAGAATTTTTATTTACCATTGTTACAGTACCAGCAATCTCATGCAATGTGAGCTTAGCAGTTGAGTCAATTTCTGCCTTAATCAAGTCAAAACATTCTTGTGTTAGCTTAGCTTCATCATATTTAGTTTCACTATTTGCCACAGCAACTGCGTTTTCATCTTTTAATTGCTGTTCTGTAAACTCAAACCTACCAGCGTCTTTACAATCTACAAAATAGCGTAAATTATCTATAGTTGAATCTTCGCTTAATTCAGAAGCCCAAACCTCAGTACAATCATCATGCATAGCTGCTTTAGTAGCTGCTATCTTGCGGTGCTGTTCCACCTCATCTATCCTTGATCCATACTTAGCTAACAGTTTGGGGTAAGTTGCCTTATCGTAGGGAGCTAAAACAGCTTCATCAATTTTTTCTTCTACTTTTGCTAATTCTTCAGCTTTTTGTTTTTCTTCAAATGCTTTTTGTTCTTCAGGTGTTAAATCTGGTGCAAATATAACTGATATAACAATAAGCGCAATAAAACCAAAAAATAGCCATTTTAGAACTTTTTTCATACTTCAATCCTCAATATTGTATGATTAAACTTTAATCATACTCGCAATAATAAACCGTTGCAACGGCTTAAGCATGTGCCAACATGCCGCCTGGTCTTGTTTCGTTTTGCAGGGTTTGCAGCACTACTGCTTTTAGCGAGTCGGCAAGTTGTTTGCTATCTTGGGTAGTGGTTTGCACATCACTACTTGCACCCTCATTATTAACCCTAATATCAATCTGCACTTGATTTACCACCCCAGCAGATTGACTGGCTTGTTTGTTACCATATACCTGCACGCCTAATTTTCCATTTGCCCCACGTGTCAGCGGCATTACGGCTTCTGGACCAGCTTCACCTAAAACACCCAAACCGCCTGCATGACCAAATGCTGTTGGACGGTCAAATACACCACCATTGGCATAAAACTGCACGCCATTAGTCCAACCACCGCCTTTGGATTGAAATACTGTTTGCATGGCAGCGCCAACGTTACCGCCAATTGCTCCGCCTATGGCACTCATGGCTTTAAATAAAGCCCATTTAAACATCATCTTGCTAATATCTTGTAGAATTGATACCGTCAAATCTCTAAAATTGCCTTTGCCTGTGGCAACAAAGTTTGCTAAGCCATCACTCATTTTATTAAATGCTGACTTGGTGGCGTCTTCCATAGTCTGATTGAGTGTTTTTGCATTATCAATAAGGCTTTGCAGACCAGACTTAATACCGCCAACCCAGTCATTGGCTTGTAGGGCTTCTTGCTGTTTACGCAATGCTGCCAACTCTTCACGCTGGGCGATAAGTGCCTGCAATGCTTCATCAGATAAATCAATGCCTGCCTGTTCTGCTTGATTAAGTAGATTGCGCTCAAAGCGTAGGCGTTGTATTTCATCAGCGGTTTTGCCGATCAATGAGGTTTCAAAGGCATAATCAGCTAATGAGGTTTGTTGTTGTGTTTCAAAATTGCTGATTTTTTCATCGGCGGTTAATTGTGCTTTTAGGCGAATAAGCTCACGGTAGCTATCTAGCACGCTGTCTTTAATGCCTTTGTATACGCCAGCTTTGCGGTCATAATCAAAACTAGCAAGTGGGCTATCATTACCAAACAAAGCAATCTCTTTGTTAAGGCTTGACATACCATCCATTACTGATTTTGCAAGTTGTAGTGCCGTTTGGTATGCCTCAGACTTTTTGTTATTTAAACCAATAATTAACCCAGTGCCAACATCAAGACCAATTGCAATGGTTTTTTTGGCGGGTGAATGACGGTCAAAACCAATATTTAATGCGCTCAATACTGTGTTTGCCATATCTGTTGCAATGTTTTTAACTGCTGCAAATTTTGCTTTAATCCCGTTGATAAGACCCTGCACAACATCCTTGCCTATATTAAATAGCTTGGCACCCAGCGTTGCAAAAACCTTAGCGATATTGATAACACCCCTGCCAACAATCGCCACTGCATTTTTTAAGCCAGCACCTATGATAGAAACAAAACCTTTTATATCACCACTTGCCAATGCTTTAATGGCGTTAAAGGTTGTTTTAAAACCGTTTTTAATTAGCTTAAATGTTGTATTAAACACGGTTGCAATAATGGACAAGCCTGCAGTAAATGTGGCTTTAATTACTGCAAAATTGGTGCTTACAATGGCTTTAATGGCACCAAACGTTGTTGTGAATATGCTCTTAATAATTGCCCAACGGGCAGTAAACAGGGCTGATACAACTGTCATTGTTGTTTTTACATAGGGTGCTAAAAAGTCAAATGCGGTGGTTGCCCATTGTTTAAGGGTGCTAAACGTTTGTTTGATGTTGCCAAAAGCTTCCTGCACTGGGGCAGGTAAACTACTAAATACATCGGTTGCTTTGGCTTTGATAGTGTCCCAATTGCGGTATAAAAGCACGCCAACCGCTACTAAACCGCCAATAGCAGCCAGTGTTAGAGTAACAGGGCTAGTTACCAATGCTACCGCCGCACCAAACCCTGCAGTAACCGCTGTTGCTAATGTGCCTACGGCAGACCAAGCAGCAACGCCTGCTGTAAACAACCCAAATGCACCTGCAGCTGCTGCAACGCCACTAGCTAAAGGTATTATTATGTCTTGATGTGCTATAAAAAACTCAGTCACATTACCCATTGTTTCTGCAGAAGCAGCAGCAAAACTTTGCAGGTGGTTAAAAGCATTAGCAACCTCATCTATAACACTTTTAATTTTTTGGGCGTTAGCAGGTTCTTGTAGTGCTGATGTCATGCTAGCAAGCCCATCTGCTACGTTAACAACAATATCCTGAATAACCTCGCCAACACCCCCTCGTACAATGGCAAGCTTAAAGCTGTTCCAGTTATCACCTAAGTTACTAATTGCACCGTCTAAGGTTTTAGCTCGGTTTGCCATTGCTTCGCCAAACTTAGTTTCGCCAATGGATAGTAGGTACTGTTTAATATCTTGTGCTTTTTTAGCAACGGTTGTAGTTACGCCCTGAAATGTTAATGAGACTTTATCCCCTTGCTGTGAAGCTTTAATACCAAACTCTTTTAGACGTTCAAACTCAAATGTTGACGCATCCGCAACCGCCTCAATCATTTGGTTTAAGTCTTTACCCATGGCCGCTGCAAAGTTACCGTAACTACGCATACTGCGCATACTAGGGTCTAAGCCTAAGTTTTTTAACTGGGTAAAGCCCATGACTGATTGTTCTAGGGCATAGGGAGTGGTAGAAGCAAACTTTGTTAAATCATTAAATGCAACAGCAGCTTGGTCTATGCCCCCTGTTGCTGTAATAAGCTGGGAGTTAAGCACATCAAATTGGCGTTGGGTGTCTACCAATGAGCCAAGACTTAATGCAGATGTAAGTGTGGCAAATGCCCCACCAAATACGGCTAGTTTGCCTGCAGCTTCACCAATATTACGCCCAAAGTTTATAGAACGCCTCGCGGTTTGTTCTAATGAGGTTTTAAACCCTTTTAGGCGTTTATTTGCCCAATCAGAACGCCCACCAAAGTTTTGTATTCGGGTGGTGGTTTGCTTGGCACGCTGTTTTAACCTATCAAAGGTTTTGCTAACACCAGCTCCTGCTTTACTTGATGTTTTTTCTACCTTGTCTAGTGCTGCCTCTACCTTGTCTAATGTTTTTGTTAGTGCTGTGCCGTCGGCTGTAAGCACTAGCCCAAACTTTAAATTTTTGCTCATTATCAACACCAAATTTTAAATATAAAAAAAGCCCAGCGTTTAAGATAAACGCTAGGCTTAAGGGGCTGTTATTAAAGTCGTTTACTATTTAGTGGCTTGGTCTATAAACTCATTAACCGTCGCCATGTATGCGTCTAATGCGATGCGGAAGTCGTTAAAAACGTTAGGAGTGGTACAAACCCCTGCACGGTTGAATAATATATCTACTGCGTTCCAATCCACTCCCATTAGCCGACCAGTCAGTTGGTTGCGGTTAAAAACAGCATAAGCAAATAGGGGTAAAATGGGTTCAAACTCACGCCAAACTGTTAAAATATTAAATTGATACTCTGTTTGCTCAATTTCCTTTTCTACACCAAACTCAGCAAATGCATCTGCGGTTGACTGTTGTTCGGCTAGATATGCATTGTATGCTTGCTCTTCACAAGCAATATGCCTACCTAGCTCAATTAGTTTTTTTGCTTAATCTTATTGCCTTCAATGCTATCAAAATAGCCGTCCATGACAGCGGTACGAAATTCTGTAATACCAAGCAAAGCTTGCTTGTTACCTTCATTGACTTCTAAGTCATTGCCTTCTTCATCTTTAACTTGCCCATCTGCCCAACCTGCAAAGACTTTGTTAAAAAAGTTGTTTTCGGCATCTTGTCTACTATCCGCATCATTAACTGCATCATTAATTTGATTCTGCAAATCAACGCGTTCATCATGTGGTAAACGGTTATAAGTAACTTTTACAGGCAACTTTTTATAGCTGCCATTAAATGGCATTTTTACCGTAATAGCCCAATGATAAGTATCTGTTGCATCACTAAGTTTAAACATAGTTTAAATTCCTATTTTAAGTGGTTTTAAAAAGCGGTTAAAAAAAGTCAACCGCTTTGGTTTTGTTTTTAACTACAATTGTTAGCTAAAAGTAATGGTATAAGGTGGTGCATCGGCAGCTTGCATTGCACTGCATTCAATCTCGTACCCCAATGCACCATCAATATCTGTGGCTTTTGGTATATCTAACGCCACAGCAGGGTAAGCCAGCTTAATTTTTTGCCCTGCCGTTGTGCCGTGTTCTAGCACCAGTGGCATTTCTTCACCATCCCACGATTTTTGGTACAGGTTAATCTCACTAAGTGCAGGCGCACCAACGCTGATCGCTAAAACAGGCTTGCGGTCACTAATTCGGGTGGATTGATGGTTTACCAGGTCTGATGATTTAACTTCATTGCCCGTTGTATGGCTAAATGTCTTCATCGCATAATCTTTAGCGCCTAGCTTAAACACGGGCGTATTAGCAAAGTTAATAGCTTTTGGTGTTTTGTAGCCTTCGACTAATGTATTTAAACCTGTTGGTTTTTCAATTGGTACCGTGCCGCCCACAATACTGATTTCAAATTCCCAATAACCTAACTCACCACTATTGGCAGACAGTTTGATTTCTGCCTGTGCTTGTTTGCCAAGATGAAATTGACCGTCTAGCAAAAACGCTACCGTACCATGGTTAGATTCGGTGGTTTCTGGCGTATAAGTTACTTTGTCTGCTTCCACAGTTTCGCTGTGGCCAGCCATTAAAAACAACTCACGATACGCTGGTGCAGTACCAGCAGTACCGCTACTGGCAAATGCTATTTTGCCAGTGATTTTAACTTTGTCGGTGGTGCGGTGTTTTTTGTTTGCGCCCCATGTTTCGCCGTCTTTTTCTTGCTCTACGGTTTCGCCTTCAAAGCTGATTTCTACGTCTTTGGTTTCTACTGCAGACAATGCCGTAGGTGCTAAATCGCCCATGCCCCAAAGCAGTAGTTTCTTTTTAAATTTACGGGTTAATGCTATGTTTGGCATAGTTAGTCCTCTTGTTGGTTAATTTTCTGTGTGTATGACAGTTCATATATATCTGCCCAAACGTGCAAGCTGTTTTTAAGGTCTACCAAACCGCCTGTCACAAACTTTAGGGGGTCGGTAGTATTGCCTTGGTTATCTGTGCAAACATAACCGCTGATGGCTTTAAATACGGTATGTTGCATATCTTCTGCACGATCACCAACTGCACTGCCGTAGCTATCACTAAAATTACTGCAGATAGTGATTACCTGGTAACGCTCTGTTACTAATTGGTATATATCACTCGCTGATTTGGCGTTTGTATCTAGCTTAATTACGTAACAGCCGTTTGCCGTATTGCGGTTTTTAAGCACGTCATCTAATTGCCCGCTGTCTGCTACTTCTACAAACAGCTTGCCGTTTGTTTGGTCATAGTCATTAATGCGGGTTGCTATTTGCTTTCTTATTTGCATGTTACGCGCCTTTTAGCACTTGTTTAATGTGCTTAGTAATGATGTTACTGTCTTGGTTACTTACGCCTAAAAACGGACGTTCTGCTTGCACATATTCGGCATATTCTTCGCTCGAACCAACCACAACTTTGTTAGAAAATGGCGGGCTATACGTGATTGACTGCAATAAATTGCTTGTATACACCAATATGCCGCCACTTGATTTGCGACTTTTACGCTTTGCGTACTTTTCATCTAACGGCTTCCAAGGCATGCCAGCTGGTGTTTGCTTGGTATCAGCTATGCGCTCTTTCGTGCTTTCTGTCAGCGTATTACCTGCAAAATCTAAAACAGGGGTTAAGTCATCTGACTTATCACGCAAGCTTGCAAAAAGCTCTCGACATTCATCCATGCCTTTCCAAGTTATTGCTGTACTCATATCAACTTACCTCTAAAACCGTTTTTAAATCGCTTTAAACCCTTTTTAAATTTGTTTAAAGATTATTTATCGTAGCAATACTGCATTTTTGCCTTTAATGCCCTTAAAACGCATTTAAGGGCGTTTAATAGATTTAGGTTAATTGGTTTGCCTGTTTAGCCGAAACAACTAACTCATATAATGCTTTTTCAAAATCGTCTCCCACTATTTGAGATAATGTTGCACACACTGCAACAAAGAGCCCTTCGGTGTAGCCTTGTTTCGCATCATCTGATGTTAAGGAATTAATGATTGGCAGGGTGTCTTCTTGAAAATTTCTAATCGCCATTTTAGAGGCAATTATTTGATTTTGGGTCATTTCCATTTGCAAGTCCTCATAGTTTGTTAAGTTAAATTACCCATTTGCGTACGGGTAAAAAGTCTGTCTTCGCTAATAATTTCAGCATGGTCGTTTTGCTGTGTGCCGCTTTCATCGGTATTAACCAATTCATCAGCATGTATGCCTAAACTGGTGTCACCTTTAGCAAAGCGTTCTAGGTGTTTAATAGCATCGTTATAAAGCTTGTCTGTTGCTTTATCTTCATTGCCTGTATTGCCCAGTTTTACCTTTAGGTAGTACACAGCTAAATCTATGGTTAATGTTTTAACCAGCCCTGGTACAGTTGCCAATGGCAAGTTAGCCCGTTGTCCAACATAGCTGTCAATAATGCCGGTGGCATCGGCAATGCTTGCCTCTGCCACTTGCATATTAATGCTATCCGCTCTTTGGTTTGGGTTAGTAAGCTCTATAATTGCTCGCTCACCCAACCGTAGGGTTAAGTCGGTAACGGTTGCATAGCTCATTAGGCATTTGCCTCTGCAACTAAAACGTTCCACGCAGCATCACGGTATTTTGCACTAACTTCTAGCCCTTGCTCTTTAAGAGATTTGACAGTTGGTTTGACTGCAGATAGGTCTAGGTTTAATGCACGCATGGCTTCTACAATTGCTGTTAAATCGTTAGGTGCAGATGTTTTTTGTTCATTAGAGCCTTTATCAGCTGGGCTTTGGTTTTCATCACCCGCATTTTGTTCATCACCTGCAGGTTTAGCAGGGTCTTGGTTACTGTCCAATTTGTTGCTTGGAGCAATTGGTGTGGTGGATTGACTATTTGCAGGGTTTGTATCGCCATCACCAGCTTGTAAGCTGTCGCCTGTGTTATCGCTCGTATCATCCTGCTTAATGTCATCATCCGCTCCCTGTGAAATCACTTTTACTTGCAAATAGCTGTCAGCTTCTAACCGCTCAAGCTCGCTTGGTGTGACTTCTACTTGTTTTGGGGTTTTAGAAAATTGTATGCCGTTTCTAAAACGAGTAATACAACCTACGGCTGTAACAGCGACTAATGTTTTATAGATACTCATGGTTATGTCCTTTAATCTAATTGAATATTTGGTTGGTCAATACAACCAAGTAATCTTGGCTGTATTGATTGTTAAGTGTGTTTTGGTTGCAGTTACTGCACAACACGTTGTGTTGACATCACATCAACTACGTCTTTATTGATGTTTGTCGCACCGTTAGCATCTTTATCAGCTTTTACAAGTTCTCTTGCTTGGGCACGCAATGTCGGCGGCACAACCAATAGCGTTGGGCTAATATTTAACTCACGCCCACCGTCTGCTGTTTGTGATTGCATTTTTGCAATGGCAGCATTTAGGTTTTCAGCAGTTAATGGTTTGTTTGACTTATAAGCCATTTGCCAAAATCCATAGCCAGAATTTTGGCGTACTCGAGTACCCCAACGGAATACATCTTTCATAAAGACAGATTCATCATCTAGTTTGGTCATCGCAGTCAAAACTAGTTTTGTACGCGATTGAAAAATAAATGGTTTTAATGGTTTTTTGGTATCTAATAAATACCAGAATGGTTCGGTGCTATTAGCATCATAGTCAAAGTTAGAAACAACAGTTACTGCACCAGTGCCATCATGATTTTCGTAAACAGGGTGATCGGTATCAAAAAAGTTTTGCCCGTCATAACATAAGCTAGTTTCACCTTCTTTCATTGTCTGGAAAACCAGTTTGTCAGGGTGTTGCTGACCTCTAGCTCCCAAGCTTTCTGCTAGTGGTGCTAAGAAGCCACAGTCGTCATCTTCAATATCGACTGCATCAACACTAATAGAGCCTTCAAACTTTTTGTTTTTGATTGAATATGAGTGGGTTTTTATATCTTTAATTGTACGTTCACCAATCCATTCAACCATATCTGGCATTTCACCCAACCAACCATACGTGTTTGAGCCTTTACTTGATGGGATTGTTGTTGCTAACTTTTGGTATTCTGATTCAACAGAATCAATCCCCTTGTTAAAGCTTTTTTTAACTGCCGTATCTAGCAGTTTAAGTGTTTGCGTGTTTACTAAAGCCATTGTCTAGTTTCCTTATATAAATTTATCGTATAAACGCTTTGGTGCTTATTAGCTAGTTATTACCAACTAAACCACAATACCCATGCTTTCTAACTTTTGAATATCTTGTGCATTCAATTCAGCATCACCTTCTTTTTTTGGCGGCTTATCTTGCAAGTTACTGTCACCAATGATTGCCGCTTTATTATCAGCAAACTTGGTAAAGTCAGCTAAGCCTTGCTCGGTCGCACATTGAGCCGTGTAGTAGTCTTTATCGGCTGGCGCAATTTTTTTGTTGTCGATTGCTTGGTTGATAGCAACTTCTACTGCTTCGTTATGCTTAGCGTCTGCCATTTCTTGCAGTTTTGCGTTGGCAGCATTAAGCTCGGTAACCGTTTGGTCATGGGTTGCTTTGGGTACAAAGCTATTTAGGTCAGGTTGCTGTTGTTGCATTGCATTTGTTTCTGTCGCTGTTTTTAATACTTGGATAGCATTAAGAGCGGTTGCTTGGTCAGCATCTGGTGGTAGACCGAGTGCTTTTAGTAAGGCATCTAACATGGTGTTATCCTTTTGTTTAGTTTGGGTTTGGGTTTGGGTTTGGGTTTGGGGTTCTTGCTGGTTGCCTTGTTTTTTATTTAAGGCAGGTACATCTAAATTAGGTTTGTTGGTTAAGCCAACGCTAGAAAAGCTATGCACTTGTCCTGTTTTTTTGTTGATATTTAGCGCAGGGCTATAAAACTTAAAATCTTTTTCATTGATTGCTTTAGCACCGGATTTTGTCGGGTCCACGCGAGCATAAATAAAGCCATCTGTGATTTTCAATTCTTCAAACCAGCCAGACGCTCTAGTATCATTTGTTAGCTCACTTGCATGGTCTATATCAAGCAAAAAAGGGAGTTGTGTGTTATCAATAACAGCTTGTGCATCATCATTTTGCCAGCTTCTGCCGTCTTTGCCTTCTACCTTGCCGACAGGTATAAGCGGCCACCACAGGTCATCAACAACCGGTGGTAATTTTGTGCAAAGCGCTGTAACTAATTCAGTTTTTGTTTGAGCGTTTAAGTCTGTACGTAGTTGTTTTTTCATATTGCTTAGGTTAGCAATACAACGTAACATGCTGTTATTAAAGTCGTTTACTGATTTTTATTTGATTGGAAGGGCAAGCAGGGGTATAATGATATTGCGGTGGCGGTTACCAACTGGAAAGGGAGTTGCTTTTTAAAAGGCATCGTGATCCTGTTCGAATCAGGCGAACCACCGCATCAGTTTATTGAACCATAAAGCACTTCATATTTACCTAGACTTGTTAGGTTTGTTATTATTCCTCCTGTGGTTACTATATTTAGCTTAACCCGCTCTTTTTTGCCATTTACTTTTATTTTTGTCTCATAATCTAATCTAACTAGTACCTTGCCACTTGGTGTGTTGTACACAAAAATCAAATTATCTAAAGCTGATTTTTTAGAGCCGGCTGTACTTGGCTCTAATAATATTGCATCAGGTTTTTGTAATTTTGCTGGCAACTGCTGTAAAAAGTTTAGTGGCAACCCACCTTTTTTATTGTCTCTTATGGCGTGTAATATTTGGGTGTCGCTTACAGCAATAATGCTGTGGTGTGGGGCTTTGTCCATTTTGGTTAGTTTGTCTATCACTTCGTCATTAATTACCCCAACTGCATAAGTGTTGCCATAAGCACGTTTATGCTCGGCAACATCAGCAACCATGTCATGTAACACCTTAGCTATCATTGCCTTTTGAGCGGTGTTGTTTAGCAGCCCTGTCATTGCTTTATTAGCAGCTGAAGGGTTTTGTGTTACCACACCCATTAGTTTGTCTGTCACCATTTTTAGGGCATTGTGTTCACGGTGCATACCCACGTTATACTCAAACCCAGGGTCAATACCTTTTGGTACTTTGTGCTTACGTCCAGTTTTTTTATTAATCCAGTCATGATATTCAATCTCTGGGCTTTTGCTTATGCCGATGGCTTGTGCTTGCTCTTTTGTAAGGTTTTGAAGCCAGCAATTACAGCCCCAGCCATTTGCTGGCATATGTGTTAGCCAAAATGGGGCGTCTACGGGCAATACCAAATTATTAAATTTAGTATGCTCTAAACGATGCTCTTTACTAGGTCCAAGGCGGTAACGCAAATATGGGTGTGTTGCCTTGTTTTTTTGAAAGCGCTGCCAACTGCCCGCATGAAATGATTGTGTTTTGTTCGTTTGATATACTTTTTTTAATCTGCTATTTGATAGCCTGGTTATTTTTTCGCCTGTTTTTTCATCAACTTGCTCATAGTCGCCCCAGCCACTTTTGCCAAGGCGTTCTAAAATAGACTTTTTAAAACTGTTAAAACTTTGCCCATCTTCCACTGCTTTAATTATAGATTTGTGGATGCCGTCTAATACATCAAGCTCCATAATTTTTGCAACGGTAAAAGCGCTGCTGTGTTCTTGTGCATATATCTCTGACCAGTTATAGCTGGTCTTAAGTTTTTTACCCGCTATGTAAGCAATGGCTTCATGGGGTATAACTTTCACATCTTCGGTCATGGCTGCACCGTACCATCTGCAAACGCTTTAATACCCGACAATGCCAATACATCAGCAATGTCACTGGTGTTAAGTTCTGCACTATTAAGCATGGTTAGCATTTCATCAAAGCTATTGGCGGTGTGTAGCTTGGCAACTAAGTCTTTAATTGCCGCCTCGCTTACATTCACAAAATCATCTAAGCCGTCTTCATCGTCATGTGGGTGGTCGTGGTGGTGGGCGTGGTTGCTGTTTAGCTCTGTTTTGCTATTTGCCTCCACCTTGTCTGATGGCTTTGTTGGCTCATTAACAGGCTCTTCAACAGAAGCCACGCCCAACAATTCATCATCATCGTTTGGATCAGGTATGCCCAATTTGTCACGCAAAAACTGCTGGGGCACTTTAAAACCAAGTGGTACCAGTTTATGTACACCATCAACTAATGCCGCGATGTCTTCAGGCTCTGCCACATACAGCGCAAACTTAGGGTAAACCTCTTGTACGCCATAGTTAAAGTCAATATATGGCTTAATTAACTGTTGATTAATTGTGGTTGTTAGCTGTTTTGCATCTGCTTTTAGTAGATCTAAGCGTACCTCATTATGCACTTGGCTTTGGGCGTTACTACTGCCATCATCTGCGGTCATGGTTTGACCAAGCACGGCTTTACTTATTTGCTTATCTAACCAGTTTGCCAAGTTTTCAAACAGGCTTTCGCCACCTTTGGCGTTGGCAGCTTGGATAAACTCAAGTTGCATACTCTCGGGAATAATCGCCGCCGCATCGGTACCAATATTTGCTACAGCACGTCTAAGAATCGCTTTGTCTTCGTTACTTGCCCCATTGCCGTACTTGCCGACACGGATCGGCATACCAAAAACTTCACAAAACGCCATCCAGTCAGTTAGTGCATAGGTTTTACACATATAACTAAGTGCCGCCATACGAGCCAAGCCACCCCGAATAGGTATACCTGCTTTAAGCTTTGGCTGATGCACAACAAATTTATAAGCAGGCAAATGGTCGCCAGCGGTACCATCTTCGTTACATAGTCGCAGGGTATAAGCGTCATCATCGCTAAACCTAAAATAGCGTGGGTCACGCCATACATAGCTTGTTGTTTTAAAACCCTTCCACATTACCTCGCATGCGGCAAAGCCTTTGCCTAAGCCATCTACTAAAGCACTGATAAGGTCATCAAACTCGGCGCTTTGCACTAAGTTGTTTATATCGTCTGCTATTTTTTTGCTTTGTTCATCATCATTGGCTGGCTCAACATGACGTTCTAAACCTTCAATGGCCAGCTTACGAGTACGCAATACACTGCCATAGTGTGGCTCTCGTTCTTCCATTTCTTCAGCAAGCGTTAAAAAGTCGTAAATATCGCCACGGTTCGCTGATGCTAATACATTAGCAAGTTTTGATGGGTTTAACCCACGGGCAATGCTGTCATCGTTCCATGCACGGCGAACACCGGTAACTGACGCAGTAGCTACTTCTTGCTCTAGGGCTTTTTTGCCTTTTTCACTTTTTGGGTCAACTTCTTTCATATTTTTACCTTAGCTTATATTTTAAAGCGAGCCTCGTCTAAATCCGTTAAATTCGATGTCGTCTTCATCATGGTTTATAGGGTCGGGTTTAACGCTTTCGTATGCGTATTCACGCACCTTTGCAGTGATTGTAAATTGTGCGTGTCGAAGCAGTAAAAGTGATATAGCCGTATCAGCGTGTTTCATTATTCCTGTATCATCTTTTTTGTCTGTTTTTGCAGGAATCTTTGGTACGCCTTTTATAACTTGGAATGAGCGCAAATCAGCCATCACACCATTATTCTTAGGTATTTTCTTAAACGTGCCATCTTCAAGGGCAGACTTAAACGGTGCTGTATTTTCTCTATACCATTTATCGGTAAACATGACCTTATCAATCAAGCCAGTTTGGTCTTTTTCATTCCATCGCCCATATTTATCTGCAGCAGACTCAGCCAAAAAGTCACCATTACCACGGGCATCAAATGCACCACCTGCAAAGTTTGGCAGATGTTTTAAAATATAAAGTACAATCTGCTCTTGTTGTTTGTATGGAATTTTGCCAAGTTCAATAATAAACTGTACGTCTAAATCTAAGTTTGGTTGTTCAGCCCCAACGCTGATAGACGTTAAGTTGCTACTCCGTGCAAAATCTTCACCCACATAATGTTTTAAATTTGGGTTTAACGCCTTTAAAAGTGGCTTTAAATGTTCTTCACACCAGTCTTGAATTTCTACACGGCGTTGATGTTCTGGTTCGTCACTAAACGCATCTTCTTTAGTAAGATTAATAATTGGTGTATCTTTAGACATATTCTTTTCAATGACTGACCGAGTAAGCCAGTTGCCACTACCATTTTTTGGTACGCAGTAATATTCTTCTAAAGCATCTTCTTTGGTTGCACAGTCGTTTATTAAGTTCTGTATCCATTGCTTTTCGCCCTCTATCGTCCATTTGCCACCTGTTACCTGACAATGTCCGACAATTTGACAGATGCGTTGATATAGACCATCTTTACAAGCATCTTCAATGGTTATTGTATGTACAGAGCCACGTTTTTTCCCCGCTCGGCATTCTTTTATATATTCATTAAAACCACTATCAACACCGTTATGTGTTGAAATAATTCTAACTTTAGCACCCCACATCGTTAGTGCTAGAGCAGCTTTTAATAGCCCTGCAAAGTCATCAGCAAACGCAGCTTCATCAAGTACAACATTGCCTTGCATACCACGCATATTTTTAGGTTTGCTAGATAATGCTTTAACTTTAAAGCCAGACGCAAAATAAATAACAAAGACTTGAATATCTTTGTCTTCATCTTTGAAAACTTCTTCTTGGGTTTCACTGGCAACATAACCATAGGCTTTTGCCCACATAGCCACGGCGTCAATATATTCCCTTGCCATGTCTTTAGATGAGCCAACATAATAGGTATCACAACCACCATCAAAACGGCTAGTGCTGGCATCTAGGGCATTGTCTGCTGCTTCTGCCCATGTTAAACCACAACGTCTTGTTTTCTCTGCTATTTTTATTTGACTATCGTCAGCTACCCATTTTTTTTGATAAACGAGAAAAACATCATTTTTATTGAATTTATTAAAGCCGTCTAAAAACTTTTGACATGCTGGGTGCAGCACCCCTAAAGGTCGTTTATTGTTATTATATAAATCTAACTGCTTGTTAATCGTTAGTTTAGTCATCAGATATACCAAGTATTTGACGTTTAATCATTGCCACAGTATCTGCTGATAATCCAGCATCAGACACAGCTTTTTCCGCCGTTTCAGCAGCTTCCAATGCCACTTCTTTGCGGATAGCTTGCTCACGCTTAAAGCTACTGGTTTCTGCTTGCTCAACACGCTGGACAACAAGTGCCAACTGGTTAAGTGCCTTAATATCCACACCGTCTTCACTTTCGCCCACAGTCATGGTGGTTTCAAAAGCTAATTGCTTGATAAACTCCATCAACATTTTGCCCACATCACTTTGCGGGGCTTCACCAAACTGCTTAGTCCATATCTCCGCCATTTCACGGCTTTCTCGGATACGGCTTGACATCTGTTCCATGCGGGTGCTAAAACGGTTTAAACCACTACGGCTTAGGCAATGGCTTTCGCCAAGCCCTGCATCTAAAACCAGTTGATTAATTTCTGCTAAAATTTTGGCTTGCGATAGCTTTTTATCTCTAAGCATCATCGTTAGCTGACTTTTTATCTCAGCTGGTAGTAAATCTACTTTACTAGCACGACCACGGGTTTTATCAGTCATTGTTTAGCCCTTATATCAATATTCAGGGTTAGGCTTTTTAACACCATCGACCACGGCCACACCATTGGCAACATCCAAACCACGCTGGGTAATCACCCCTACAAACATAGTGGTTGCACCCATCTGCAAACGGTTAATTTTTATAAGCCCTTGTTCTTCAAGCCATAGCATGTGCGTACGCACCAAATCCATGCTAATGCTATGCCCAAATTGAGCGATGCAAGTTTGCAACATGCCTTGGTTTGCGTCGTTATTACAAGCAACTAATGACTGCAGTAGGGCAAGACGTTGATCAGCTGTTATTATGTTGTGCATAGCTGTTTAGTCTCCTTTTTTGTTTGTGGTGACTTCTTTTTCTATCAGCAAATTCGTCAAGCGTGTTATTGGCTTAACGGCAGCGTGCAAAGTGCTGATCTCACCATTCATTTTCTCTACTGCAATACGTAAAGCGATAACATCTTCAGCATTGGGTAGATGTTGCATGGTTTTATCTAGTTCATCAATTTTGCCGTCAATCTCGTTATTCTTTTTGTCTTGCTTGGCAACAATCTCTTTAATTTCGCTTTTACGTGCGTACCTAGCATCTAACTTTAAATAAGCGATAGAACCAATAACACCAACCACGGTCATGAATATTGCCCAGTGGCTTGTAATGTAATCTATAATTTCTTGCACGGTTTATCCTCGTGTTTGTGTTGGCACGCAATACAGCGTAGCGTTAGCCCATGCTTTACTCGTTGCGGTTCTACAAGCTCACCACAGTCAATACACTCATAATCGCCATCGCAGGTTTGGTTGTTTGCCAGGTGTTTGTTGGTTTGGCTGGCTTTATGCTGTTCAAGTTGCTTTGCAAGTAGCAATTCTTGCTGGCGCTGGGCTATATCTACTGCGTCCATATTGTCCTTTACTTACCTTCAGAATCTTTGAAAACTTTACCCATGCGATTTAATACAAGCTCCAAATCTTTTTTCGCAATATCAAGCTTCAAGTTTTGTTTTTGCAAACTGTCAAGTTCTTCATCAACGACATGGGGTATTGCTCTGCTTGTTGCATAAGCGCCAACGGCACCTTTAGTTACCACTAAACCTCCACAATACATAGCAAAAGTAGTGAATAGCTCAGGTACATAACTGCGGTCATAGTACACACTAGCAAGCAATACTAATGACAGGGCAATAAAACCAATAAACTGCACCGTGGCCGTTGTAGATAAACGTTGGTCAGAATTAGTAACTAGGTCCATAAGTTTTTTCATTTTTTTCACCTATTGGTTGATATTACTTGTTTAAAACAAGCGTATTATTAAGCCGCCTTTTTTAAATCAGACTGCATATTAAGCAGGATTACTAGTTCTGCCACATCATCTGCTAAGTACTCAAGGTTGTTTGTGTTGCGTCTTATCCAGCCTTTGCCGAAGGTGCTAAAAGTGCGTAAGCGCGTGTAAAACTCTTGTCTTTCGGCAATAAACTTGATGGCAAGCACAATATTATTACTGCTATTTAGCTTACCCATTGTGACTTTGCCAAAAATACCGTCATCAGCCACACCCAATGCACGTTGCAACATACGAGCAGCGTTACCAAAACCGTGATTAACACAAGCATCAAAAAACTGGAATGCTAATAAGTCATCCATTTTGTCACAGCCATAACGAAGCCAAAAAGCACGGTAATAAATACCAAATGCGTCTTTACGTGTCATACGACGCATACTGCCTCGGTAACCATTTGCACGTGCTGTGCGTTTGGTTACGCCCCAGTTTGTTTCGCCGCCTGGGTCTTTAGGGTGGTTTACATAGCCACCCTCATGCGAGATAACACGGTCAAATATTTTTTGGAAACGTCCGTGCGTGATACGTTTTTTAAACAATTCTTCAAACATAAAAAAACTCCAACTAATTTATAGTTAGAGTTTATCTATTAGTAGGTTTGGCTGTTATTAAAGTCGTTTACTGATTTACACGCTCTTTAAGACCTTTACCTGCTTTAAAGCTAGGAACCTTGCTTGCAGGGATTTTTAGCTCTTGACCAGTCCTTGGGTTACGACCAGTGCGTGCTTTACGCTCTTTTACACTAAATGTACCAAAGCCAACTAAAGAGATACTGTCGCCTTTTTCTAGTGTTTTACCAACAGTTTCCATAAATGCGTTTAAAGCATCACCAGCTTGAATTTTGTTTAGACCCGCTTCGGTTGCTATGTTGTCGATTAGTTCAGATTTGTTCATTGTTTATTCCTTATATTGTAGCTTAGATTATTACAAAACAAAGTTGCTACGTCACTCTGATTTGTTTTCAATACGTCTTTTTTCAGCATGCACTTGAGCCGCTCTGGCAAATTGTTTTAGTGCTTTACCAAACCGATTAACTTTACGACTTAACAACATTCTAAAAAGCCTTTCTTCTTCATCGCGTCTTAGCTTACGCTGCACTCCTCCAATGTAAACTAAATTGCCGTGGTGTTCATAAAAAGGGAACTTTTTCCGCACTTTACTTGGTTTTTTTGGTTGCATAACTTACCCCTTAAACGTTAGAAAAGTCTAAAGCAATTAGTTGGTAAGCACCATGTTTATCACGTTTGTAAACACGCATATACTCTTTTGTGCTAGTAACTTGCACAGCGTCTTGTATTGCTTGCATTGCTTTTAACCATTTCGCATCAGTGATGTTAAGGCTACGTAAGCTCATGACGCGGTATGTGCTAATCTTACCTTGTTTGTCAACCTGAAATGCCTGATTAATAATGGCTTTGATGTTGTCATTACTGTCTTCTGTCCACTCGTGTAAACATTCATCAATCAGCGTTTTAGCAACTTGCAGACGCTCGTCAAATACAATATTTTCACTGACAGCCATTTGTATTTTGATACTACCATCATAGCTAAACATGGTAACATTACCTTTTTCACCGCCTAATTTTGTATCAAATTCAGAGGCAGATAAAGCAACAAAGTCATTAAAATCAGCAAACATCTTTGCTTTGGTTGTTGCCATTTGATCGTTTAATAATAATGCGGATTGGGCAATTTTGCGTACCTGTTCATCTCGCAGTTTATCAATCTCTTTTACTTTACCAAGGGGAACTAAATGCCCCTTAGAATTTTTCATATAGCCGTTAGGCGTGGTTTGGTGTTCTTGATTATTCATTAGTTTATTCCTTTTGCTTGGCGGAGTGCTTCGTAGTCATTAGCTACATTAGCGGCCGCTTGATTAATGTTGCTTACAAACTGATTAATCACACTTACAAAACCGTCTTTGCTAGTGGTAGATGCAGCCGCAAACTGCAGTGCAAGCAACTCAAGCGGCTCAATTTGTTCAGCGTAAGTTGTCATCTGATTGTTAGCTCGTAAAGTCTCTAACGTCTCGTTATG
The DNA here is from genome assembly GCF_051097895.1 of Psychrobacter sp. HD31. Taxonomy (GTDB): domain Bacteria; phylum Pseudomonadota; class Gammaproteobacteria; order Pseudomonadales; family Moraxellaceae; genus Psychrobacter. The sequence goes on from NZ_CP142525.1 coordinate 1,660,260, forward strand.
ACAACTAACCAGTTTTTTTGTGATGTCTGTTACTAAATCTGACATGTTTAAATCCTCTTATTGTTAGTTGCGTATTGCATTTTTAATTTTTTTAAAAATGACTACGCATAAAATAATGCAGCCAATAATTAATGTGTGCGTGTCATCAAAAACTTTAACACCAATACTCCAGCCCAAGCCAAGTAACATTGATACACACACTAAAGTGATGGCTAAGTCAAAAGGTGTTAGTTGTGCGATGAAGTTTTGCATATTTAAATCCTATTTTAATGCTGTTAAAACAGCTGTGATTGTTAATACTTTTGTCCACAAAACGGGCAGTATGAGAACCTGACACTGGTAGTCTTGGGTGTTTTACGATTTTCACATTTTATTTTTACGTCTGTTTTTAAAGCTGTTGTTACTTTTCCATCTTTAAATGGAAAAACCAAATCTTTAAACTTAGCAGACATAGCAGGAGTTTTTTTAAAATCAGCCAGAGTATTTGAATGCTCTACGATTTCTTGAGGTATTTCTTTTATACAATTACAGCCCATGATAGTTTCCTTATTTTTGATTAAAACAGCTGTGGTTGTTGTTTATCTTGTAATTGCTTATGTACACGCTTGATAACCGTATACACCCATTGGCGACTACAGTTAAATTCTTTAGCTAGCTGGTCATGATTGCGCCCATTGAATTTTTTGTACATCTGCATATCTCTTTGGCTGATTTTTATTTGCAACTCGCGTGGTATATAAGGTTGTGTCCCACCACATTGCTCAGCAAATGACAATGCAACGTCTACACCAAGTTTTTTTGCTTGTCCCGGAGTTAAACCGTAATGTTTAGTGGCAACGTATTCCGTTGTATCTGCTAAGTCTTTAATAATTTCAGTAGCAGAGGTGTCAAATACATCTAGCGATACACCATTTGCACTTAGGTCTTCTGTCTTATCTACCATCTGCCACCTCGTCTATTGTTATTCAGTTTTAGTTTGGGCTTGTTCAGCCTTGATTTGTGCTAGCAGTAGCTTGTCTTCTTCACGCTGTTGCCAGCTCTTGAGCGTTTCAATTAACTGCCAAAGCTCTTTATTATTAAGCCCTCGCAAGTTCATAATTAACACTTTGTTTTCTGCACGGCGTCTTTTATTAACCACACTACATACAAACTTATTTAAAGCATAGTCGCTACCATCTTTAATAAAGCCTTGTTGGTGCATGGTTATCCATAGAGCCGTAACCTTGCCAATCATAGGGCGTTCATCTTGCCTGTCTTCATTACGTGGTGAGTTGTCCTTACCGTTTTTATGCTTACCACGTCTGGGGTTAAAACCCTTACGGCGTAGCTCATTAATCACAGCATTAAGCTCGCCAATGGTCATGTTTTTAATGCTGTTTTTGCTTTTACCGCTTACCTGCATGGTCACACGCTTAAGCATGTCGCGGTAGGTTGCATCGTCCATGTGCAACGCGTGCATGCCAGTTTTGATTGTGCGTTTTAATGTATTTTTGTAAGTGTTGGTAGAGCTAGCCATTTAACACTCCATTTGTTTTTGTGCAGACAATATCAGAGGCAGAGTAATGCCTTCACCACGTGCTTGTGCGGTTAAGCCTGCTAACTGCAGGTAATTAGTCAAGGCACGCAATGAGCCAGCAGATTGACCGATTGTGTACAACGCATTCATCAGCTTGCTATCAGACAAGTCAATCGACCAAGCCTTTGCAACGGCATCAATATCTTGCTTGCTGTTTTTTTGTACGCTTTGCTTTTTGGCATTGCGTGACCAAAGCCGTGCAAATTGATGCTGTTGATTAAATCCGCCTTGCATTTGCGTATAGACTTTATCGTTTCCAATCAGCATAAAGCCCACCTCACTATCTTCCTGCAAGATACGGATTTCCTCCAACACCTTAAGCGGTAAGTGGTCGGCTTCATCAATAATCATCAAGCCCTTGGTACCGCTTAGCTTAGTTTTTAGCATACGGCTTAGTTTGCCCGCTCGTTTGGGTGCGTCACTGATACCAAGCTCTAACGCCATTTCATATAGCACTTCGTTGATGGTGCAAATACTAGGACGCGCCGTTATCATCCATACATTATTATTTTGTTTGGTGTATTGGCGGGCTGATTGAGTCTTGCCAACGCCACTGGCACCATACACAACGCCCATCTTGCCAAACATTTTGACAAAGTCTAAGTCAGCAAATATCTTGCTTGCAGTTGGGGTGTTTACAAAATCAGGGGCTGATACAAACACCGCTGTTTTTTGGGTTTGCCCATCTAGCCAGCTTTGCAATGCCGCTTCTAACTTGTCGTTATCGCCTTTGTACGTGCCTTTCAAAAATGATGACAAGGCACCAGCGCTAAAGCCACATTCTTTAGCTACCTGGGTTTGAGTCAGCTCTTTGTCTGCCATCATTTGTTTGATTTGGTTTATTAGCATGGCGTATTTCCTTATTTGTCGTTAGTTTGAAGGTTTTGGTAATCGTTTTGGCGGTGGCGGGTTATCTAATTTCCACAGCTCAATACATTCATCGTCCGTTAAATCATCAACAAAGTCTAAATCTTGATTGTCTAATTTTTCGTATGGATCATAGGGTGTTAATAAATTCCATAACCACCCAAACCACTGTTTTTTTCGTTGTTCTCTTAAAGCCAATTCACGCATTCTTTGGTGTTTGATTTCCAAATACGTTGGGGGTCTGTATCCAATGTGTGCCATCATTCAAGCACCTGGTTTATATAGTTAACATGCTTCAGCTCAATACTGTCACAGACCTTGTTTAGGTAACGCAATGCTTGACCCATACTGGCGTAATCAATCTTTCTCATACCAGTATCTACTTTGCTCATCTTTTTACTACGTTTGGATGCCTTGTAGTACTTAATAGCAGGGCGGTAAAACTTACTCTGTTCATGCTTATCTGGTTCAATTAACCAGTTTGGGTCTATATCACCTTCTATCATCAACAAAAAACGCACCTTGCTTTTTTTGATAAGTCGACCGATTTCTATACTATATCCGTCACACTCAAGCCCAATAAGAGGCTCATTTTCTAGACTATCAATTTGCTGTTTTGTTAATTTTTTACCCATCACTCACCACCTTTTTTCATCATTTCCATGGCTTTCATAAAGTCGTCGTCAAAATCACTGGCAACATCAGTTTCAGCTTCAACTGCTACCGTTTTCTTGCGCAGGGTGTTGCCTTCCGCAATTACCATCTCAATTAAGTTTGGTACGTTTAGCAATTCTTCTTCTGATTCTGGTATCAAGTTTGCAAGTTCTTTAACCCCCATAGACTGCTGGGCTTTAGCCATTGCTTTTTCAGCTTTAACATACTGTTTACGTGCTTTATCATGCTCACGACCTTTTGCTTTATCGCCAAATGCAACTTTTTCAGTACATATTGCTTCAGCTAAAAAACGGCCATCTAAGCTATACACCCAAACCGTGTTATGTAGTTGTTTAGGGTCAAACTTAACAACCACTTTTTTATGGCCGCTACCAATCAAGTCCACCGCTTCATATCTGTTTTTCTGGCCATGTACTTTGCCGCCACAACTCAGCGTAAATGTGCCATTGTTTTTAAGCGTAACCGCTTCACTCATTAGCATTAATAGGCGCATTTGTTCAGGGGTTGCTTTGCGTATGGTTGCGTTGGCATAATCACGCTCAAATATTTGACTAAAGCTGTATGTTCCCTGGCAAATCTCGGTATTACGTTTCTCTCGGTTGTTCCAAAGCTCAATACCTTGCTCAAGAGCAGTGATAAAGTCTTCATAAGCAACACCATCTTTACCGCCGTGGTAATTGTCTGGTTTATCCATCACGTTAGCACCGGCATGGTGTCCAGCAAGCAATGGGTGCTTATCCACTGTTTCACCCAAGCCACCGTGCGAAAAAGCACGTTCAATAGGTTTAGCTTGCCCGTGCCCTTTACCAAACTGCACGCTAGTCCAAAATAGCGTCATGCCAAGTAAAGGGATAATACCCATAGGGTCATCTTCTTTAACTTTAAAGCGGTAACGGTTTTTAACGCCGCCTGTCATCCACTTGTTAGCAGCTGCTCGTGTGTTATCAATCGTCACTTTGCGTGGTATGCCAAACTTACTAACTACGTCCATAAGTGCTAGGCGTATAACATCACTGTTTTCGCTTAAATCAGTACGGTAAGCTAGTATTTTTCGAGTGCGTACGTCTTGCCATAACCAAGTTTTAGGTCGCACAATTTCACCATTGTGCCAACGCACAAATACGTTATGCTGATAACCATCGCCGTTTATCCACTCTAAAGCTTCTAAACCATCAACACTTCGCATCATAGCTGGGTACATTTCAGCCAAAGCACGTTCGCCATCCCTCAACATAATTTGTTGCGTTTTTGGCACTTCACGCTCTAGCTTGCGTTTGATGCTACTAAGACTTGGGACAGTCCAGCCGTGTTCATTGGCAAGTAGTTTCAAACGTTCATAACAAGTACCCATTTGTGGGCGTTCAGGGCGTAAATAGTCAGCTTTAAACGCTTGCCATGCTTCCTCGCTAAATTCAGCTTGGCGATTGCTACTTTTTTTATAGTTACCAAGCAGAATAGGCATCCAGTCGCTACGCTCAAAGTTGCGTACCTTGTAAAACCAACGCCTTAACGAGCCTTTACTTACGCCATTATCTGTTGATACTTTTTCTATCGCTTGTACTGTACCCATGCCAGCATTAATTAAGTCATCAACAGCAAAACAACAGGCAACAGAGTCTTCAGCTTTCTTTTTTTGTTTATCGGTTGCACTTTCCCAACCGCTCCAAATTACTTCTGGTAAATAGTTGGCTTGTTTTGGTTGGTTGCTGTTAGGTTGGTTTTTATCAACCGCCTTAGCTTGTTTTCTTGCCGCCTTTTTAGCAGTTTTAATGTGTATTTCATTTTGAACATCTTGCGGTAAACCCTCAAAAGCGTATTCAACACCACCACCACGACCTGACCGTTTTCGGTTTTTCCAATTACTTTTTTTTGCCCGATTAATGACACCCGCTTTAGTATTTGGTAAAATTGTTAAATTAAGGTCAGCCAATTCTTGAGCATTTAACCAGTTTTTAACTTCCATAATCTTTTTCCTGTTAAAACCTGAATATAAATGTTTACGAATAACGGCTTGCCCAAATATCCTTTGGCTCAAGACCCATTGCATCAGCAATGATTTTCTCAGCACGAGGATAAGGACGATACAAAGCATTGCGTAGGGTTCCTCTTGCAAGGTTGTTTTCCTCTGCTAACTTTGAGAAATTGGTACCAGCCTTACGAAGTCCTGCATTAATATCTGCGTTATGCCAGTCACTCGGCATATTTTTTTGGCTTGTATTAGAACGCATTAGTTAATCCTTATCAGTTACTGTATGCGGTTATTATAAACCGTAAAGTGTTAACTGTAAATACATAAAATACACTTTACAGTAAATTATTATGATATTTTTAACCTTAATGTGCTAATTAATTGATTTTACTGGTGTTTTAAAAACTGTAAAGTGTGAATTTAAAAATATATACTTTTTACAGTTCCCAGTATTTAACTGTAAAGTGTTAATGGTGGCATTATGAACAGAGAAATCATCGGCAAACGATTGAGAGAAACTAGAGAGAGCCTAGAACTAACTAGAAAAGAAGTTACGGACTTGGTCAGCATTGGTACAACAACATTGCAACAGTGGGAGACTGGAGCGAGAGAGGCGTCACTCGAAATAATAGAAGAGCTTGCAAAGCTTTATAAAACCACACCACAATATATTATTTTTGGTGATGACAACTACACACCTAAAATAGACCCATCAGAAAGCTGTGAGTACATATATATCCCATTTTATGATATACAAGCCAGTGCAGGCTTAGGTTTATTTACAGATGGTGCAGTTGAGCCTAGCAAGCATCTTGCATTTCGTCATAACTGGGCAAATGCCAGAGGTTTACAGGCAGACAAACTCGTGGCACTACTGACCAAAGGCGATAGTATGCAACCTACGATCAAAAATGGTGCGGTTATCATCGTTGACACAACAGACAACAACCCAGCAGACGGCAACCTCTACGTTGTCCGCATTGCAGATGAGCTTTACGTTAAGCGCATTCAAAAAATACCGCTCGGCATACGCCTTATCAGCGACAATAAAGCTGTCTATGCACCGCTTGATATTAACTACAGCGACTATACAGATGATCAGCTGCAAGTATGCGGTCGCATAATTCATACTAGCCACGATTTATAATAGGCATAAAAAAAGGCAGCATTTAACTACCTTTTAAAAATCATTTAAACGCCTTTTAAACGCAAATATAACATTCCTATTTTAACTGGCTATATATCCCTAACTGGGCTTTAGTGTTAAAATGGGAATGTTTTTAAATATAGCGTTTTACAAATCTTCAAACACTTTACCACGGGGCTTTCTGGGGTATTCCTCCCGGTTATTCCCATGTTATTTAATGTATTCCCATATTTAGTGGTTGGTTACGCAATCACTTGTTGCCCAGCTTGGTGGCTGGTCTCAATATATCTTGACGGTATCAATTTTGTTGTTTGCGTTAAGCTCTATCATGTACAACTATTATATGGGTGAAAATGCGGTACACTTTTTAGTAGGTAAAAATAGTAAATTACCTATTTTATTATTACGTTTAACCGTCATTGCAATCTTGTTCTTGGGTGCAGCAGCACCAGCAGCAACGGCAGTATTCTTCTTTGCAGATCCATTAATGGGTGTGCTTGCCTTGGCTAACTTGTTGGCATTGATTATGTTATTCCCTCGTGCAAAACGTCTGCTAGACGACTTTGCTAGCCAGTTAAAGGCAGGGGTAAAACAACCAGTATTTGATGCTCAGCAATATGAAAAATTAGATATTGATTTAGCTGCTTGGGGTAAAGATGCGATGGATAATAGCAATAAATAACCTTGTTTAATTAAGCAGTCTATAAAAACCGTTTTTGCATACAAAAGCGGTTTTTTATTATCTAGGATGCCATGGCAGGGGGCGATACAAATCTTTAAAAAGCAACGTTTTAATATTTTTTATGCGTGTATAAAAACGCTTGGTAGCTTGTTTAATCAAATTATCTAAACGTATTTTGTGGTATTCTAAATTGTTAAAAGGTGGGTGTTGCTATAGGGTTTAACACCGCTGTTTATCTGTTTATATTACCTTTTTTTAATGATTAAATATTATGAGTTACCAAACCTTAGCCAATGCTGTTACCGCCAGAATAGAAATTAAAAAGTCTGATTTTATTGCTTATGCTTATTCTGTGACATCCAGAGAACAGGCGATGACATATGTTGAACAACTAAAAAATCAATATCCAGATGCGCGTCATCACTGTTGGGCATATATTATTGGTGACCCAAGCAATACAACGAGTGCTGGCTTTGATGATGATGGCGAACCAAGTGGCACGGCTGGGCGACCGATTTTAAATGTATTGCAACACAAAGCGATTGGTAATGTGATAATTATTGTTGTGCGGTATTTTGGGGGCATTAAATTGGGTGCTGGAGGTTTAACACGCGCTTATGCTGGTTCGGCACAGGCGGTAATAGATGAAATGAAGCTAGTGCCATACATCCCTATGGTTCAAGTGCAAATAGCGACTGACTATGCCCATGAAGCTCAAATACGCTATTTAATCGGAACCGTTGCTGGGCAAGTTGATGATGTTACTTATACAAATGAGGTCATGGTAACGGCCACAATGGAAATGGCTAAAGTGCCTGAGTTTGCTGAAAACTTGGGCGTAAGTGGTCGGATTTTGGAGCAATAATTTAAGCGATTTTTTGCTAATGCTGCTTGAACAAAAGCGTACTATCGTAAAACCAGTCGATAAATCGACTAATTGTTAAAATTAACCACACCAATACCTGCGTTGGTAACATGGGTGTTCGCTTGTTGCACTTCGCCTTCTGTTGGTCGACGTTCGTTATGTCCACATGCTAGGCACTCAATATATTCATCAAATTCAGGTTCAAAAATCTGTATTTGTACAATTTTGTCCATCGCCTCACATTTTGGGCATTTTACGCCAGCTAAAAACTGGCGTTTGGGTTTGGTTGACTGGTATCGCATTTTTAGTCTCTTTGCCTTTGCAGGAATAACGCATTAACAGGCTACAATGCTTTTTGTAAAACCTTAGAATTACGCCCATTGTTATATTCAATGCGGCGTTCGGCAGGTAATTTATCTGATTCTACTTCAACAAAGCCTTGCTCTATAAACCAATGAGCCGATTGTGTGGTTAGCACAAATAGTTTTTTTAAGCCCAAGCTGCGTGCTTGTTGTTCTAAAAATGCTAATAAGTCAGCACCGCGGCTGCCATTTCGGTAATCTGGGTGGATAGCAACGCTTGCTACCTCGGCAGAGCTGTTATCAAGTGGATGTAAGGCAGCACAACCTAAAATCATGCCATCCCGCTCAATTACGCTATAGCTATCGATTTCTTGTTCTAATCGCTCTTGCGTGCGCGTAATTAAAATACCTTGCTCTTCGAGCGGTTGTAGCAGACGCAGTAAGCCGACAACATCGGCAATGCCTGCATGTCGTATCTCTTCATATGGGTCATGGCTGACTAATGTACCAGAGCCATCTCTGGTAAATAGCTCTTGCAATAAAGCGCCATCTTGTACATAACTGATGATATGCGTGCGATGAACATTTTTACGGCAAGCCTCTGCAGCACAATATAAAAAGTAGTTGATGTCTTGGTCTAATGGTTTATTACGTAAAAAGCGGTCTATTTCATTAGGGATTAAAGCAGACAATAGACGACCATTATCGTTAATACCGTCTTCTTCACTCAAAAATATGAGTTTGTCTGCATTTAAGCTAATGGCAGCGTTAAGTGCCACATCTTCAGAACGCAGGTTAAATACCTCACCCGTTGTTGAATAGCCTGTTGAGCCAAGGATAACAATGTGGTTGTGGCGTAAGTTGTTTTTAATGGCATCAACATCAATAGAACGCACTTCACCAGTCATTTGGTAATCCACACCATTATGGACACCATAAGGTCGTGCTGTTACAAAGTTGCCAGAAATCGCATCAATGCGAGAGCCATACATGGGTGAATTTGCTAGACCCATAGACAATTGCGCTTCAATTTGTAAGCGAATAGAGCCAACGGCTTCAAGAATATATGGCATGGCTTCACGAGGTGTAACTCGCAAGTCATTATGCAGGGGGGATGTTTGCTCAAACTTTTTAAGATTTGTCTCAATTTGAGGACGAGCACCGTGAACCAGCACAAGTTTAATACCTAAGCTATGCAAAAGCGCAAAATCATGGATTAATGAGCTAAAGTTTTTGTGCTCAACCGCCTCACCGCCAAACATGATGACAAACGTTTTGCCTCGGTGGGCATTAATATAAGGTGCTGAGTTTCTAAACCATTGAATATATTCGGATGTAGTTTTTGACATATTGCTATCTGTAGATAATAAATAAAAGTGAGTCTTTACTAAATATATAAGTATGTAAAAAGTTAGGTACGGTCGTCTGCCGTAAATTAACAGCGATAAACCATTATTATAACTGTTTATATGGGTCATCGCACACCATATCATGGTTTACCTTAACAAAATATTACCAATACAGCCATCTTTTATTTTGTATTTTGTTTTATTTGCTGAAAGTAGTAACATGAGACTGTAAAAAACCTAGGGTAGGATACATAACATAAACAAGTGCTTTGCACCAGAGTAAGTCAGTTTTGTTATGCTGGTTGTCAACAAAACCAAAAAGTGCCAATAACTTTTAGTCAATTTATTAAATAGGGAAAACCTTTATGAAAAAATTAAGTGCATTAATGTTAGGGATGGTACTAAGCGGGCTGCTAACGACCACAAGCCAAGCAAACGCCGTATTGCCAACAGCCGATACAACAGGTGTTGAGGGTGCCCAAACATCACAACCAATCGTATTTCAAAGCTTGCCAACACAAACATCTAACTCACCAAAAATGATGAACAAGCCGGTAACTCAATCGCTGCCGTCTTCTTCTCAAGACATTGCTGTTAATGTGAAGGCCTCTTTAGTTAGTAAAAACGGAGCAGGGCAAGAAGTATTGACGCCCATTACCCGATCTACCCAGTTAGGGCGAAACAGTATTATTGAATATACTGCCGAATTAACCAACAATAATGCAGAGCGAGTTGGCAATATGGTTGTGACCATGGGTATCCCTAAAGGTACCACCTTGATTGGCAACACAGTGCCTAATTTTCCTAAAGCGACAACAGATGGCAATATTTACTCTACTGTACCGTTGCAAACGGTAGTGAATGGGCAGATGCAGGCAGTACCTTTGTATCAATACAAGGCATTGCGTTGGCAATTGTCTAATATTGCTGCTAATGATTCAACCAAAGTGGCTTATCGTGTTAAACTCAATTAATTGTTTTATAAATAAAAACCTTGAATGTGATGTTCAAGGTTTTTTGTTTTTAATGTTATAGTTGGCTACAAACATAAGCCGATACAACAGAGATTACCCTGATGACTAACGCATTTACTTTAAAAGAATTTTACACACCAAAGTGGCTGTCTAACCCGCATTTACAAAGTATTTTGCCAAAATTTATTGCGCCCAAAATGCCAGATTACCGTCGTGAACTGGTGAAAGACTCATTAAATGAAAGTGAAGTTGCTTATGACTTTTATGATGTTGAAGATAGCAAAAATGAACATGGAAAATATCGAAAGCCGTTGATTGTGCTGTTTCATGGATTAGAAGGTGGCAGTGATAGCCATTATGCCCGCAGTTTAGCACATGTGGTGCATAAGCAAGATTGTCATTTTGTCGTGCCGCATTACCGCAGTTGCGGCGGGGTGTCTGTTTCTGGCAATGTCTTTTACAATGCAGGTGATACGACAGAAGCGCATCATGTGTTAAATAAGTTGGGCGTAGATTATACGACGATTTTTGTGATTGGAGTATCGTTGGGTGGCAACGTACTGGCAAAATATATGGGTGAATATGGCGATAATACCGTATGTGAAGCGGCGGTTGTTGTATCTGCCCCTGTTGATTTAGCATCTTCAGCGATTGCAATGCAAAAATTTGTAGGTAAAAGAGTCTACACGCCATATTTGCTTAAACCTCTGCTGCAAAAAGCACTAGAAAACAACTTGCCAAAAGAAGAGTTTGAAGCCGTCATGCAAAGTAAAACGGTAAGTGACTTCGACCACGTATTTACAGCGCCAAGGCATGGTTATCGATCTGCTAACGATTATTATAATCAAGCATCTGCATTGCCTTTTTTAAGTAAAATTACCAAGCCAACCTTAATTGTTACTGCAAAAGATGACCCGTTTTTAGGGTTAACGGCAACTCAGCAGGATGTATCACCAGCGGTAACATTACTTGATACCCAACACGGTGGGCATATCGGATTTATTCAGTATCGCTCAAAAGCCAGCCCAAAACAAAAATTAGATTTAACCTGGTTGCCTAATACCGCATTAGACTTTTTTAAGCGACATAGCAAATAAAATAAACAGCAAAGGAAATTAAATGTATCCATTTTTTAGACTGGTTAAAACGGTAGCAGCAGCTGCCAATGCACGACGTAAAGGTGAAAAACTAGCACTGACTGATACAGGGGAAATAGAGTTTACCAGTAGCTTAATAGATTTAGATATTTTTTTAGAAATGAACAATGGACGAGTGCTAACGCTGTATGACTTAGGACGTAACGACTTTGCTTTGCGCAGTGGCTTAGGCAAACCCTTGTTAAAAAAAGGTTGGAGCTTTGTTGTAGCGGGTACGAATATCCAATATCGAAAACGTGTGCGAGCATTTAAAAAAATTACCATTAAAACTAAGGTAGCAGGGTTTGATGATAAATGGATTTATATGCAACAGTCTATGTGGGTAGAAGGAAAGCCTGCTTCATCGGCGTTGTTCCGTACTGCTGTGACGAGCGTAAAAACAGGCAAAGTAGTTGAAATACAAGAAATACTAAATGAGCTGGGCATGCCAGATTTAAAAATGCCATTAACAGGTTGGATGAAAACTTGGGCTGAGTCGGATGAACTAAAACCATGGCCACCCACTTAAAATAAGTCCCTGCTTTATTTTGTAAGTAAATGGTGATTATGGTTTGCTTATATTGTTTGCTAGAGATATAACAGAAGGTGTAGATAGATGTCTTATCTGCTTAAATTTTAATTTTATGATTTAGCAAGGAGTCATTATGCAAGTTGTCAGCAAGTTATTTACGTCACTTAACCTTACACGACCAATTGTACAGGCGCCAATGGCAGGTGGTGCAACAACCCCTGCGCTAATCAGCCAAGTTAGTGAGTTTGGCGGGCTGGGTTCGCTGGGTGCGGGTATGACCTCACCAGAAAAGTTGAATGAGCAAATTAATGAAATTAAAGCACTGACAGATAAGCCATTTTCAGTTAACTTGATGGTGTTATCAGAACAAGAATCGACCGATTTTTCTAGTCCTATGCCATCATGGCTTGTTGATTATTATCAGCAAAACAATATCAAGGTGAGTTTGCCAGAAAAGCCCGCAGAGATATTTGCAAACCAATTGCAAGTGTTAATAAAAAATCCTGTTGCGGTCGTTAGCTTTACTTTTGGCATTATCACGAAAGCGCAAGTTAAAGCATTGCATGATGTGGGCAGCTTGGTTGTTGGTACGGCAAACCACCCACTTGAAGCTAAAGCATGGGCAGATATTGGGGCAGATATGGTTTGTGTGCAAGGCGTTGAAGCGGGAGGGCACCGTGGTGGTTGGCTAATTCAATCGCAGGCGGATCCATTAGGTTTATTAACGCTCATTAGTCAAACGAAGGCGATAACGCAAGTGCCACTGATTGCCGCAGGTGGAATTATGACCAAGCAAGATATTGATGCAGTACGACAAGCAGGTGCAGAGCTTGCGCAACTTGGTACGGCATTTTTAACCACCAAAGAAAGTGGCATTAATCCAACTTATAAAGCAGAGCTGCTAAAAACGGCTAAAACACAGCATAAGGTGACACGTTTAACCCGACTATTTTCTGGCAAACAAGCACGTGGGCTAGTAAATGAGTATATGGATAAATATGCCCCATATGATAATGAAAACGCCTTGCCTGCATATCCTCAACTTAACGCAATGACAAAACAAATGCGTACAAATGCGAGCCAAACACAAAACCCTGAGTATTTGTCTTTATGGGCAGGGCAGGGTGTTAATTTGGTGAGAGAGGAAAGTGTTGCCGAGCTTATGCAAAGGTTATGGTAATACACATGAGCTGGTAGGCATGTTATAAAAGATGCCGTGTGATTTTATACATCATGGGGCATCCTATGTAGTTTAATGACAACCTACCAGCTTATTATTATATAACGCTTATCAAGGCTAAAAACCCATTAAAAACAGTTGTTACGCATTTACCTGCCATATCCTCCAAGTTTGTTTAACTATCTACACTAAATTGCGTATAATCGTTAGTACTAAAAGCAATTTTTATCTTTTTAAATAAATCTATCTGATATTGCTAAGATTGATTAGGCATATGGGGAGCCTACATGACAGAATCAAACCACCAACAAAAAAAACAAGCGTCACCGCATCATAATACGTATTCGCCAAGCAACGACAGCAATAATAAAAGTAATCATGTAAAAAATAAACTTGGTTATCTTATGCTGTTGTTAGCGGTACTTGTTGTTGGGGTTTTGTTTGGCAAATTTTGGGCAGATAAAGCCGCTAATCGCAATGCAATAGCACATGATGTTGGTAATGGTGCAGCAACGAAAACGGATAAAGATTCAAAAACGGTTGAGCAACCTGTATTAGCGGTTGAAATTATTGAGCCCCAAACTGGTAACGTAAGGCTTAATTTAAAGGCAGATGGCACTGTTGCACCAAAGGATACTGCCAGTATTAGTGGGCGCGTATCTGGTGTGGCAATAGAAAAAATATTGGTTAATACAGGCGACTGGGTTAAAAAAGGTCAAACATTGGCATTGTTTGATACTCAAAGTCTTCAGCAAAATGTGATGCAGGCAGAAGCCAGTGTGATGCAAGCAAAAGCAACCTATGCCAAAGCAAAAGCAGATGTTGCCCGAGTTGAGCCCTTATTAAAAATGAATGCTGTGAGCAAACAAGAGGTAGATGCCTACATAACGGCACAAAATCAGGCAAAAGCCAGCTTGGTGGCTGCACAATCGCAACTCAATAATCAAAAAATTACCTTAAATAACAGCAGAGTCGTTGCCCCCGCCTCTGGCATTATTAGTGAAAAAACAGCGCAAATTGGTGCAATCCCTCAAGGTCCTTTGTTTACTATCATTCAGGGTGGTCGTTTAGAATGGAAAGCCGATATCAACCCAGAAAAAGTCAGTCAAATTAAGGCTGGCACGCCTGTGTTGGTACAAACAGTAAATGGTGAAAAAATATCAGGGAAGGTTAGCCGAATCAACCCCGTTGCCGGTAATAATCGTCAAATAAGTGTGTTTGCAAGTTTAGCACCCAACCCAAACATCCAGTCTGGCATGTTGTTAACAGGTGAATTTATTTTAGGCAGTCAGTCACAACAGGTTGTTCCTGTATCTGCTGTGGTGGGTAATGATGGATATGACTACTTGATGTTGGTTGATGCAATCAAGCAGCAAGATATAAACGGAAAAATGCAAACGGTTGGTCGTATCAAACGTCTTAAAATTGAGTTGGGTGGACAATATGGAGATGCCGTAGCGGTGAAAACTCAAATCCCTGCTAATACAGCTATTGTGCGTCAAGGGGGCAGCTTTTTGAGCGAAGGGGACTTAGTGAACATTGTCCAGCCTAAATTAAAGCAAACCACTGCCAATAATCCCAGTAACGCTAATAAGCCGAATACCAGCGGAGAATAGTCATGAATTTTTCGGCATATTCTATTAAAAATCCGCTGGTTGCTATTTTACTGTTTACCTTGTTAATGATAGGTGGCATTTTTGGTTTTAACAAGATGAAGGTGCAGCAGTTTCCTGATGTGACCTTCCCCGTTGTGATAGTGACAGTGCCTCTACCTGGTGCGGCACCTGCTCAGCTAGAAAATGATATTGGTAAGAAGGTTGAAAACAAACTTGCTGGTATTGAAGGGGTTAAAACCATGCGCACGACCCTGCAAACGGGTGCGGCAACCATCACAACAGAGTTTGAGCTAGAAAAAGATTTACAAGAAGCGGTTGATGAGGTGCGTTCTGCAATTAATGAGATTAAAGGCGACTTACCTGCTGCGGCTAATGACCCCATTATTTCTAAAGTAAACATGGCAAGTGAGCCAATTCTTACCTATACCATCTCATCATCGAAAATGAATGAAATGGAGCTGTCTTGGTTTGTTAATAATGACATAGATAAAAGACTCTCGGAGATTACAGGCGTTGGTGATGTTGGACGCATTGGTGGGGTGAACCGTGTGATTACGGTCGCAGCAAATCCAAACCGCATGAATGCTTTGCAAATGCCAATTAGCCAATTGTCTCAACAAATTTCAGCAACGCAGCAGGATACTTCTGGCGGCACAGCCAAGGTTGGTGGCTATGCTCAAACAATTCGTATTTTAGGCGCCGTAGAAAATGCACGTGAGTTAGGCGATATGCAAATTAGCTTGCCTACGGGTGGTGCAGAGCCGTTATCCAATCTTGCCACTATCACAGATGGTGAGGCAGAGCGAGCATCCACGGCTGAGTTAAACGGCAACCCTGTTGTTGCTTTTACAGTCACACGGACACGACTTGCTGATGGGGTGAAAGTTGCTCATGCGGTGCAAGCGTCACTCGATGAACTACAAAAAGAAGACCCAAGCTTAACCATTACAGAGGTTTTTAATACAGTAAAACCTATTGAAGAAGATTATAAGACTTCAATGAATATGCTGATAGAAGGTGGTGCATTAGCCGTTATTGTGGTTTTCTTGTTTCTACGAAATTGGCGTGCGACCATTGTGTCGGCAGTGGCATTGCCCTTGTCTGTCATCCCTGCCTTTTTGGGCATGTGGTATTTAGACTTTAGTCTAAATATGTTATCGCTGCTTGCGTTATCCTTGGTTATTGGTGTGTTGGTTGATGATGCTATTGTCGAAGTAGAAAACATAGTCCGCCATTTGCAAATGGGCAAAACACCTTATCAAGCGGCGATGGAAGCTGCCGACGAGATTGGTTTGGCTGTAATTGCAACCACCTTTACCTTGATTGCCGTATTTTTACCAACGGCATTTATGAGTGGTATTATTGGGCAGTTTTTTAAACAATTTGGTTGGACTGCCGCCATCGCAATTTTTATGTCTTTATTGGTTGCCCGTTTGATTACTCCAATGATGGCAGCCTATTTTATGAAGCCGATTCCGCCAAAAAAGGAAAAAGACGGCTTTATCATGAGTACTTATTTAAACTTTGTTAAAAAAGCGATAAAACACCGCTGGCTTACTGTTTTCGCTATGGTATTGTTTTTTGCTTGGTCAGTATCTTTGGTAAAACATTTACCAAGCACTTTTATCCCAGCTGATGAAATGAACCAAAGTCGAGTTGCCATTGAGTTAACGCCGGATGTACGACTAGAAGATACCGCCAGAATTACCAGCATGACCTATGAAGCGATTAAAGATATTGAAGGTATTGAGAGTGTGATGAGTGCGGTGGGTCAAGCCCAATCACAAATGAATGAAGACAGCACAGGTATCTCTTCTGTTAACACCGCAAGCCTTGATATTGTACTGGCACCAAGAGATGAACGCCCAAGCAAAGCAGTAATAGAAGGGCAAATTATTGAAGCATTAAAAGACATACCAGCAGCCCGTTTTAGTGTTGGGATTGCAACAGGTGGTGGCATTGGCTATGAGTTTCAGCTCAGTGGTGATAACCCAGCGTTGCTAGAGAAAACCGCACAAATGTTAATGACGCAAGCACGCCAGTTGGATATTGTTAGTACAGTAAGCAACAATAAAAGTTTGCCGAAGGCTGAGTTGATTATTAACCCGAATCGTTTGGCGATGGCAGATAAAGGGGTGACTACCCGGCAGATTGCCAATACGTTGCGCATTGCGACGGCTGGTGATTTTGAGCAAAGTCTCTCCAAGCTAAATTTGGATAGTCGCCAAATTAACATTGTGGTTAGGCTACCAGATGAAGCACGTGCTAACGTTAGCCAACTTGCAGATTTGTATGTAACCAACAATGTGCGTGTGGGGGATGTGGCAGATTTATCGTTTAAAAGCGGACCCTCGCAAATTAGACGATTTAACCGAGAACGTTCGATTAAGTTTTCGATTAGCTCGGTGAGTGGTGATATAGGACCAATTAAAACAGCGGTACAGAGTTTGCCAATTATGCAAAACTTACCAGATGGCATTAGTGTTAATGAAACAGGAGAAGCAGAAAATCAGGCAGAGTTGCTGAGCGGTTTTGCGATGGCAATGGGCATTGGTATTTTCTGTATTTTTGGCGTGCTTATTTTACTGTTCCATAAAGTATTGCAACCATTTACCATTTTAATGGCATTGCCGTTATCAATTGGTGGGGCGTTTATTGGGCTTTTGGTAACCGGCAGTAGTTTGTCACTACCTTCTATGATTGGTTTTATCATGCTGATGGGTATTGCGACTAAAAACTCAATTTTGTTGGTGGATTATGCCATTATTGCGCAAAACGAGTATGGTAAAAACCGTTTTGATGCCTTGATAGATGCCTGCCATAAGCGAGCAAGACCCATTGTTATGACCACCATTGCGATGGGTGCCGGTATGATGCCTTTGTTACTTGGGCTAGGCGGTGCAGATCCAACTTTCCGTCAGCCAATGGCAGCAGCGGTGATTGGCGGCTTAGTAACATCAACGGCGCTCAGTTTGATTGTTATCCCGGTTATTTATACGTTTATGGATGATTTATCAGCTTTTGTGGTTAAAATGTTTAAGCCTGCAAGTAGATAGTAGTTTTAAAGATTGATTTACTAAAACTTACAAACGGTTTTATAAAAACAAAAAAAGATGGTTGTTTATTAACAACCATCTTTTTTATATTTTATGCGCTGCCTAGTGATGATGACCGTGAGAAGTATCCTCAATGGCGGTGATACTTGGCGCAGGGCGTTTAAGGTCATGCGCGTCTTGACCAGCTTCAGGGATTTCTACCCACTTATTGCTGCCAGATTCGCAAGTTTGTATAACAGGCAAATAGATGACTTCATTGGCTTTAAAATGGTCAGTTACTCTGGCACGGAATACAAATTCATCATAAAAATCATTGGGTAATTTTCCACCTTTCCATGTGATGCTTTTTACACCCTCGGTAACTTCACCATGATATTGGTATGTATTTTCATACTTTCCACGTACAACATCAATCTCCCAACCCGCTTTTGGCATTGGTTTTGCTTTAATAACACCTTCTGGCAGAGTGACACTGACTGAAGTGGTTGCGCTACCTTTACAACCATGTGGAATGCGAATAACCGCTTTATAATTTTGGTTAATCGTGGCTTCTTTTTGCTCAAAGGTTGCATGGGCAGAGGCAGTAGCCGAATAGAGGCTTGCAAACATAACTGCAGATAAAATTAATGGGTTTTTCATTGAACATCCTTTATTTTATGATGGTTGTGTTAAGTGACATTATAAAAAATCGATTTGGATGTTAACATATTATAGATAATGTTGTAACTGATTTTCATTATATTTTAAAATAAAAAAAGCGATGGAAACTATCTGTTATTAGTTTGCCATCGCTATTGGTTTATCTGTTATTTTTAGCCTTCTGAACCATCAGGTACAAATACATAGCCAACGCCCCATACGGTTTGAATATAGCGTGATTGTGATGGGTTTTCTTCAATCAAACGACGTAAGCGAGATACTTGAACATCAATTGAGCGTTCCATTGCGCCCCATTCACGCCCACGAGCAAGATTCATGAGTTTATCACGTGTTAGAGGCTCACGCGGGTGTTGTACCAATGCTTTTAAAACACTAAACTCACCAGTAGTTAGCGTCACCACATTGTCATCACGCTTTAAGGTGCGAGTTGATAAGTCTAATGACCATGGTCCAAAATCAACTACTTCCATTTGTTGGCTTGGTGCACCAGGTAACTCACGATTTTGGCGGCGTAAAACAGCTTTAATGCGTGCAAGCAACTCTTTTGGATTAAATGGTTTTGGTAGGTAGTCATCTGCACCCGCTTCAAGCCCAGCAATGCGATCATTGTCGCCACCTTTTGCGGTTAGCATGATAATAGGGATGTCTGCATTTTCTTCACGTAGGCGTTTACAAATGCTAATGCCATCTTCACCTGGTAACATTAGGTCAAGAACTACTAATGAAAATAGCTCACGTTGGATTAATTTATCCATTTGGCTGCCATCATGAGCGGTACGTACCACAAAACCATCGTCTTCTAGAAAACGTTGTAACAGGCTACGCAAACGGGCATCGTCATCAACAACTAGGATGCGTTGGGTCACTTGGTCTGAGCTAGAATCAGTCATTCAAATATTCCTTTTTTATACAAACTTTTTATATTTTAAGTGTATAAGATTGCAGGTAAAATTGCATTCTTTTTCGCAAAAAACATGCAATTTTGTTTACAAGTGTAAACCTATTTGTTGGTAACAAGCAAATATTCGTTAAAAATATTATTAAAGGTTTGTTATAATGGCAAAAATTTTATATTTAAAAAACTAAGCTTTATTAACAAGTAAGGCTTTAAAATTAATAATTTTGTACGGATAATACATGTCTACAACCACTACTCAACCAGAAATCGACAGCACCACTCAGGCAAAAATTTATGAAAAAATTGCCCAAAACTTGGGTGTGCAAACCAAGCAAATTACCGCTTTTGTAAAATTGTATGATGAGGGGGCGACTGTGCCATTTATTGCACGGTATCGTAAAGAGCAAACTGGTGGGCTAGATGATGCTCAACTGCGTGTGCTAGAAAAGTCACTTAACTATGAGCGTGATATGGCAACTCGCCGCGCTAAGATTTTGGACTTGTTAACAGCGCAGGGCAATTTGGATGAGGCATTACAAGCACGTATTGAAGCCGCTAAGTCAAAACTTGAGCTAGAAGATATCTATTTGCCATATCGTCCTCGTCGCCGTTCGTTATCATCAAAAGCAAAAGCAGCAGGGCTTGAGCCAATCGCTAAAGCAGTGCTAGAGACACAAGTGGCACCGTTAGATGCGTTAGCAAATTATAGCCTACCAGAAAATATTACGGATGATACCGGAGAGGTAGTAGAAGTTGACTTTGCAGACACACAAAAACAGCTGGCAGGTGTGCAAGCAATTATTATTGACCAATGGACACAAGATTTAGCGCTGCTAGATGATGTGCGTAATGGTTTTGGTAAAACAGCGACCCTAAATTCGGTTGTTGCTAGCGATGAAAAACGCGAAGTTGGCGAAAAGTTTAAAGATTATTTTGAGCATAGTGAAAACCTAGCACGTTTGCCTAATCACCGTTTGCTTGCCATGTTGCGTGGTCGTCAAGAAAATGTTTTAACATTAAAAGTAGATGGCGAAGATGCCCCCTTTATTGACAAAATAGTGAACAATTTTGAGTTGGCTGGTTTACAACCTGCCGAAAGAGAAAACTTTTTAGTAGAAGCAGCAACCAGTTTATGGTCAGATAAATGGCGCCCACATATCGAGCATCGTTTATTGACTGAAAAACGCTTAACCGCCGAAGCAGATGCGATTGATGTATTTGCCAACAATCTACAACATTTATTAATGGCTGCGCCTGCGGGTCGTAAAGTGATTTTGGGTGTTGACCCTGGTATCCGCCATGGTGTGAAGATGGCAGTGGTTGGGGCTGAAGGTCACGTATTGCAAAGTGAGGCTGGTGAGCCAGTTATTTCTACGGTTTATCCGTTTGATGGTGGTCAGGGTAAGGTTGAAGAAGCAAAAGCGACAATTGCTGAGCTGATTACTACTTACAATGTAGCGTTGGTTGCTATTGGCAATGGCACGGCAAGCCGAGAAACGGATGCTTTAATTAAGCAAATTATTAGTGATGAGAACTTAACAGCAACTGCCGTTGTGGTTAATGAATCTGGTGCCTCGGTATACTCAGCCAGTGAGCTGGCAAGTGATGAACTTGCAGAGTTAGACGTATCTATCCGTGGTGCGGTGTCTATTGCACGTCGTTTGCAAGATCCGCTATCAGAACTGGTTAAGGTTGATCCAAAAGCCATTGGTGTGGGGCAATATCAGCATGATGTGAACCAAACACAACTGGCTGACAGCCTAGATAAAGTAACGCAAGATTGTGTAAACGCCGTGGGTGTTGATGTTAATACGGCAAGCCCAGCCATTTTGGCGCATATTGCAGGTTTAAACCGCAACGTTGCCCAACAAATTGTTAATTACCGTAAAGACAATGGTGCGTTTGCAAACAGAGAAGACTTAAAAGCAGTACCTAGATTAGGGACCAAAACATTTGAACAAGCGGCAGGTTTCTTACGTATCCGTGATGGACAAGAGCCACTGGATGCGACAGGTGTTCATCCAGAAAGCTATGAGTTAGTACATGAGATTTTAGCAAAATCTGACAAATCACTGGCAGATGTATTAGGCAATAATGGTGAACTACAAACGCTTGATACCACAGGCATTGAAACTGATGGCATGGGGGTGGCTTCTATTATTGCAGAGCTTGCCAAACCAGCCCATGACCCACGTCCAGAGTTTAAAACGGCGAACTTTAGTGATGCTGTTAATAGCATAAGTGACTTAGAAGTGGGTATGCAACTAGAAGGTGTGGTAACAAACGTCACTGGATTTGGTTGCTTTGTGGATGTGGGCGTACACCAAGATGGCTTAGTGCATATTTCAGAAATGGCAGACAACTTTATTCAAGACCCACTTAACTTGGTTAAACCAGGGGATATTGTAAAAGTAACAGTAACCGCGGTAGATGAAGACCGTAAGCGTATTGGGTTTAGCATGAAAACGCAAGAGGGTGGTAGCAAGTCAAAACCAAATGCAGAAAAACCACGCAGAAATAACGCCGGTGGTAAAAAACAAAATAACCGCTCAGATCGTACTAACAACCGTTCAAATAATGCTAATAAGCAAAATCGTAACAGTAAAGGTAAAGAAGCGAATGCCAATAAACTTGGCTCGTTTGGTGCTTTGCTTAAAGAGGCAGGATTAAAGAAATAAGTTGCTTAAGCGTAACGGTTTGGAACGCCCATGATGATGGGCGTTTTTTATGTTTAGCGTAAGGAAGGCTAAAGATATATACAATGTGTGCTGTATGTAATGATTTTTTTTCGGCTATTTTGATGTTTTCAAAGCAAGATTTATGCCAAAAGATTTTGGTATTCTTCATGCTTAGCAATATATTTTTCTACAAACCAGCATTGAGGTATCACTTTTTTATCTTGTTTTTTGGCAAATTCGAGCGCATGTTTTACTAAAGCAGAGCCAACACCACGCCCACCAAGCTCTTTTGGTACGATGGTGTGATCATAAACAATATTGTCACCTTGGCGTTTATAGCTGATATAACCTGTGTAGTTTTCGCCGTCTACTTCTAGTGTGCTTTCAAAACGCTGCGTTTTGCGATTGTGGGTTATTTGCTCCATTTGATTGTTGCTTTCCATTGCTAATCCTTAACTTAAGTGACTGTTCTACTTGCCCTAAGTGTAGCACAATGAGATAATAAACCCCATTTTAGTTTTCGACTTTCTAACCAAAAATCATACATTAAGTGACTAAACAATATGGCTCAATACATCTACACCATGAACAATGTGTCAAAACTTGTTCCACCCAAGCGTGAAATCTTAAAAAACATTAACTTATCATTTTTTCCAGGTGCCAAAATTGGTGTTTTAGGTCTTAATGGTGCGGGTAAATCTACCTTGCTAAAAATTATGGCAGGCGTTGACAAAGAGTTCAGCGGTGAAGCACGCCCACAAGCAGGCATTAAAGTTGGCTATCTTGAGCAAGAACCACAATTAGACCCAGAAAAAGACGTGCGTGGCAATGTTGAAGATGGTGTGCGCGAAGCATTAGATGCATTAGACCGTCTGAATGAAATTTATGCAGAATATGCATTACCTGATGCTGATTTTGATAAGCTCGCTGAAGAGCAGGGCAAAATGGAAGACATCATCCAATCATGGGATGCGCATAACCTAAACAATCAGCTAGAAAAAGCGGCTGATGCCTTGCGTTTACCAGCCTGGGATGCCGATGTTAGTAAGCTTTCTGGTGGTGAAAAACGCCGTGTGGCGCTTTGCCGTCTGCTTTTGTCTAAGCCAGACATGCTACTACTTGACGAGCCAACCAACCACTTGGATGCCGAATCTGTGGCATGGTTAGAGCATTTCTTACACGACTACAGTGGTACTATTGTAGCAATTACCCACGATAGATATTTCCTTGATAATGTTGCTGAGTGGATTTTGGAGCTTGACCGTGGTCATGGGTATCCATATGAAGGTAACTATACTGAATGGCTGATACAAAAAGACAGACGTTTAGAAGAGCAGCAAAAGCAGGAAGAGTCATTTGCAAAAGCCTTGAAAAAAGAATTGGAATGGGTGCGTAAAAACCAAAAAGGTCAGCAAGCCAAATCTAAATCTCGTATGCAACGCTTTGAAGAATTGAACTCTAAAGAATTCCAAGAGCGTAACGAAACCGCTGAAATCTATATTCCACCTGGTCCTCGTTTGGGTAATAAAGTGGTTGAAGTTAATGGCATCTCTAAGTCATTTGGCGACCGTTTGTTATATGAAAACCTATCATTTACTGTGCCACCTGCGGCGATTGTGGGTATCATTGGTGCCAACGGTGCTGGTAAAACCACCTTATTTAACATGATTACAGGCAAAGACAGCCCAGATACAGGGACGGTTGAGCTGGGTGAGAGTGTTAAGGTTGCCTATGTTGGTCAGGTGCGTGATGAGCTAGATGATAAAAAGACAGTGTGGGAAGAAGTCTCAGATGGTTTGGATATGATTACCATCGGTGATTATGAAACTTCTAGCCGTGCTTATATTGGTCGCTTTAACTTTAAAGGTCAAGATCAGCAAAAACACGTTGGGCAACTCTCTGGTGGTGAGCGTAACCGCTTGCAACTGGCAAAAACGCTTAAGCAAGGGGCAAATGTTATCTTGCTGGATGAACCGTCTAACGACTTGGACGTAGAAACGTTGCGTGCTTTGGAGGATGCAATTCAAGTATTCCCAGGTACAGTGATGTGTGTATCGCATGACCGCTGGTTCTTAGACCGTATTGCCACACATATTTTAGCCTTTGAAGACGAAGGTCCGATTTGGTTTGATGGTAACTACTCTGAGTTTGAGGCGTATCGTAAAAAACAGTTGGGAGCCGATGCCACTCCAAAACGAGTTAAACATAAAAAGATTTCTTAATAAAAAAAGCCCCTTCATACTGATGGGGCTTTATTTTTTGCTAACTTGCAGTCAAAATCCATATATACTAGAATGTGAAACGCCCTATACGATAGACGGATAGGGGTTCACTGACAACATATCACCGCAAAACAGAGGAGTTCTGTCATGCAATCCACTAAAAAAGGCACATCAGGTGTCTTATTCGCTTGTGTCTTTTTACCACTTGCAACGTCACTTTTTGCCATATTTTCCACTCAAGTCGCATCAGAAACCCAAAGCCAAGTTATTGCGGGTATGCCTCAATTTTTGTGGTTATGGATAGCTTTGGCATTTTTGATGATGCTGGTTATTATTTTTAGTGCAATCAAACTATCATTTAATGATTATGGTAATTTAGATTCAAATCAAACAAAATCAAAGCAGCAATCGGCAACGCCTTCATCGACTGCCTCCATAAATAGTAATACACAAAAGGAGGTTAACAATGGATAACCAAACGCTTGTTATACTCTTTTTAGTGATATATTTACTGTTTTTGGCAGGTATTGGCATTTACACGGCACGTCGCCCAGTCAGCAATAATGAATATTTATTTGGCAATGGCTTTGGCTTTTTGTTTTCTATGTTTGGTATCGCAGCCAGTTTGTTTAGCTCGTTTACTTTGCAGGGGATGCCAGACTTTTTTAAGAATCATGGGATTGGCTCATGGGTGTTTTTAGGTATTACAGATGTTTGCTTAGCAGGCTTGCTGTTGTATTTTGGCTTAAAAATGCGTGGGTTTGCCCGCCATTTGGCTGCTAAAAACAATGGGTATGCTCCTAAAAATTTAACAGAGTGGCTAAAACAAAGCAAAATGCCACGTTGGTCGATTATCTTTTTTATCATTGCAACCACCATTTTCATGGTGCCTTATGTAACCATTGGCATTAAAGGACCTGCGATATTATTGCAAAGTGTCATTCCTTTGGGTGATACGCACCTAATGTGGTCGTGTGCAATCGTCTTATTAATGCTTGCTTATTCTTGGTTTGGTGGTATTAGAGCCATTTTTGTAACGGATATGATTCAGGGTATGCTGCTATTGATGATTGTTTGGGCAATTGCGTTTTTTGCAATCAAGGGTGCTGGTGGTGTGGCAGAGTTATTTGAACAAGCAAAAGATATTAATCCGCAACTCATGTCAGCGCCTGGACCTGCTGGGCTTTTTAATTGGCAATTTTTGCTGATTAGTTTTATTTCTATTATTACCATCCCTTATGTACAACCGCAAATGGCAACCCGTATGCTGGTAGCAAAAACGGATAAAGTTTTTGCACGCTCAAGCGCTGGCTTGGCATTTTTTGCTTTTATCGTTATTTTACCAACCTTATTTATTGGTCTTAGAGCGGTTGGGCTGAGTGTAGACGAAGGGGCAGTATCAACTGGCAACTTTTTGTTAGATTTAATTAATCATGATGCCACACCGTTTTTATTTGGTATGTTTATTGTGGGTGCGCTTGCGGCAGATATGTCTACGGTTGATAGCCAATTATTATCAATTGGCACGGAGTGGCGTTCTGCTTTTTTAAAAGAGGACATTCAAAGCCATCCAAATGCCAAAAATGGGGTAAAAATTGTTGGTTTGATAGTTGCCTTGCTATCCCTGGTATTGGCGCAATCTAATTTTGAGTCTTTGATTTTATTTGCGATTAACTCATTTGTAGGGACATCATTGCTATTACCATTGATTGTGGCAGCGGTGCTTAACTCTTCAGTAAAACGCCAATTATTGAGTATTGCGTCTATGGTGAGTGTGACTCTATTTTTACTGAGCTTGTTTAACATCATACCAAACATGTTGGCTGGCTATCGTATTGAGCTATATATGTATGCGGTTTTAGGTGCGATGTTGCTACTAAGTTTACTGACAGAAAAAAGACAGTATCGTGTGAGTTAAAACCGTTTGTGATACCAAATTTTTAATAGGTTGTAATTAAAAATTAACCCCCAGTTTAAAGATTAAGCTGGGGGTTAATGGTTTTTAGCTACTTTTTCTTTCTACTAAATCTTCTGGCTTTTTTAGCATTAAGCTCATTAATTGCTTTTTCAATATCTTCATCGCCAAGGTCTGCAATGTTTTGTAGTAATTGCATCATTTTTGGTCGTAAAATATAGCGTGCATGGTGAGCAATATCATTAATGCGATGGTCAAAACTTAGCAAACCGGTTTCTTCATCTTTTTGTAGATAGTCTAAACGTATTAATGCATCAATAAAGCCAGTAAATAATGCACGGTCAAATGAGTCTGGAATATCATCTGCATAAAGTACTGACAAACGCTGACCTAACAAGTGGCACAAGTCGACAACCTGTTCTGATGTTAAGTTACCAGAGCCTTGTTGTGCAAGCAATGCCAAACTCATAAAGTAGCGTTCTAGGCTTTGCTCAACAGGGGTTGCCAACACTTTTAATTGTTGGTATTCACGACTAGAAGCATCTGGCGCACCAACACTGTTATCTTCTCTGCTAATAATGATACCTTGATCAATCAGGTTTTCTAGCTTTTGGTTAACAGTTTGGCGGATGTCGCGTTGGGTATATTTTAAAAACAATTCTGTTTGTAAAAATGGATATAGCAGCTCAAAAATCGTATCAATACGCTCACGGCTAATGCGTCCGTTGCGCTCTACTAAAGCTGCTAAAAATGACGACAAAATATACACATGCAAAATATTATTACGGAAGTAACTTAATAATGGTGCTTGGTTATTAGCTACCTGAATCATATCGCCTAAAATATGCTGACGACGCTCTACCAGTTTTAGCTTAATACCGTAGTCAATAATATCGTGCGGAGACATGTCAGTGACTGTGGTGTCGGCATCATAGGGTAATTTTTTGGCAAGACGCTGGTATAAAGCAATTTGGTTTTGGCAGCTTTCTTCATCTAAAGCTGCTTTTGGTGTTGCCAGCAACACAAGTGATAATAGGGAGATTGGGTTAATTACGGCTGCTTTGTTGATATGCTGTAGGATTTTAACACCCAAGTTGGAAATCATATCGCTTGTGTTTTGGCTTAGCTCAAACTCTGTTGTATTACGTGGTAAGCTGTTTGGCTCAACATCAAACTTTTGCATAAAGTCAGATAAATAAAGCGGTGTACCAAAACTAAGATGTACTGTACCAAAAATGCGTTCTATCTTCCTTGCTGTTTTTAGCAACCCAACTAAAGATTCGGACTCTTTTGGTTGACCTTTAAGCTCACCAATGTAAGAACCCCCTTCCATAATGCGCTCATACCCGATGTAGGTTGGGATAAACACAACCGGTTTACCAGCACGGCGCAAGTGGCTTTGTACAGTCATAGAAATCATGCCAAGTTTTGCTGGCAATAG
Organism: Psychrobacter sp. HD31; assembly: GCF_051097895.1. GTDB lineage: Bacteria > Pseudomonadota > Gammaproteobacteria > Pseudomonadales > Moraxellaceae > Psychrobacter. The sequence goes on from NZ_CP142525.1 coordinate 1,688,000, forward strand.
GCGACCCGAGCGAGAACGGCCACCTTCAATAAAATATTCAATTGGGTTGTTGCGCTCTACTATGCTGTGTACATATTCTTTAAATACGGTGCTGTAAAGTGCATTGCCTTTAAAGCTACGACGCATAAAAAAGGCACCGCCACTGCGTAAAATTTTACCTAAAACAGGGATGTTAAGGTTATCTCCAGCAGCAACATAAGGGATGCGTAATCCACGTTTGTAAATGATAAAAGATAAGAGTAAGTAATCGATATGGCTGCGATGGCAAGGCACATAAATAATCTCGTGATCTGCTGCTAATTCACGTACACGCTCAAAGTGCTGTACTTCAACACCGTCATAAAGCTGCGTCCATAACCAGGTTAAAAAGGTATCAAAAAACCGAACTACTGGGTATGAGTAGTCTGTTGCTATCTCATTTAAATAGCCACGGGCAACTTGTTTAACTTGCGCTTTATTTTTGCCTGAGGACTCACTTTCTTGTTCTATCGCTGTTTTAATGGCGGGAGAGTATAATAGCTTATCAACGACGTTACGTCTGTCGGATAAATCAGGACCAAGCACACTGGCACGTTGTTTGTCTAAAAACCCATTTAAATATTGTTGTACACTGCGTGTGATGTTTTTATTTGCTTCTTGGGCAGTGATTAATGCATGGTTAGGGCTTGCTTGATTTGTGTTTTTTTTAGGCTGTAAGTCACCCAATAGTGTGCCTAAATCAATGGGTTTGTGAAACTCAACAAATGTATCACGACCCATCACTCCAATATTAAACAGTTGCTTACTAAAACTTGGCTCTTGCCAGTTATCAGCAACTAACAATTTAAATAAAGAGTCTTCTTTCTCGGGTGATCTACCCCAAATAATCGTAACTGGTACAAGTTGTATTTTTAAGGCTGGGTGTTGCTGGCAAGCCGATACTAAACGCTGTAAACGAGGAGAAACAGCCCCTGTTTGTTTTGATGAAGGGTGTTTTAAAAAAATAATGGCAGCATTTTCATAAATGCCATGAGCCTTGTCACTTACTTTTACCAAAGAAGGTGGTAATTTATGTTCTTTTGTTTGTACATCAATCAACACACTGTTTGAGCGAGAATACTCTTTGAGCACATAAAAAGTTAGTGTGTTTTCAGTGGTATCTAGTTTGGGTACTTCTCCAACCAGTTGAGGTTTGACAGCAACGTCTAACGCGCTACCAGAAAGTTTGCGATACAAGTGTGTTGCTATGTTATCGTTATTTTCTGTTGCTTTGTTATGTTTAGGCGTTTTTGCTTTGGATGAACCTTTGGCAGAGAATATTTTTTTTAGCATACCATAAATATTTGTTGATAATTATAAGCGGTATAATGCCACAAAATCGCAAAAAGTGATACACTTGTTCTCTTTAAATATGATAATTGAGTAGTATTGTATAATTTGTTATTGTAAAGATAGTACTATGGTAATTAAGGGGTTTATTTATGTCAGGTTTTCCAAAAAATGACAATATGGAAACACAAGCCAATGAACTGGCTAAACAACTCATTGATACAATTACTCTAACAGAAGTCACTGAGCAGGTATCGGATAAACTAGCGCAACCAACACATCCTTTTCATACCCAATTTAGGGTGTTTGAAGGGCAAAGTCATGACTATGTTGGACAACGAATTTTTGGTGGGCAAGTGCTTGCCCAAGCTTTAATGGCAGCCGCCCAAACAGTAGAAGATGGAGAAGGGGTGCAAAAACCTTGTCACTCTTTCCATGGTTATTTTTTGCGTGGGGGGGATATAAACCAACCTGTGTTATATCAAGTACAAAGCTTGCGTGATGGACGTAGCCTTTCTGCCAGAAGAGTGACTGCAATACAATATCAAGAAGATGAAACGGATGAGCTAACCGAACAGGTTATCTTCTCGATGATTGGCTCATTTGCTCCGTACGAAGATGGACTAGACTATCAACCACAAATGCCAGTTTACCCACCTCCTGAAGATTTGTTGACCGAGCAAGAGCTAAAAGATCAGGTAGTTGGTAAAATACCTGAAGCATTAAAAGCCAGATTTATGCGTCAGCGCCATGTAGAAATTAAACCAGTAAAGCCACGCGATCCCATACACCCAGAGTCAATGACCCCAAAACAAGCCAACTGGTTGCGTATTAAGGATTTAAAAGAACTTGGTCAGCAATCGGTAGCTGCTCAGCAAGCCTTGTTGGCGTTTTCTTCTGATTTTTATTTAGTGGGTACAGGGCTTATGTCGCACGGTATCAGTTTTATGACGAAAGGTTTGCAGGCGGCAAGTATTGACCACAGTATGCATTTTCATCGCAGTTTTGATTTAGATGATTGGCTGCTTTATGACATGTGGAGCGATAACACCGCTCAGGCAAAAGGCTTAAACCACGGGCAATTTTGGCAAGACGGTAATTTAGTTGCGACTGTACAACAAGAAGGGTTAATGCGTTTGCGGATGAAATAACGCGCATACAATCCAATGTTGGCTATCTCAAACGATAGCCTCAAACATTGGGTAATTTTAAACATTGCTACCTTACTTAGGTGAGTAAATATGAATGTATCGAAGTATCTTTTTTAGCTTTGTTTTGCTCTATCGGCTTTTTAAGTATGGTTTTTTGGTTTTGCTTGCCTAACTTAACTCGCTGACTTTCATTAGTTTAGTCCAAGCTCCCAGACCCTAAATCCAATCTATCAACGTTACCTATACCTGCCCATTCATGATGATGGCTAACCACTACCAGTAAGCCATCTTTTTGATGTTCACGCACCGCCTGCCAAACGTGTGTGCGAGTAGTAGCATCTAACCCAGCAAAGGGTTCATCAAGCAGTAATACTTTACGTGGTTTTAATAACAACCTTGCCAATGCAATACGGCGAGCTTGCCCACCAGAAACAGCGGTTCCGTATTCACCCAAACGAGTTTGCAAACCTTGTGGCTGAGATTTAACCCAGCTGGCAAGTCCTACTTTTTCTAGCACATCCATTAGCGCATCATCGCTGGCCTTAGGGTTACCGAGTCTTAAATTATTTGCTAAAGTTTGATCAAAAATATCTAGTTGTTGCCCCAAATAGCCAAGTTGGTCTGCCCAGTTGTAACTTTGCCATGGATGACCGTTTAGTAAAATCTCACCAGATTGAGGGTCAAGTTCATTAGACAGAGTTTGCAATAACGTAGATTTACCACAGCCAGAAGCGCCCGTTACAATTAAAGGTGTACCTGAATGGATGCTTGCATTGACATTGGTTGCGCCTACGATGGCGGTTGGCATTTTTGCATTAACTTGTTTTAACGTTGCAATTAAATTTTGCTCTGGCAACGCAATGGCGTTTTTAACCGAGTCGTGGGTTGTGCTGGTGGCAAGATGCTGCTCATCCAGCAGTTCGTTTAGGCGTTGTTTTGATGCAATAGAATCACCCAATGCCAAGTAGTTTTGCCCTAACGGGATAACAATCTCTTGAATACCAAACAACCCTAAAATCACTGCCAATAACATAGGTACGCTAATAGGCAGCAGGCTATTTTGTGCAATATAATCTGTAAAACTTGGTGCAATTTGCTTATAAAATAAGGCAACACTCAATAAAATGACAACCATTAACAGATAATATGACCATTGCATCAGCAGCATAGTGCGGCTACGACTCTTTTGTGCTTGCCAATCTAGGGCATGTATGTGGTCATCATGTTTGATAAAGTCTTGTGTTTGATTGCGCCACTGTTTCCAAAGAAGCAATTGAGTAATAATTGTAAGCGGGGCTAGCAAACTTTGACGACGTTGCTCGGTTGTGTGTGCAACTTGTTTAGCATGGCTAATACCACGTTTTGCCATGATGGCAGGTATGGCAAGTGCAATAATCATGAGTGCAACAATAATCAACTTCCATACAACTGATAACGTGGGTAATGCAAATAGCATAAATCCGGTGAGTGTTAAGGTTAAGACGATAGCCATAAACCAGGGCGAAACCACCCAAAGAGGGAACCCATCAAGCGTGCTAATATCACTCACTAATCGGTGCATTTGTTGCGAGGATTGCAGTGTTTGGTGCTGGCTATTTAGCGGTTTACCAGCAAGTGTGCGGAAAAACTTTAAGCGTAACTCTTTTAATAGGCTAAAAATAGCATTGTGTGAGACCATGAGCTCGCCATAACGCCCAGCAGTTCGTGCCATTGCCAACATACGGATAATGGCAGCTGGCATCATATAGTTAAAGGTATGTGAGCCAAGTGCAACCAGCCCTGCTAAAGCGGTTGCGGTTAAAAACCAACCAGAAACCATTAGCAAGCCAACAACAGAAAACACAGTAACTAACCCTAATAGCCATGCAATAACCCATAAATCAAAAGACGGTTTAATGAGGTCTCTTAATCTAAACGTTTCGTATTGCTTACTTTCTAGTCGATTTTTGTTTTGGTTGGTCATTGCGTTGTTTTTACCTTGCTAGTTTTTGTACTAATTTGGTTTTGGCATTTACCCATTCTTCTTTTGTCATGCTATACATAACCGTATCTCGTATCGTGCCATCACGCCTTAGGGTATGACCACGGATTGTACCGTCTTTTGTTGCCCCAAGTCTTTCTATTGCTTTTTGCGAGCGTATATTTAAGTTATCGGTTCGCCACCCAACCGTTTGCCAGCCTAAAGTTTCAAATGCATGAGTCAAAAGCAGTAATTTGCAGGTGGTGTTGACATGGCTACGCCAATAAGACTGACCATAAAATGTATAACCAATTTCTAACCTTTTTGGTTTTGGCAAAATATCATGATAACTGGTAGAGCCAATCAGCTTATTTGTGGTTTTATCAATAACTGCAAAAGCCAATCTGTCGTTGGTATTTAGTGCAGTGTTGATATAGCTTAGGCTATCCTCTGGTTTTGGAGCAGAGGTTACAATAAGCTCCCAGAGGCTACCATCAGTAACCAGCTCAGCTAAAGCATCGGCATGGGCTGTGGTTAATGGTTCTAATCTAATATGAGTATTTTGTAAGACGACGGGCGCGATCATGATAATGTCTCCTTTTTGACATTATCGTGCGTCTTTTGGTTATCTTCTATTTGGATAACTCTGTCTAACCAATTAAGTTGTTCGACTGCATGGGTAATCCAAATAACGGTTTTGCCTTCACTAACTTTGTTAAGCAAGGCATGGATACGTTCGGCAGTATCTGGGTCTAGGTGTTCGGTTGGTTCATCTAATAGCCATAACTGACTATCTCTTAATAGCAACTGCGCTAGCCCCAAACGCTGTTGCTGACCACCAGATAATCCACGCCCACGCTCGCCAAGTTGGGTGTTAATGCCATTGGGTAGGCGTTCAATTAACTCATATAAATCAACGGCTTTAAGTACTTCAATCAGCTCATCATCGCTTGCAGCAGGGTTAGCAAGGCGAAGGTTGTCAGCAATGCTCATGGGTAATAGGGCAACTTGTTGCGCCAAGTAACCAATATGCTGCCTAAAGTTTTGTATGTCTATTTGTTGATGGTCAACATCGTTAATAGTAATGAGACCTTCGTAATTTGCAAAACCCATTAAGGCTTGAATAAGGCTAGATTTTCCGCTGCCACTTTCACCAACCAAGGCAATGCGTTCACCTGATTTGATAGCAAAACTAATGGGTGCTAAACGTGTGCGGATAATGGGTTTAGGGTTTGTTTTTACGTTAGTTTTTTTGTTTTTTCGTTTGATTTTTTTGTTTGATTTTTTTGCGTCTTCATTTGCTAAGTTTTCAGGCTCAGGTAAATTTGTCTCTGGCAAAACAGTGCTGTAAATAGCTAAGTCAGTTAGCGCAATAGTTGGTGCTAGTTGGTAGTCGATAGATTGGTTTTGTGTTTGGTTATGTTGCTGTGTTTGTGCCAGCTCATCTGCTTTTTTTAGCAAGGGCAATAAACTTTGTACAGCGCCTTCAGCCTGCGATTGGGCATGGTAATCGGCACCAAGTTGTCGTAATGGCAAATAAAACTCGGGGGTTAATAGTAATATAAATAATGCCCCAAAATATTGTACAGGCACATGGCCTTTATCCCAAGGTAAAATGCCCATTAAACCAAAGCCTAAATAAACAGCGACTAAAGCAATGCAGAGTGCTGCTAAAAATTCAAGGACAGCACCATTTAAAAAGGCAATTTTTAGTACATCCATTGTACGGCGGCGGTACTGCTCACTTGCATGGTCTAGGTCGTCTTCGGCAATGTGAGTGGCTTGCATCCTTTTTAGTGTTGTCATGCCACGCACCCAATCTAAAAAACGACCACTTAGCTGTGAAAGTGCTAAAAATTGTTCGGCGCTTTTTCTAGCAGTCATGTTGCCGATTAAAATCATAAAGATAGGAACAAAAGGTGCGGTGACCAACAAAATGCCCGCGGCAAGTAAGCTTTGTGAGGCAACCGCTAACAACAATATAATCGGGGTACTGGCTGCGACTTTTTTTTGTACGCTAAAGCGGCTAATAAAGCCATCAAGTGCATCAGTTTGTTCAATCACTTGGCTAGAAATACTACCATCACTACCAAATTGGCTACGTGCTGCGCCTAAGGTTGCTAACGCTGTCATTAAACGTTTGCGCAGATCGGCTCGTACTGACAAACTTGCTTTACTACTAATCAGCTCTCGCACATATTGCAATAATGGGCGGAGGATAAAACAGGCAAGTAGCCAGCCAATCCATTGCCACAGTACATTAATATCTAATGGTTGCCCTGTAAACTGTTGGTTTAACCATTGACTAAAGATGTGCGCCAAGATCCAAGCCTGAAAAACAAAGACAAGCGTAGAAATCACCATTAATATCCACGCAATGCGTAGTTTAGGCTGTACTGGCCTGATTAGGCTATTTAAAAATTGTTTTTCGTTGTTAGAAAGCTTTGCCATAAAGTGGTGATGATTACAAGACTGAAATTAAAATGAACTTAATAAATAAATTTATTACTAAAGTCTGTCAATTTTAGCATGATTGCTAAAAACGCGTCATACTAAATCATTGATAAAGTGATTTTAGTTAAACAACCACATAAATTTTACAACATTATAGTTAATTTTTTTATATAATGTTAAAAAATATAATTTGAAGGTGTTTATCATGTGGGGTTTATTAGCAAAAATTCAAAAAAACTTAACAACAGCAATCCCTATACTTATGATTTTGGGGGTTATTACAGGGGCAATGGTAGATGCTTCGGTTTTAAAAAACTTAATTGTTCCGTTAACTTTGTTGATGGTATACCCCATGATGGTAAACCTAAAGTTTCAGGAGCTATATAAAATAAACGGCTTTAAACTACAGTTAAGTGCGCTCGGCATTAACTTTGTTTTAATACCAATGATAGCGGTTGTGTTAAATTGGCTATTTTTAAAGGATATGCCTTATGCTGCGCTTGGTTTGTTACTTGCGTCATTAGTCCCGACAAGTGGCATGACCATTTCTTGGACGGGTTTTGCAAAAGGTAATTTATCGGCAGCAATTAAAATGACAGTGATTGGGCTGATTGTTGGTTCATTATTAACACCAATTTATGCCAATGTGATTTTGGGGCAAAGTATCAGTATCCCGATGGGTAAAGTTTTTAAATCGATTGTTTTTGTGGTGTTTGTGCCAATGTTGCTTGGTTTTATAACCAAAAAATGGCTTGTAAGCCGCCATGGACTTGAATACTATCAAAAAAATCTGGCAAAAAAGTTTCCGCCAATCTCAACTTTAGGGGTATTGGGTATTGTTTTTGTCGCAATGGCACTAAATGCAAAATCTATTTTGGCAGATCCCACGTCATTGATTCAATATTTGATACCTTTAATCTTGTTGTATTTAATCAACTTTGCTATTAGTACGTTGCTTGGTAAGTTGTTTTTTGACCGTGGTGATGCGATTGCCTTGGTTTATGGCACAGTGATGAGAAATTTGTCTATTGCACTTGCAATTGCAATGACAGCATTTGGAGAAGAAGGTGCCCAAATAGCGATTATCATTGCTTTGGCGTATATCATCCAAGTACAGGCAGCCGCTTGGTATGTGAAATATACCGATAACGTGTTTGGGGTATATAAACCGCATTAATGACAAAAAAAGGATGGTATATGATTATTGTACTGACATCACAAAATAAAAAGCACATTACCGCCCATGCGGGTAAATGCCGAAAGTTTTGGCGATATGAGATAACAAACAATCAGGTTGTTACTCAGCAGTTGATTGAAGTTGCAAAAGAAGACAGCTTTAGTCAATCTGGTGCGGTATTAGAACAGCTCATGCCAATGGATTTATTTGTATCATCTGGTATGGGTGATGGGTTAAAAAATAGAATGCAGGCGTTTGACGTAGCGGTACAGCTGACTGAAATGGTAGAAGTTGATGTGTTTATACAAAACTTTTGTCAGCAAGAATAATACAGTTTTTAAACGATTAAGGAAATAAAAAATGGGGTTGGTATCTGTCATAAAAAATGGTATTTCAGCAATGCTAGCACGTGAACCCTTGCCAGAAAATGCGGTTTTGCTAGATGTACGCAATCATAAAGAGTTTGCAAAAGGTATTGTTGAAAATTCTATATGTATCCCTGTTGGTGAATTACAGGCTAAGCAAACGGAGCTGGTGCAGCAATGTAAGTTAGATACGCCGATTGTTGTTTATTGTGCTTCGGGTGGGCGTGCAGTTAGAGCAAAAAAGTTATTAATTAAGATGGGATACAAACAGGTGGTCAATGGTGGGGGTATTTATCATGTTGCAAAAAAGCTGAGCAAACCAATTGTGAGTTGCTAAGCAAACATGACGCGGGTTAAACAATTAATGTTGTAAAAATAATGATATAAAAACGCCAAACGATGGTTTGGCGTTTAGATTTGTGTGCTTACTGTGCTTTAAAGTCAATTAATTCTACAGTAAAAATAAGGGTGCTATTTGGCTGGATACCTGGTGCACCGTTTTCGCCATATGCTAAGTCAGATGGAATATAAAACTCATACTTTGAGCCTTTTGTCATTAACTGAACCCCTTCTGTCCAACCTGGGATAACTTGATTAAGCGGGAACTCAACCGGCTTGCCACGTTTGTATGAGCTATCAAACACAGTGCCATCTAGCAATTTGCCTTCATAATCTACCTTCACAATATCTGTTTTGCTAGGTTTACCACCTGAGCCTTCAGTCACCACTTTATATTGTAAACCAGAAGCCGTTGTTTTTATGCCGTCTTTACTTTTGTTTTCTGCTAAAAATTTTGCACCCGCTTCTTTATTGTCGCTTGCCATGGTTTGCAGTTCTTCAACCATTTGTTTTTGCTTGTCGGCTTCCCATTTGGTTAATACTTCTTGCATTTGCTCTTTGGTTAAAGCAGATTCTGTGCCTTCATAGCCATCTTTAAAGCCAACTTCAAAGGTTTTTAAATCTAAATCCGTAATGGTTTCTTTATTGCCTTCAGCCATCATATAGCCAATGCTGTAGCTAACCTTTTCATTGTCTGCGCTGCTTTCTGTAATCTTTTTGCCTGTTATTGCTTCACAACCTGATACAGCAAAAACGCTTGTAGCCAATGTCATTGCTAAAATTGATTTTTTTAAAATCATAGTCTTCTCTCTTTATAAAAAATAGGTGGTTAATATAAGTTATAGTCAATATGTCATATTAATATTTTAAAATTTGATTATCATCTTTAAGTGGTGATTAATCATTTTGCTTCAAGGGTCTATATTAAAAAAGGATACTTTTAACTGTTTAATATTTAAATATCGCCTTTAAGATAAGTAAGATGACATAGCAAAACATAGCCATCTTTTGGTATTTTTAACGTCTTAGCATACAATGTAGTAAATGTGTAAATTTATGTTAATATAATTACATATTTATACATTTATATTGCTTTAAGTTAAGGTTTCTAACTTTATTAACTGGATGTTTTGGGTTACAGTTAAAGTAATAGTTTTAATAAAACTAATCATTATTAAATGATGGAATAAAAATAGGGCAGTCATACTGGTAAGTATAGGTTAGCTGCTATTTAATTTAAATGTGAATTTAATTGGAGGATTCCATGAATATGAATAATATATTTGCATGGTTCAATCAGAATTTAAATGGCCCAGCAGGCTCGGTCATTGGTGCAATTTTGTTTTTTGTCATTGGTTGGATTATTGCCTTAATTTTGGCAGCAGTTGTACGTAAAATGCTTGGTAGTGTTAATGTTAACCAGCGTATGAACTCTGCGACAAATCAGCAATACGATATTGAAGGCATTGTTGCCAAGATTGTATTTTGGTTTGCCTTTATGCTTGCCATTGCAACGGCTCTAGAGCAACTAAACTTACAATCAATCTCTGCGCCATTTGCAAACATGATTAACCAAGTGTTGTCATTTGTACCAAGCATTATTGGTGCAGCGGCAATTGGCTTAATTGGTTGGGTTATTGCAACGGTTATCCGTAACCTAATTACGGTGGCGTTATCAAAAACAACAATGGATGAGAAGCTTACAGCACAAGCGGGCGTACAGCCAATGAGCAACACCATTGCTGATGTTATCTATTGGTTTATCCTTTTATTGGTACTTACTTTGGTACTAAACCAACTTGGTATGACCAGCCTACTTGAGCCGTTAAATGGCATGATTGCTAAGATTACTGGTTTCTTACCAAATGCTTTATTAGCTGCGTTCACCTTCTTTGTTGGTTATATTGCTGCTAAAATTTTACGTGGCATCACTACTAACTTAGTAGCGGCAACAAACGTACAGTCGCTTGTTTCTAAAGCGGGTGTGAGTGAAAAAACAAGCCTACCAAACTTAGCGGGTTCTGCTGTATTCTTAGTGGTTGTACTAACTGCGTTGGTCATGGCACTAAACACGCTTAAAGTTGACGTTATTGCGCGCCCAGCTACCAACATGATTGATAAAATGATGGGTGCAATCCCTAATATCTTGATGGCAGTTGTTGTGTTAACAGCGTTCTACTTCATTAGTAAACTAATTGCAGACCTAGTGAAAGGTTTATTGGTAAATACAGAAGTTAATAGCTTGCCTTCTAAACTTGGTATCATTTCTGACGATGAATGTAGCTGCCAGTTAACTGATTTGATTGGTAATGCGATTGTATTCTTTGCTATGCTGTTTGGTGTGATTTTGGCTGCTGATTTGCTAGGCTTTGATCAGATTAGTGAAATGGTTACTATGTTCATTAACTTTGGTGCAGATGTTATCCTTGGTGCAATCATCATGGTTATCGGCTTTTGGTTGGCTAACTTGGTTGCTGGTTTTGTTAGTAACTCTGAACAAGGCTCAACCTTCTTAGCAAACACAGTTCGTGTCCTTATCATGGGCTTGGTAATTGCGATGGGTCTTAAAGCAATGGGTATTGCAGACTCAATTGTAAACTTAGCATTTGGTTTAACACTTGGTGCGGTTGCAGTGGCATTTGCTTTATCGTTTGGTCTTGGTGGTCAAGAGGCAGCAGCTCGCTATCTTCGTAACCTACAAGATAAAATGGATAACGATAAGTAATTTGTATTGAGTTATTCAACGTAATCTAAAAGGGTAGTCGTAAGGCTACCCTTTTTATATGGTGCTAATAAAAAAGCTGAGCAAATGCTCAGCTTTTGGTGTTGTTTTAAGCTTATTTGTCAAGTAATGCCTGTGCAGAGCCTAAATCTAGTGTGCCTTCATAGATGGCTCGACCGGTAATAATACCTTCTAAATATTCTCCATAAGGTTTTAATAGTTTGATATCTTTCATATCAGTGACACCGCCAGAAGCAATCACGGGTATGCCACCTTCTTTAGCAAGGTTGATGGTTTGTTCAACATTCACGCCCTGCATCATCCCGTCTCTTGCTATGTCGGTATAAACAATAGATGACACACCAGCGTCAGCAAAACGTTTTGCAAGCTCAGTGGCTTTAGTATCGGTTACATTTGCCCAGCCATGAGTTGCTACCATGCCATCTTTGGCATCAATTCCTACAATGATATTGCCTTCAAACTCTTTACAGGCTTGTTCAACAAACTCGGGTTCTTCAACAGCTTTTGTACCAATAATAATATAAGTTAGCCCAGCTTCTAAATAGTGTTCTATCGTTTTAAGGTTGCGGATACCGCCACCTAACTGGATTGGCAATGTCGGGTGTTCTTTAGCAATATCAGTAACAACAGACTTATGTACAGGGATACCGTCAAAAGCACCATTTAGATCAACAAGGTGTAATCTGCGTGCACCTTCTTTAACCCAGCGGCTCGCCATGGCGACAGGATCATTTGAAAAAACGGTATCGTCTTCCATACGGCCCTGCTTGAGACGAACGCATTTGCCATCTTTTAAATCGATAGCTGGGATAATAACCGGACTAGATTGCATAATATTTCCTCAATATATGGACTATTGTTTATCATAACTTACATAAATGGTAGAAACGCGCAACAAACCCTACAAATTTTAGGAGTTTTGCCGTATAATGTTGGGCTAAATTGTATTTACGATTCTGGTAGCCAGTCGCCACTGTTTCATACATTCTTAATTGAGGGTTTAGTTTACCATTGCAAGAGCCGGTTAATAAACTTTTAGTTAATTGTTCTTTTTTATCATGTTTTGCTTGCCAAAATTTGGTAAAACGTAGCAATTGCGATAGTGCGTTTGGCGTATCTTTTCATTTGTTTGATAAAGTAAGTATGTGCTTATGATTAACATCAAGAAAGGGTTGGATCTGCCTATCGCTGGTGAGCCAAGTAACGAAGTTACTGAGCAAACACCAAGCCGTGTTGCATTAGTCGGTTACGATTATGTGGGCATGAAGCCAACCATGAAAGTTCAAGTCGGCGACGTCGTCGCAAAGGGACAACCTGTCTATGAAGACAAAAAGCGTGCAGGTGTTGTTTATACTGCCCCTGCTGCTGGTAAAGTTGTTGCTATTAACCGTGGTGAGCGTCGAGTATTCGAAAGCCTTGTCATCGAAGTTGATAACAACGGTCAAGAGGTTGTATTCAATCAATATGATAGCAGTCAGCTAGCAAACTTAGATGCGCAAACGGTTGAAGATCAGCTTAATAAAGCTGGTGAATGGACCGCCTTCCGTACTCGCCCATTTAGCCGCACACCTGAGCTTGGTTCTCGTCCTGCGGCAATATTTGTTACCGCAACAGATACCAATCCGCTAGCAGTTGATCCCATGTCTATGATTGCGCCAGAGCAACAGGCGTTTAATGATGGTTTGGCTGTTATCTCTACACTAACACCAAAAACGTATGTTTGCCATGAAGGCAATGCAAACCTGACAAAGGTTGAAAGTACGGCAGCAGATAATTCAACGGAATATCATGCGTTTTCTGGTAAGCACCCAGCAGGCAATGCTGGTACCCATATCCACTTTTTACACCCAGTTAGCCGCCATGTAACCGTTTGGACAATCGGTTATCAAGATGTTGTGGCGATTGGTAAGTTGTTTACAACGGGTCGCTTATATACCACACGTTTAATTAGCTTAGCAGGTCCAGCCGTTAATAACCCACAACTGGTTATCACAGAGCGTGGCGCAGATTTAACTGAAGCGACTAATGGACAGCTAAAAGCTGGCGAAAACCGTGTGATTTCTGGTTCTATTCTATCGGGTCGACAAGCAGCAGACAATGTTGCTTATTTGGGTCGTTTCCATAATCAAATCAGTGTGTTGTCAGAAGGTTATGAACGCCCAATGTTCCACTTCTTTAGATTAGGTTTAAACCGTTTTTCTAGCATGCCGGTCTATATTTCGCGCTTATTTGGTGGTAAGAAGTTTAACTTTACAACCTCTAGTAATGGTTCTCCTCGTGCGATGGTACCTATTGGCGCTTATGAAAACGTGATGCCACAAGATTACTTGCCAACACAATTATTAAAAGCGCTGATTGTAGAAGATATTGTAGAGGCGGTTGAATTAGGGGCTATGGAGCTAGATGAAGAAGATTTAGCATTATGCACCTTTGTATCACCAGGTAAATATGAGTTTGGCGACATTTTGCGTGATAACCTAACTCGTATTGAGATGGAGGGGTAAAGACGATGAAATTTTTAAATAATATATTTGATCGTATGGAACCTGCCTTCTCAAAAGGCGGTAAATACGAGAAGTACTTCGCACTATTCGAAATGTTTGACACTTTCGTACGTCAGCCAGGTACAACAACGCACAGTGCGGCACACGTCCGTGATGGTATTGATTTAAAACGTATTATGATTCTTGTGTGGATGTGTACGTTCCCAGCCATGTTTTTTGGCATGTGGAATGTGGGTCACCAAGCATTAACAGCAATGGCTCAGTTAGGTACTGAGGCAACAGGCTGGCGTACAATTGTTACCAACCTAGTTGGATATGATGCCAATAGTTTGTTGGCTTGTTTTGTTTATGGTGCCATGCAGTTTTTACCTATTTATGCTGTGACCTTTGCGGTCGGTATTTTGTGGGAAATCATTTTTGCGGTGGTACGTGGACATGAAGTGAACGAAGGTTTCTTTGTTACTTCGGTACTATTCGCATTAAGTTTACCGCCTGATATTCCATTATGGCAAGTTGCCTTAGGTGTCACCTTTGGTGTTGTGGTTGCTAAAGAAGTATTTGGTGGTACAGGTAAAAACTTCCTTAACCCTGCATTGGCTGGTCGTGCATTTTTGTACTTTTCATACCCAGCACAAATGTCTGGCGATAGCATTTGGACAGCAGCAGATGGTTTTTCTGGTGCAACGCCACTTGGTGAAGCCGCTGTTGGTGCCATACCGAGCGAGTTTTCGGTAACTTGGATGCAAGCATTTTTAGGCACTATGCAAGGTAGTATTGGCGAAGTATCTACTCTAGCCATTTTAATTGGTGCCGTTGGACTATTGATTACTCGCATTGCGTCATGGCGCATTATTGCTGGTAGTGTCGTAGGCTTAGTTGCAACCTCGTTAATCTTTAACATGATTGGTTCAGAAACCAACCAGTTAATGAACATGCCATTTTACTGGCATATGGTTTTAGGTGGCTTTGCATTTGGTGTTGTATTTATGGCAACGGATCCAGTATCAGCCGCTCAGACCAATAAAGGTCGTTGGTTTTATGGTATTTTAATTGGCTTTATGACAGTGTTGATTCGTGTAATTAACCCTGCATTCCCTGAAGGTATCATGCTGGCTATTCTATTCGCTAACCTTTTTGCCCCATTGTTTGATTACTTTGTTACCCAGGCAAATATTAAGCGTCAAAACGCAAGGAGAATGAGTCATGTCCAAGTCCAAAAGTAACAATATGAACACAGTTATTGTTGCATTAGCACTTTGCTTGGTTTGCTCAGTGTTAGTGTCGGCAGTAGCGGTTGGCTTAAAGCCACAACAGCTTGCTAATGCAGAATTAGATATTAATAAGAATATCATGGTTGCAGCGGGCGAGTTTGATCCAGCAACCGAAACAAATGAAGATGTTGCTAAAAAGTTTGAAGACTTTACCGTAAAACTAGTTGACCTAAAAGAAGGTACGTTTGCAGAGGAAGCTAAACTTAGTGAACTTGGCATTAATGCAGCTAGTTATAAAATGTCTGCTGCTGGTAAAGATGCTAATTTGAGTGATGACCTTGGTGATGCCGATAAAGCAGGCATTGGTCGTTTACCAAAATACGCTAAAGTTTATGTTAAAAAAGATGCCGAAGGTAAAACAGAATCAATTGTACTACCAATTTATGGTGCAGGACTTTGGGGTAAAATTTATGGTTTCTTAACACTTGAAGGTGACATTAATACGGTTAAAGGTATTAGTTTCTACGAGCATAAAGAAACCCCGGGCTTAGGTGCTTTGATTGAAAGTGATAAGTTCCGTGACCAGTTCCCTGGTATTCAGGCTTATGATGAGTCTGGCAATGTTGCAACGGCAGTTACTAAAGCTGGCTTGGCTAAAGAAAACCAAGTAGACGGTATTAGTGGTGCAACCTTAACCAGTAAAGGCGTTAATAATTTTGTTCAGTTTTGGTTATCTGATGCAGGCTATAAAAAGTTCTTAGATAACTTACGTGCTGGCGAAGCAGGGGAGGTGTAAGATGGCAGATTCTAAAAAAATCTTAACCACGCCAATTTTTGACAACAACCCAATTGCGTTGCAAATTTTGGGTATCTGTTCTGCCTTGGCGGTAACCACCAGCGTTAAAAATGCGTTGGTAATGTGTATTGCTTTAACGCTAGTAACTGCGTTTTCAAGCTTTTTTATCTCAATTATCCGTAACAAAATCCCATCAAGCATTCGTATTATTGTGCAAATGGTGATTATTGCTTCTTTGGTAATTATTGTTGACCAAATATTAAAAGCGGTTGCTTATGATGTAAGTAAGTCTTTATCGGTTTTTGTTGGTCTAATTATTACTAACTGTATCGTTATGGGTCGTGCTGAAGCCTTTGCAATGAGCAACCCACCTGTACCAAGCTTTTTAGATGGTATTGGTAACGGTTTAGGTTATTCGGCTGTATTATTATTTGTTGCGAGTATTCGTGAACTATTTGGTGCTGGCTCATGGTTTGGATTGCCATTACTGCAATCAGTAAATGATGGTGGTTGGTATGTGCCTAATGGTTTGCTATTGTTGCCACCATCTGCATTCTTTATTATTGCGCTGTTTATTGCGATTGTCCGCACAGTGAAGAAAGACCAAGTTGAAGATGCAGAATTTGTCATGAAACCTCAATCTAAAGGCATGACACATGGAGGAGGTCACTAATGGGACACTATATCAGTTTATTTATTACCTCAGTCTTCATTGAAAACATGGCACTTGCCTACTTCTTAGGTATGTGTACATTCCTTGCGGTATCTAAAAAAGTATCTACCGCAATTGGCTTGGGCATTGCAGTAATTGTTGTTATGGCAATTACGGTACCATTAAACAATTTACTGTATCAGTATCTATTAAAAGATGGTGCGTTGGCTTGGGCAGGTTTTTCTGATGTTGACTTGAGCTTTTTAGGCTTTTTAAGTTACATTGCTTTAATTGCGGCTACCGTACAAATCCTAGAAATGTTTTTGGATAAGTTTGTACCAGCTTTGTATAACGCTTTGGGCGTATTCTTACCACTTATTACAGTAAACTGTGCCATCATGGGTGGTGTATTGTTTATGGTAGAGCGTGACTACAACTTTACTGAGTCATTAACCTATGGTATTGGTTCTGGTTTTGGTTGGGCAATGGCAATTGCATTGCTAGCAGCTATCCGTGAAAAACTAAAGTATTCAGATATCCCTGGTCCATTGCGTGGCTTGGGTATCACATTTATTACTGTTGGCTTGATGTCACTGGGCTTTATGTCCTTTGGTGGCATGTCGATTTAACCATTTGGGGCTTAACGTTAAATTTACTTAAGCCTCTAACCAAATATAAGGAAAAAAATCATGTTTGGTACTGCAATAGGTGGTGTCGCCATGTTTACCCTGATTATCATGGGTTTGGTTGCCATTATTTTGGTAGCACGCTCAAGACTAGTCAGTACAGGTGATGTCACAATTAATATCAATGATAATCCTGAAAACAATGTTACTACCCCAGCTGGTGGTAAATTGCTTCAAACACTTGCTGGTGAAGGTATCTTCTTATCGTCTGCTTGTGGCGGTGGTGGTACTTGTGCTCAGTGTAAGTGTAAGGTCATCGAAGGTGGTGGCTCTATTTTACCAACTGAAGAAGGTCACTTCACTCAAGGTGAAATCCGTGATCACATGCGTTTGGCATGTCAGGTTGCTGTTAAGCAAGACATGAAAATCGAAATTGATCCAGAATTCTTTGATGTGAAAAAATGGGAATGTACCGTTGAATCTAATGACAACGTTGCAACCTTTATTAAAGAATTGGTACTACGTATCCCTGAAGGCGAATCAGTTGATTTCCGTGCTGGTGGTTATGTACAGTTAGAAGCCCCTGCTTACGAAGTTAACTATAAAGACTTCGATATTGGTGAAGAGTACCGTGGTGACTGGGAACAGTTTAATATGTTCCGTTACGTATCTAAAGTTGATGAGCCAGTTATCCGTGCTTATTCTATGGCTAACTATCCAGAAGAAAAAGGCATCATCAAATTTAATATTCGTATCGCTAGTCCCCCACCTCGTGGTCCTGAAGGTATTCCACCAGGTAAAATGTCTTCTTATGTCTTTAACCTTAAACCAGGTGACAAGATTACCGTATCTGGTCCTTATGGTGAGTTCTTTGCTAAAGAGACTAAAGCTGAGATGGTATTTATTGGTGGTGGTGCAGGTATGGCACCAATGCGCTCTCATATCTTTGACCAATTGAAACGTCTTAATTCTGATCGTAAAATTAGTTTCTGGTATGGTGCTCGTTCAGTTCGTGAAATGTTCTATGTTGAAGACTATGATGGCTTGGCTGAAGAGTTTGATAACTTTGAATGGCACGTTGCGCTGTCTGATCCACAAGAAGAAGACAACTGGAAAGTCAAAAAAGACATTAATGATGAAGAAGGCGACGGATTTGTTGGCTTTATTCACAATGTCTTATTAGAAGAGTACTTAGCAAACCATCCAGCACCAGAAGACTGTGAGTTTTACATGTGTGGACCTCCGATGATGAACGCTGCGGTTATCGATATGCTACATTCATTGGGTGTAGAAGATGAAAACATCTTACTTGATGACTTTGGTGGTTAAAATACATTATTAGTTTTAAAAAAAAGAGCCTTTGTTAAGGCTCTTTTTTTATGAGATACAGTGTTGTATTGGCAATATGCATCTTATGTTAATTAGCCAACTTTCTGATAACACCAGATGTTTTGTATTTAATACAAACCTAACTAAGAAAAACAGCTTGAAGATATAGCAAATAAAACAATTCTTGAGTTTTAAGTATTTATATAACCGTCTATTTTTAGCTGAATCATCTAAGTAAGTGTTTTTTTAGTATTTGAAAAGTATATATACTAGCTACAACCTACAATAAAAAAAGTAATGTCAGTACCAGAAGAAAGCAAAAGAAGAAAAGTGAATAAAAATTATTTTATGAGTTAATGGTGCTTTATGGCTAATAGGTTTTTTAGGGAGCATAAAAAAGATAAATACATCAATGGGATGTATTTATCTTAGTATTTGTGTGCATTAGTGGATCTTATTGCTGTGACCAACAGTTACCATTTGGTTGGTCATTGATATTGACCCAAAAGCGTTTGTTATTGACTTGTGAGCCGATATTACCAAATGATTTAAAGTTCCAGTGTCGACCATTATGAAACTCTGCAACTTCCCAGCCTTTACCAAATTCTTTTTCACAAACTTGGTTAGCCTTATAAAGTTTATCTAAACCGGCAGTTGCTGGTGCAATTGGTCGAGTGGTTGCAACCACTTGTTTTGCCCATTGGTTATACTGATTAGGTGTAGACACTGAGGCAGGTTTATCTAAAGCGAGTTTTTTTCTGCACAAGATTGGTAATTTGGTTTTACACATGGTATCGCCTTTGTATGGGTTACATTCATTTGCGCCATTACTGTAACCACAGCCGACATGTACCACGCCAGTAATACCATCTACACCATGCTTACGCCATGTCATGCCTTTTTTATCCGATTCACAAGTTATTTGTAACTTGAGCAAGGCTGATTGAACTTTAGTATCATCCTGAACATAAAAACTAAAGCGTTGATTGCTTGTTAAACTATTAAGCAGGTTCCTGCCATTAGGTAAGCTGGCTAAATTGTAGCTAAGGTTTTTGCTTTGGTTCATTGAATTGCTAGATGACCAAGGTCTCACAGAGTATATGCTTTGACCATTTTGTGCGATACCAAAACTATCGTTTGTTGGTATATTTCTTCCATTAGGTTTTATTCTGACATTAAATTTAGCACCAGTGACAGAACAACCCTTTTTTACTTTAAAACGCATGGTTTCTAAAAACATACGGTCCATTTGAGAGTTGTTATATCCAGCAATCCATCGACCGTTAACTTGCGAAGGGTAGTTCCATGTTTGCTGTGGAAAATCAGCTTGTAATGGTTGGGTAGTGCTACTGGCATTTTTCGATATGGTCTGTGTGGTTGTTTGAGCAAACACAGCAGCTGAAGAAAATGCAGAAACTAAAATGACTGTTTTTATTGCTAGTTTTTTCATGGCAGTATTCCTTGTAAAGTGTTGTTTAATTGTTCGTTAAGTTAAGTCCTTCATTTCGATACCACTAGAATTTAATAATAATTTCAATCACATTTTCAGGTAACTGTAGATATCTACAGGTAGGTCTGCTCATTCAAACATGATAATACTAGTTAGATTTAAATCTAAAAAATAATGTACACTAAAATCTATATCTGACAAAAATTAGGTAGCATGAAGGGATGAAAAGACTACTTGTTTATATATGCTTAATGTTTATGGTATTAATTACTTGCTCATTTAGTTGGGCAGGTGGTACAAGTAAGGTATTGCCAAAATATTGGCAGTTTTATCAAACCAATGACGCTAACTTGCATTACTCTGATGTTAAAGAAAGCAAATGGCAGCCTGTTGATGCGAGTAAGGTGTTAAGAACGAATCCCAAAAATGGAATTTATGGCTGGTATCTCATTAATTTTGATATCGATGATGTTCATAATACAGATGATGAAATAAATGATCAGGTGTCACTATTTATTAGTAGAATCCGCCATGCTGATGAAACTTGGATAAATGGTAAAAAAATAGGCGGGGTTGGAAAAATTGAGAAACCTTGGGAGTTAATTGGTAATAATCCCAAAAACATGCCCAGAAAATACCCTGTCCCACGCAATCTACTAAAAAATGAAAATAACCTATTAGCGATAAAAGTGAGTCTCGGCTTTGCGAACTCTTGGGGAGCGATGCAGCCAGGCAGTGTGGGGCTTAATGCCAAAAGCATATTTTTTGCTAACAAAGCAGATGTCGATGCGTATTACCAAAAAACAGTGCTGCAAGATGTAATTTTTGATACATGTTTGATTCTGTTGAGTTTGGTTAACATGTTTATCATTATATTTTTATTTAGACGTTCTATTCATAATTTTAGAGAGTTTGGGTGGTTGTTTGTTGATAGCGTGGTGTTGTTGGGTAGTATTTTTTTGTTGGATATTACCAATGTATTAAAAATTTCGATTCCTTATAGTGGTTATCTGTTGATGTTGTCGATATTTCTGACACCACTCGTGGTTGCCATGTATTTTTGGTCAATGTATCAAAACATTCCCAAAAAACAGGTTACCGTCATTTTTTGCTTAGTGCTTTTTTGCTCTCTTTCTATGTTTTTGCCTATTTTTTCTGAGGGGCAAAAACATGTCTTATGGATTAGTTGGTGTATATTCCATGCTTTTTTATTACTCTACAGTTTGTTATCGGCCGTCATTGGTGTAAAAAATAAAATGATAGGCGCAAGGGCACAGCTTTTTGGTATGGTTATTTTTATTTTTTCAATTCGTACACAATGGTTACCAACTGACCTTTTTACGCATAGAAATGTTGTGATTGGTTCACTGATTATGCGCTATGCTTTTTTGTTTTCTTATTTTCAGCGCATCAATCAAATGAGCTATGATTATAAGCGTTTATCACAACATTTACTTTCGACCATTGAGCAACATAAACAAAACATTGCCAGAGACTTGCATGATGACTTAGGGCAACGTTTATCAGCGATAAAGTTACGAATGCTGTTGCTGTCTGGTGACAATAAGCAAGCGTCTATAAACTACATTAAAGATGAAGTAGATGCTACCATGGGTGCTGTACGTGAATTAATGCAAGGGTTACATCCGTTTGTACTTGAAGAACATGGCTTTGCAACCGCATTAAAAGTCGAGTCGCAGCGGATTGCTAAGCTTTATAATGTCGATATCTCATTGCAGGCAGAAGATATTGAATTAGATTTTGAGAATAAAAAACATCTTTTTAGAATTTTTCAAGAAACCGTTAATAATGCAATAAAGCATGGGCAGGCCAAGCATATACAAGTTAAATTGTATATGAAAAAGCAGAGACTATTTTTTACGGTAGTAGATGATGGCGTTGGTTTTAGTGTTAATGTTAATGATTCGCACATTGCTGGCAGAGGATTTGGATTGATTAGCTTAAAAGAAAGAGTCGCGATTTTGGATGGGCATCTTTTTATTACGTCGCAGTTAAATCAAGGTTGTAAAGTTAAAATATGGTTACCGATATCCTCAACGAGTCACTAAGGACAACTGACTCGTTGAGACATTGTATAATTATATGATCTGATTTTTTATGGCAAAGGTTACGGCTTGCGTACGGTTTGATACACCAAGCTTTACAAAACAGTTGGCTAGATGAAAACATACCGTTCTTTCAGTGATGCCCAGTTGATGGGCAATTTGCTTATTTAAGTCGCCATTAATAATACATTTAAGGATTTCCCGTTCACGGTTAGTAAGCTTAATATCTGTGGAATGATTTTGTAACTCGCTAACGGTTTCTATTAAGAACGGAGAAATAAACTGACCGCCAGAGTTTACCTCTTGAATGGCTTCTAGCAAATCTTCAAAGGCATTGTCTTTTACAACATAACCATTTAATCCCAGTTGTAATAGTTGGTTTGCTCGATAGGCATCATTGAGCATGGTTAAAGCAATGACCTTGGTATCCATCTGATTATCTTCAATAAATAGAATGAGCTCATCAATAGACGTGCCTGGCATTGATAAATCTACTAATGCAACATCAGGTTGGAAGGTTTTTATTAATGACAAAGTATCTGAACCATTATTGGCACTGCCTTGCAGCTCTGTCCATGGTAGTTTATCAAACAACACGCTTAGCCCATCTAAAAATATTTGATGGTCGTCTGCAACAATAAGCGTGATAAGAGAGTGACACATTGCAAAGATACTTTTGGTTGTTATGGTTAATGTAACGCTAAAATCAATTTGCAGCGTTTAAGTGTTAGTTAAAGAAATTTAAAGTGGTATAGCAAGTTATTAATAATACTGGAGATAATTAATTAATCTTAATCTCTTTTATCCTATCACATGCGTGAATAGCTTGTATAATTATCCCTTAAAATAATACGGCCGTTATTTAATAGTGGTTATTTAAGCAAAAGATACTCAAGAATTTTTTGATAAGATAGGCTTAGTGGTTCAAACTTTTAAGCCAATATGACCAAAACTGCCCCAATTACAATCAGCA
Organism: Psychrobacter sp. HD31; assembly: GCF_051097895.1. Lineage (GTDB taxonomy): Bacteria > Pseudomonadota > Gammaproteobacteria > Pseudomonadales > Moraxellaceae > Psychrobacter. The sequence goes on from NZ_CP142525.1 coordinate 1,711,104, forward strand.
TTAGCCCTAGATAATCATTTCTACCAAGGTTTTCTTTAAACCACCATACCGAGATGGCAAGTGTAAAGAGTACCTCAATTTGCCCTAATGTTTTCACCAAAGCCACACTTTGCAGGCTCATAGCGGTAAACCAACCAACAGAACCCAAGAAACTAAATAGGCTAACTAAAGCGGTTAGTTTTTTTCTTTTATATAACATTTTAAGTGTATGAGCATCAGTAATGGCTAAATAAGTTGTTAATAACAGGGTTTGTATAAATAAAACAAAAAATAACGTCCAACTGGCACTGATGACAAAGTTTTGTCCAAAGTCATGACGCAAGATGAGGGATGACTCACGAATAAATAAAGAACACAGGGCAAAAAACAGACCACTGGCTAATCCAATAGCAATTGTTTTTATAGAGAGTTGGCTGTCATTTTTGGATTGGGGATTATGGCTAAGGCTCATTAACCAAACAGCAATACCACCAATGATAACCCCCAGTAATGCGGTTGAAGATAAAGGTGCAGCAAAAAATATTGCCCCTAATGTTGCTGCAATTACGGCTTCACTTTTTGCAAGCCCAACGCCAATGGCATAGTTACGGGTTTTAAATAGCATAACCATAAAGATAGTTGCCATAATTTGGGTAATGGCAGCAATAAAGATATAACTAAAAAATTTTGTTGAGAACTTGGGTATACTAGCAGAGGGATAATACTGATATAGGCACCACAAGTAAATGACCGCGAGCGGCAAAGCAACAATAAAGCGGGCCAGAGTGACACCCGTGGTATTAACAGAGTGGCGTAGCTCTTTTTGCAGTGCATTCCTCCATGACTGCATAAAAGCTGCCATAATAGTAAATGGTATCCATAAAAGGCTCATTGTGTTAATCCAGCGTTGTGATTGGTCTATTTATGGTACTACGGGCAAAATTATAAAAAAAGTTAATATATTTGATTTTACCCATAACTTAAATTAATATTTCTTTTTTACATGACCTGATATTAAGCACTTGATATATGCACATTCTAAAATTAGTTAGTAAGCACAGCACCATTTTAATGCCTGTCGCGAGTATTATTGGTTTGCTCTTCCCCAATATATCTAACGCAATATTACCTTGGTTACCGCAAATATTGTTTTTTTTAATGTTCTTTACTTTGCTGGGCATCGCTCAGTCAAGCTTATTGGCGACGCTTAGCAAAAAAGCAGTTTGGCGATTTGCATTTTTACAAAATATTTTAATTACGACCATTGTAATAGGGCTGGGCTATGTTTTTGGCATAGAGTCTAATTTATTATTAGCCCTAGCAGCGGTTGGGGCAACAGCGCCGCTATTTGGTAGTGGTGCGATTGTTAATGCCATGGGGTTTGATGCCTTATTGGCAATGGCAAAAACGATTGCTGCCACGTTAATTATGCCGTTAACGTTATTTATTGTGTTAACTGTATTGGCAGAAGAAGGTGCGTATTTAGATATTGCCGAATATGGTAAACGGCTGCTAATTTATATTATTACGCCAATGTTGTTATCTATTGTTGTAAAAAAGCTGTTACCGGATTATTTATTACGTAAATATTATCCAAAAATTGCTCAGTTTAATGTGCTATTGGTGCTGGCTTTCCCGTTAGGGTTAATGGGAGGATTTAGACAAACCTTTGATAATAGCCCTACACAGGCAATACAGTTGTTATTAATGGCACTATTGTTAGTGATGTTTATTTTTGCATTAACCTATTTATTACACCGCCATCAAGGCAAACAAATGGCAGTGATTGCAGCAACGGTGAGCAGTGGTCGTAATGTATTATTGACTTATACTATTGCCATGCCATTTTTAGGCACCTTGTTTTTACCACTTATTGGTGCGTTACAACTGCCTATGTTTTTTACGCCATTTTTTGCTAAAAAGTTATTAAATAATCAAAATAAGTCGTAATGGTTTACGGTATCTAAAAAGCTTTATGCAAGGCTGTTTTTGTTGCTAACTTTTATGCTGGTGGTGCTTTTTCAAACACGAGGCTGACTGCATTTAAATGATGACGATGTTTACGAAATACTTTACGCATGGCAAGTATTCGTTGACGTTCCTTAGCGTGAGTTAATATATTAAACCCTATTTTTAATGTACCAAACAGACCTTCATCTGCTATTAATCGTTTGGGTTCTAATAATGCCATTGTATTAGTTGCCGTTGCTTTTGTTGTAAAACCTTGTTGCTCAGCCAATTTTGACCATTCAGTAACTGTCAGCGGTCGGGCATTCACCTTAATGACTTTAGAAAGGTCTTTTTGAATTTGCTGCTTTAGCTTATCTGAAATATCCTTTGGCTGTAAGCCTAATTCATGAATACCATATAGCCCACCAACTTTTAATATTCGATGGGCTTCTTTAATAATTGCTATTTTTTGCTGGTCGGATTGCATGGTTAACATTGCCTCGCCATAAACTTTGTCATAAGTGGCATTGGCCAAAGCGGTGTTAGAGGCATTGGCAGTAATAATATTGCAGTGATTAGTAAAGTTGCTACTTTGTTTAATATTTTGCAAGGCAATTTTACTCGCCTCTGGATTTAACTCAACCCCTGTATAGCTGCTTGGCTTTTTATCCAGGGTCATTTTTGCGGTTAAGCCAAGCCCAGGGGCAAATTCAACCACATGATCATTGCTGCTGATTGAAAGGTTACTAAGCATTTTTTTTGTTAGATCTTTACCACCAGGGCGTAGTACTTTTTTACCCATTTTAGCAAGTAACCAATGCCCTTGGGCGTGATTTGATTTTTTGTTAACTTTACTGTTTGTTGTCATCACCTGCTCCTAGATTTTTTGCAATAATAGTCGCAAAGCGCAATGCAATCGGATTACCATTTGCATCTAAACGATGTAAATATCCAACATTCTCATTATATTTTTTGATGTGCCAATGCTGATAATAAGTCGACAGTTCATTACTTTTTAAACCAAACTTAAAGGGCAATAAACCTTGGTAATTGGATAAAGGATAGTCGTTGGTATCCATGGCACAAACGATGACATTGTAGCCACCCGCCTGAGTATGACTTTGCATGGCGGCAATTACTTCTGCTATTTTGTCTTCGTCAATAAACATCAAAACAACCGTGGCAACTACAAGATTATATTTTTTAAGCTGTAATTCATTTCTCTCGCCAGTATTATGCAGGTTGGCAATATGTGCTTGAATATCGGCTAAGTCTTCTTGTTCAATAATGTGATTTAGCTTGTTAATGGCATTTTCGTTTTTATCAAATGCAGTGACATTAAAGCCATTTTGTTGAAGATAAAGCGCATTACGTCCGCCACCACAGCCCAAATCAAGGGCAGATAAACCTGAAAATGATGTGTTGGGGTTGTTTTCAGACTGCATAATCTGTAAAGTTTCAATGACTTCAGAATGGGTGGTCGAAAGATTGTATTTTTCTTGATAAAAGCTATCAGGCTGGCAATAAAAAGCTAACTGACAACGTAAGTCATCTGTTAAGGGTTCAACCTTATGCCATGCCTGTGGCTTAACAAAAGGGATGTTACTTTTTTTATCAAAAATAAAAATATCCGTAATTTTGCCCGCTTCATCCATCGCATAATACTTAAGCTTACCTGAAAAAATGGTTAATTTTGCCCAAGTCCCAACTTTGGTGTTGTGTTTTTTGCGGAATGCGGTAGGTAAGCTATTTATATCCCATTCTGGCATGGTTTTGTAGCAAATTAAATCATGCATGCTCTTTTGCCTATTGTTGAGTTTATCGTTGCACATATTTTGTATCTGTCATATTAAAAAACAGTATCAAAATTAAGCGCAGCAACTAGGGTGACTGTTAAATGAGCCATCCTATATTTTAATTTACAAGCTCAAATTCAATATAGGTTTGTTCATCATGTTTGCTTTTATAAGCTTTTTCCATATCTGTATAATGTTTTAAAGATAAAGATACGTTTTTATTTGTTTCATCTGTTTTATCTGCTATGTCTTCATAAAACATAACCAGATAGTCATCTTTAAATTGTCCTACCCAGCGTCTCTCACCAAAGTGGTGGGTTAGTTTTTGATAAGTTTTATCCGATAAAATAATGTGACTGTCACTAATAGTAATGTTTTGTGTAGCTTCTGTGCCTTGGTTTTGTTTGCTAACAAAGTTTCCTGCTAAAGGTAGAATATCTTGAGGTTCGGTTGTGTCTTTTTTGCTATAGATATTCCAACCGTGGTCAGCGGTTGCATTATCGTCTGGGTAGGCAAAGTCTAACGCTTCTTTGATGCCTTCATCACCTTTGCTAGCACATTTATGTTTATAAATGGTTATCTGTTTGTTTGCATTTTGCGTTACTTTAAAAAACAATACATAAACAACATCATCATCTGCCTTACCAATCCATTTTTTTTTCGTACTATCATAAGATACTTTATGCATACGGTAGTTTGTGCTATGCGCTTTACCACGCATGCGATAATCAATAAAGTCGTTAGCAAAAACATGAATAGAGGTTTGCTTGATTGGACCTAAATAAAACGTCCAAATGTATTCACCGGTTAAATCAAAGTTATCATTTTTTATGTGAAAGGTATTGGTAGATTTTACGACCGACTGTTTGGTTTGTTTTTTGATTTTTTTGGTCTTAAAAAAATAATAAGTACTCACTGAGGCGGCCAATAGTAATAACTTCTTCATTAATTTTTCCTCATAATTTTTTATTAATATACTTTAACTGGATAGCTCGACAGTTAAAACATGTATAACGCCTTCTTTATGTTTAAACTTTAGTATAAATCTTGATGATAACGTTGCTCTTTCACTAAATCCTCTATAAACGTTTTCGCTTCATCATCATTTAAATCACCATGCTTTTTAGCAATCATCATCAGCGCATTATCAATGGGTTTGCTTAAGTTTGTTTTACTGCCACAAACATATATTTCTGCCTTATTTTCAAGTAACCTCCAAACAACCGCTCCTTGTTGCAGTAAAGTATCTTGTACGTAGATTTTTTCTACCTGATCACGAGAGAAGGCGGTATAAAGCGCAGTTAATCGTCCATCTTCAACACATTTTTTCAGTTCTGTTTGATACAAAAAGTCTTTATCATGATGGCGTTCACCAAAAAACAGGTGAGTTTCGCCCAATCTTTTTTGTGCTAAAAAACCTAAATAAGGCGCAATACCAGTGCCAGCACCAATCATAATAATAGGGGTAGAACTTTTGTTTGGTAAATGAAAATGTGCATTAGAACGTACATAAACTTTAGCGGTTACTTCTGACTGTGTATTATCCAGTGCATGACACAAAAAATAACTGCCACTACCAAAATAGTCATAGCCTTCACGTTGATACTGAACTTCTCGCACACACAAACGAACCCTATTGGGAGATTGTTTGCCGCACGAGGCGATGGAGTATGCTCTGGGCAATTGGGTAGACAAGATATCGAGTAGTGCCTCAAAAGGCATATTTTCAGGTGTGCAATAGTCAGTTAGCAAATCGGCAACATCACGCCCATAGCTGTAATCTGCTAATGTTTTGGCAGCACTCATTTTGGTTAAGGCTTTTAGCGCTTTGTTTTTTGTATGTTTGGCAACGGCACGTATTAAGGGTTTGTTTAGTTGCCGAAGTTCTTTTTCACTTAATAATAATTTTTGCGTATCGCTTAGGTCTTTATAAAAGGTGTTAATACGAGTAATGCTATTTTTATTAGCAGGTGGCATTAAATATAATAAATCGCCTGCTTGATAGTTCATACCACTGCCTGCAATATTTATATGAATATCATAAACAGGGAACTCGCTTTGGTTAATACGTTTTACCGTTTCAATAGGGGCAATATAGTTTTGTTGTTCATTGTAGGCTTTAACCTGTAAGTCAAGCTGTTTCAGTGCGCTGCTATCGCCCTCAAAATACAAAGTGAGGGCATTTGACCATTGCTCAAAAAAATCTTGATAGCAAGTATCAGCATCAACACGCTTACCAATAGAGGTTGCTTTAAGCTGCTGTAACTTTTCATCAATATCAATGGTAAATCCGCAAAATTTGGGGTAGGAGACATCCCCTAGACCAAAAATTGCAAATTGACAATCAATTTGACCGTCATAGTCATAAATGGTGTCAAAAAATTTACTGGCATTACCAGGGGGTTCGCCATCACCAAAACTACTGCTGATAATGAGCAAGATATCTTGTGAGGTTAGCTCTGTGATAACTATATCGTTTAATGGAGATAAAACAGGTTGGTAAGCTAACAGCTTGTCTTTTAATTGCAGTGCAATGTTTTTTGCATTGCCTGATTCTGAGCCGTAAGCGATATGAATAGAATGAGACATGAGTCGTTTGCCTGTGAAGCGTTATAAAACGAGGGTAGGGGCTGCTAAGTTAGCAGACCCTGAGATACATAATAATTAAAGTTTAGTCGTAATATTCATCAAACTGCTCTTTGGCAAATTCAATACTGTCATAGTCGCCCATTAAGTCATTAATAACACGGCGAACACTGATGTATTCAACAATTTCACCCGCTTCATTTTTTATTGGCTGAACTGTCGTATCAACTACATATAAAACACCGCCTTTGCCACAGTTGGGTACAACCCCTGTCCAAATCTCACCTGCTTGGATGGTGTCCCACATATCTTTATAGACTTCTTTTGCAATAGCAGGGTGACGGACGATATTGTGAGGTTGACCAACCAACTCTTCACGAGTAAATCCAGTTAATGTACAAAATAAGTCATTTACATAAGTAATAACGCCTTGTAAATCGGTTTTAGATACCACAAATGCGTCTTTGACTGCTTTTAGTACTTCGTTGTCGATATTTTCCATGACTTGCTCCTTATGGGCTTGGGTTGAGTCCAAAGCAATAGTTGCTATGGTTTTAAAAGTAAAAACTTAATCTAGTGTTTAAACATACATTTAAAATGTATGTTTAATTATACATTTTAAATATGGGTTTGCAATAAAAGTTTTTGTTTTCTTTGCAGAAAGCAACTAACTGCTTGTTAATGAAAATAAAAAGAAATAAAATAAAAGGGTAATAAGGCGAGAATATGAAACTGACTAAACAAACTGATTTTGCACTAAGAACCTTGCTATATTTGGCTAAGCAAAAAACAAACAATCGTATATTTGTACAAGAAATAGCCGATGCTTATGATATGCCCGTTAATCACCTTACCAAAGTTGTTAATAAATTAAGTAGATTAAGTTATATCAACACTTACCGTGGTCGAAACGGTGGCATTGAGCTTGGTCGGACAAAAGAAGAAATTTTAATCAAAGATGTGATTATTGACTTTGAACCATCATTAACACCAGCCGACTGTGAAAACTGTTTGTTGCGTGGTGGTTGCGGGTTAGAAGTACATCTTGCAATTGCTAGCGATGCGTTTATTGACTCGCTAGGCAACAAAAGTTTGGCAGATATTTGCTAAAAGCCATTAAGAAATAAACAGGTTATTGATTTGGGTCTACTTGCAAGGTTAAGTTTGAGAGTAGGTCTGTTGCATTTGATTCATCACACAAAAAGGAAAGCAGAGCATCTGACCACTGTTCAAAAAACGCTTCATAATCAACATCTGCATCTACACGGTTTGCTATCCTATTTGCACCTGCTTTATCAAGTAGCCCATCAACCACCTTAGAAAATCCACAAAAGTTTAAATAATTGACATCACCAATCCCAAAAACGGCATACTGAAAGCCAAATTTTGGTGTATCGGGTTTCATGCGCTGTTGCATTCTAGTTTGTATCAGATTTTGATAAAAAACAGTGGCGTTGTGCGGTGGTTCGCCATCGCCAGTGGTACTAGAAATAACAAACAACAAGGTGTTTTTGTCCCACTGCTGCATGTTTTCAATGAGCAGCTCATTTAAGCAGCCATAATTTGGTTTAAATGCTGCTAGCTTTTGTTTAAGCTCATGGGCTAAAGTGTGTGCGTTGCCAGACTCAGAACCGTAGGCAATGTAAATTTTTGGCATGGGTTATCACTCAATGTTTATTTATTTCTAATATTTTTGTTTTTACCAAAAAATGGCAAAGGTAAAAGTTGATAACTTTTAGTGAAACAATTATATATAAAATAAAAACTCCTGTAGACTGTTTAGCAAATAAATTATTATAAGGAAGTTGCATGCCATCATTTTTAGTAGAAAATGCTATAAAAATAAACCACCAGCAAGCACGTTTTTATCAAACCAAAGCAACAACAAATCACAAGCCATCGGCTCATTTTTATGGTGGGAATGGGTTTGCAGTTGGTGCTTATGAGCCGTTACTAAAGCAATTAGCAGAGGATTTTGACATTAGCAGTTTGGCAATGCGAGGTTATTGGTATGACAAGCCAACCAATAAAAAACTGACTCGCATTGATGATGCTAAGATGTTGATTGCGTTTATTGAAAAAACTTATGATGCGCCTATTATTGGTATTGGACATTCACAAGGGGCAACCGCCACCGCACTTGCTGCTGCCATGCGACCTGATTTGTTTTCGGCCATTTATCTTGTAGAACCAGTCACGTTTACCAAATCACAAACTTTGCTTTACAACCTGATACCAGATTTTATCAAGCTTAAAAAAGAGCCGTTTAAAAGCACCTTAAAAAAACAAAAATACTGGCAAAGTCATAAAGCGTATTATCAGTATTTACGAGGGCATAGGGCTTATAAACGAGTGAATGACGACTTATTGCATATTTATGCTAAAAATAGCCTGACTAAAAGATGTGATGGTGGTGAGGGGTTTGAGTTGCTATTTAGCCCAGAGCAAGAGTTAGCCAGTTATTTTGGTACCCCATTTATTAATGACGCTTTAAAAACGTTAAATAAAACAGATGTTTCCTACCATATTATTAAGGGTAAGCCCAGTTTGTTTATTAATGAAAAGGTACGCAAAAGCTGGCAAAAATTTGTTCCTAAAAATGCCATAACCGTACTGCCAGAGTATGGGCATTTGTTGCCTATTGAAGCACCCAAACTTGTTGCTAAAATCATTAGTGAGCAAAACACTCAGCTCTAATAAATCTACTTTACACGCTTAACGAAACCCTAGCCAAGGTATTAGTATCCTTAGTTTTTTGACCGCATTCGTCACTATATTTGCAGTATACTTTGGGATAGTATATTATTTTTTTGATGAACAATTTATCACCAAGTTTTTGCCAAAACGTGCCTAAATTTGTACTTATTTTATGAGAGCTCAATATGACTTTTGAAAAACCGACGGCAACAGATGCCCCTCTTGTGCAAGTCAAAGATTTACAGGTATCTTTTACGCTTGCAAATAATGAAGAAGTACAGGCGGTAAAGGGCGTTTCTTTTGAGTTAAAACGAGGGGAGACGCTGGCGTTAGTTGGTGAGTCTGGTTCAGGTAAGTCGGTTACCGCTATGTCAATTGTGCGTCTGTTACCACCAAAGATTGCTCACTTTGGGCAAGGCTCTTCTATTATTTTTGATGGGCAAGAAATCATAGGTGCTGATAGAGGTGTTTTACGCACCATTCGTGGTGCTCGTGTTGGTTTTATCTTTCAGGAGCCAATGTCCTCATTAAACCCTTATGTACGTATTGATAAACAGTTAACTGAGGTATTAACAACCCACCAAAAAATTAGCCATGCTCAGGCCAAAGCTAAAGCGGTGGAGATGTTAAAAAAAGTAGGCATTAAGGAGCCTGAACGTCGTCTTAATCAATATCCACACGAGTTTTCTGGTGGGCAGCTACAACGTATCATGATTGCGATGGCTCTATTAAATGAGCCAGAAATGCTGATTGCTGATGAGCCAACGACAGCACTCGACGTTACAATTCAGTCCGAGATTTTAGAGCTGATTCGTGATTTGCAAGCAGAAATGGGGATGGCAATTATCTTTATTACGCATGACCTAGGGTTAGCAGAGCATTATTCAGACCAAGTTTGTGTCATGAGACATGGCAAAATTGTGGAACATGGTGAAATTAAAGCGGTGTTTAATAATCCACAACATGAATACACCAAACAGTTGATTAACTCGGTGCCCGAAGGGCTAAAAGACCCATACCCCAACAATGCAGAAAAACTGATTGAAGCAGACGACATTGAAGTTAAATACCCTATTAAGCACAACTGGTTAGGCAAACCAATTAAGTTTTTTGATGCGGTTAAAGGCATCACCTTTGATTTGCATGAAGGAGAAACATTGGGCGTTGTGGGTGAGTCTGGTTCTGGCAAATCGACCCTTGGGCGAGCTGTGATGCAAATGCTTAATTATGATGGCGGTGTAAAATTTGAAGGAACTGACATTGTCAACATGACTGACAATAAGCGTTTTGATTTAAAGTCTGATATGGCAATTGTATTTCAGGATCCATTTGAGTCGTTATCACCACGGTTAACAATTGGAGAAATTGTTGGCGAATTTTTGGAGGTGCATCGTCCAAAAATGAATAAGCGTGAACGCATTAATAAAGTGCGAGAAATGCTAGAAGAAGTGCGCATGGACCCAAATGTGATTAACCGTTATCCTCATGAGTTCTCGGGTGGTCAGCGTCAGCGTATTGCCATTGCTCGTGCGCTTATTTTAGAGCCTAAGTTTATTTTGCTTGATGAGCCAACCTCGGCACTTGACCGCTCAATTCAGGTGACTGTGGTAGAGCTATTGCGTGAGCTACAGAAAAAATATGGGCTATCTTATATGTTTATTAGCCATGATTTATCGGTTGTGCGAGCCATGTCTGATAATGTGCTGGTAATGAAGGATGGTGAAGTAGTCGAAAGGGGCACAGCGATGGAGATTTTCCATAACCCACAAACCGATTACTGCAAAAAACTGATTAGCTCATCATTTGATTTGTAAATTTGTTAAATTATCGGCATAAAAAACCTCATGCTTTATTAAAACATGAGGTTTTTATATTTATATTATTTACTACAGATGCCTTGAGTTGCTAAATCTAATTTAGAGACATCTTTTTGACCTTGCTTAGTAGGCATAAGTTTTAGGTTGGCACCACCTACCATTAACCCTGGCTTAATATATTGTTTTATATAATAATTGGTGCCTGCCACTGTAGGAACTATTAAATCATTATTACCAAATTCAGATTCGGTAGACACTGTATGTTTAGCATTACCTGCTACTTCTTTATAAAAGAAGATATTTGGTGCAGACTCACCAAGGCATTTTCCATCCACCCATATGTCTTTTTTTAAAGCTTGTCCTATTCCACCTTTTCTATATACATATAGTCCTGCTTTGTTGGCAGTTGGTGCCTTAAACTGTTTAAGAGCATTACTGGTTTTTGCATCTTCTTTTGGGACAGAAGCACAACCAGAAAATAATAAAGTGGAAGTAGCGATGAGAGATAAGAAAATTAAACGCATAATGTATCCTTAAAATTTTGATTTTTATTTATTCACTCACTTCTTTTATAGTAGAAGTTGAGAAATATTATCATATGTTTATCGTTATCTTCTAATATATCTTATCTATCTTTTGGATCTAAAGCATCCCGCAGGCCATCACCAATAAAGTTAAAACAAAATAGTGTGATAACCAAAAAGATGGATGGGATGATAATTTGCCAAGGCGCCACTTCCATTGTTTTGGTACCTTCTTGTAGCAACGCACCCCAACTGGTCATTGGCTCTTGTACACCCAAGCCCAAAAAGCTTAAAAATGATTCAAACAAAATCATAGAAGGGACAAGTAACGAGGCATAAACCACCACCACACCTAATACGTTAGGCACAATATGGCGTTTGACGATATTCCAGTTAGAAACACCACCAACTTTAGCGGCTTCGATAAATTGTTTTTGCTTTAGCCCCAAGGTTTGCCCTCGCACAATACGTGCCACATCTAACCAAGACACCATGCCAATTGCCACAAAAATTAAAATTAGGTTGCGACCAAAAAAAGTAACCAGCAAAATAACAAAAAACATAAACGGAAACGCGTTTAAAATTTCTAGCACGCGCATCATCACCATATCTACTTTGCCACCTAAATAGCCAGAAACGGCACCATATAGTGTGCCAAATAGTACAGCAACCAATGCGCCAGCAATGCCAACCATTAGAGAAATCCGCCCACCAATGGCAGTACGCACAAATAAGTCACGTCCTAATGAGTCTGTTCCAAAGTAGTGTCCACTATCAAAAGCTGGGGCAGACTGCATGTAATTCCAGTCTGCATCGGCATAGCTAAAGTTTGAAAACATGGGCACAAATAATACAAATAAGCTAACAAGTATTAAAATTACCATACTGGCAACGGCTGCCTTGTTGCGTGCAAACCGTAACCAGGCATCTTGCCATAGGCTACGACTTTTTAGCTCAATTTTAATCGGGTCAAGCTTATCAATTTGGTTCATGTTGTCTGGTTGGGTTGTATTTGTTGTCATTTATCTTCCCCTTTAATACTTAATTTTAGGGTCGATGACCGCATATAAAATATCCACAATGGCATTAAATATAATGGTTAACACGCCAACGAGAATAGTCAGACTCAGCACCATACCGTAATCTCGGTTTAATGCGCCGTTTACAAATAACTGCCCAATACCAGGTAAACCAAAAATAGTTTCAATAACAATTGAGCCTGTAATGATACCCACAAAAGCGGGGCCTAAATAAGAGATAACGGGCAGCATGGCAGGGCGAAGCGCATGTTTTAATACGATTTCTATCAGTGGCAGCCCCTTTGCACGTGCAGTACGGATATATTGGCTGTTCATGACCTCAATCATAGACCCACGCATAATACGGGCAATACTTGCCACATAAGCAAAGGCAAGTGCGGTGACAGGCAAAATAATATTTTGTACGGCGCCATCGTTCCAACCGCCGGCGGGTAGCCATTTTAAGGTAATGGCAAATATTAAAACCAATAATGGTGCTTTGACAAAACTTGGTATGACCACTCCTGTCATGGCAAATGTCATCGTAAGGTAGTCAATCCACGAGTTTTGTTTTAAAGCGGCAATAACGCCTAAAGTCACACCAAGTAATAAGGCAACTAAAAACGCATAAAAACCAATTTCAAAAGAAATGGGTAAAGATTGTCCTAATAACTCATTAACACTAAAGTCTTTGTATTTAAAAGAGGGACCAAAGTCACCAACGGCAAGTTGTTTTAAATAGTTGAAATATTGTAGCCAAATTGGGTCGTTTAAATGATATTTGGCTTCAATATTTGCCATTACCGCAGGAGGGAGGTTTCGCTCGCCAGTAAAAGGGCTACCGGGTGCTAAACGCATCATAAAAAAGGAGACGGTAATTAAAGTAAAAAGTGTTGGGATGGACTCCAAAAGCCTTCGTAAAATGAGTCTGAACATAAAATTAATCCATAATTTTTTTAGATGAGCCTTTAAAAACACACCCTAAAAAATAAAAAAGGGTGGCTACGCTGGGTAATCCACCCTTCCATAAGCTTAATTAACTATCATACTAAACAAATTGTTGATTAACAATTAATGCTTAGCGATAGAAAAGTCTTTAAATTGCCAGTTATCTAGCGCATCTTTACCAGTAAAACCATTAACGTATGGTTTAATCATACGTGGGCTAATATAGTGGTAGATTTGGATAAGTGGCATATCTGCATCTAACTGTGCTTCGGCTTGGTTGTACAACTCACTTCGCTTAGCGTTGTCAACACCCGCTTTAAGTGTTTGATTCATTAAGCTATCAAAGTTTTGCGAGCTGTATTTACCGTGGTTGTTGCTGTTGCCTGTTTTAACGATATTTAAGAAGGTTGAAGCTTCGTTATAGTCACCACACCAACCAGCACGAGATACGTCATAGTTACCATTACGGCGAGTATCTAAGTAAGTTTTCCACTCTTGGTTGGTTAACGTAACATTAATCATGTTGTCGCCCAGTGCTTGTTTCCAAAGGGCAGAGGCAGCAACAGCAATTTTCTTATGGTTTTCGTTTGTGTTGTATAGTAACTCAAACTTAAGCGGGTTGCTTTCGTTATAACCAGCTTCTGTTAGTAATTTTTTGGCTTGTTCAACTCGGGCGGCTTGGTCTAGCGCTTCCCACTCTGGTGAGTTGTTTACACTACCTTGGGTAGCAGGTGGTGTAAATTGATAAGCTGGCGTTTGACCCTGAGCAAGTACTTTGTCAGTAATTGTGTTGCGGTCTAGTGCTAATGCCAATGCACGGCGTACTCTTACATCATCAAACGGTGGTTTAACTGTGTTGAACTCGTAGTAATAAGTACATAAAAATGGTGATACATGAACTTCATCGCCAAATTCTTCTTGTAATTTGGTGAACTGCTCTGGTGGCAATTCGTTGTAAGTCATGTCAATTTCACCCGCTTTATAACGCGCAACATCTGAGGTGTTTTCTGAAATTGGTAGCACAGTTACTTTGTTGATTTTTGTATTTGCGTTGTCAAAGTATGCTTCATTGCGGGTTAGTACAATTTTGTCATTAACATTCCATTCGTTAACGGTGTATGCGCCATTGACGACAATGTTTTCTGGGTTTGTCCATTTGTCACCAAATTGTTCAACGGTTGCTTTGTGTACAGGCTTAACCGAAGTATGGATCATGACATCAGGGAAGTAAGGTACTGGCTCAGATAGTGTAATTTCTAACGTTTTTTCATCTATCGCTTTAACGCCTAGGGTACTTGGTTCGGCTTTCCCATCAATAATATCTTGTGCGTTTACCACTTTTGCATCAGCAAGGTAGCTTGCGTAAGGTGATGCGGTTTCTGGGGTGAGTACACGCTGTAAGCTATAAACAAAGTCTTCTGCTGTTACAGGGTCGCCATTAGACCAGTTAGCATCACGTAGTTTAAATGTCCAAACTTTGTTGTCTGCTGATTCCCAGCTTTCTGCCATACCGGGCATGGTGTTGCCGTCAGGATCGGTTGAGGTTAAGCCAACCATGATTTGGCGGATGATGTTACTTTCTGGTACACCAGAAATTTTGTGAGGATCCAGTGATTCTGGTTCTGCACCATTATTAATGGTTAGTTCTTGAGACTCTGCCATTTCACCACTGGTAGCTGCTGCTGCGTGTGTATCTTTATCAGCTGGCTTGTCACCACCACAAGCGGTTAATGCTGCCAAGCTTAATGCTAAAGCAGTTGGCGTAAGTAATTTAAAAAAAGGGCTGGTCTGGCTCATATAGAATCCTTCTATTGGGTTAAAAAAGGAGCAAATGTCGTTTAATGACAACAAATTAACTAAATTATTACCACTAACTTTATCACCAATAACTATGGGTTGAAATTTTTGTTAATTATTGTTTGCTGTCATCAAACTTTAACAGTTTTATGTGTAGCAATACAAGCGCAATGACTGATGAATTCAATAATATTATTAAGTGATTTTCTGTAGGTGCAATTTAGGTACAAAAAGTGCAAACTGTTTTTTATATTGATAAAATAAGTTTGATATCCTAGTTTATATTTATTTAACCAAATTGAGCTTCATTTATGACCTTTAATAAACCATCTTTTGTGATTTTTACCCTGCTTGCCACCACGGCATTAACGGCTTGCCACAAAACACCCAGCTATCAACAGTTAGAGGGTGAAACCATGGGCACCAGTTATCACATCCGATACGAGTTGCCAAAACAGGCAGACCAAACGGCTATTAAAGAGAGTATTGATAAACGACTAGACGAAGTTAATAGTAGCATGTCTACCTGGCAAGAGGACTCAACCATTAGTCAGTTTAATTTAGCAGCAGTTAACACCCCCGTTAAGATTGATGCTGACTTTGCACATGTGTTAAAAGATAGCCAAAAAGTGTATGCTCAATCTGGCGGGGCATTTGATCCAACAGTTAAACCAGTATTTGAACTTTGGGGCTTTGGCAAGGAGATGCGTGTAGACAGGTTACAAAGCCCACCCTCTGCGGCAGAGGTCGAACAAGCAAAGTCGCTGATTGGTTTTGATAGTATTCGCCTTAATGGTAATGAGCTGAGTAAAACCAAAGAGGGCGTGGCGATGGATTTTTCTGCCATTGCCAAGGGTTATGGTGTGGATGTTATTGCTGATGTATTGGAGTCGAAATACAAAATTAAAAACTACATGGTTGAAATAGGCGGTGAAGTTGCGACAAGTGGGGTCAATGATAAAAATGCAGGATGGAAAATTGCCATTGATGCGCCTATTTTGCATTCTGGCGTCGCTAATCGAGAGGTGATTGCTGCCATTGTACAACCCGTTGATGAAAGTAAACATGGGAAAATGAACTTAGCAACTTCTGGTAACTATCGTAACTCAATTGTATTTGATGGTGTGCGTTATAGCCATACAATAGACCCCCATACGGGTAACCCGATTGTAGATGGTGCACCATCGGTAACGGTTGCGGCGAATACGGTTGCCATGGCGGATGCTTGGGCAACCGCATTAACGGCCATGCCTTATCAACAAGCATTGCAAACCGCTAACAAACAAAATCTTGCGGTTATGTTTGTTGTCCCTAAAACTGGGGTGGATGTTAATCAAGCTCAACATAAGCTTGAAGATTGGCAAATCGTTGAAACTGAGGCAATGCAAAAATTACGTAACAGGGCACAGCCTTAAAAAAGGATAAAATTAAAAAATAAGTTATTGTTATCCAAACTATTTTTATACATTCGCTTTTTTGCTGACCAATGACCGTTATAACCTTATTGATTATAAGGCTATAACGGTTTTTTTTGGTTTGTCAGTGGTTTTTTTTGCTAAAAACCATGCTTTTGGGTGCAACAAAACAAGCATAATTGATTGAATTTGTGTACAATACCTGCTGAATAATTTAGGCAAACCGATATGCCAAACAATTGCTAACGTTAGCAATTATTGATACTGGCTAGGTTTATTAAGATGTCAAACCTCAATTTTAAGTTTATATCGCTTTATGTTTGGTAAATAAAGCATTATGAATTGAAAATTGACGTATATAAAGTCAAGGAAATTACGACGATGATTTATATGTTAATGGCAGTGGTTTTTGTTTTAGGCTATTTGGCAATCGCCCTAGAACATAATATCCATATTGATAAAGCAGCTTCAGCTTTATTAACAGCGGCACTTGTGTGGACGTTATTAGTATTTGGAGCGGATGTGTTGTTGTCATCTCATTTAGCGGAGGCAGGTGCTCATGCAGCTGGCGCCGCTGGTGGACATGGTGGTACCTCACAGTTTTTAAATACCGAGTTACGTCATCATTTGGCAGAAATTGCTGAAATCCTATTCTTTTTAATGGGTGCAATGACAATTGTTGAGTTAATTGATGCGCATGATGGTTTTGCTGCCATTACTAACCGCATTCAGACTACTAAAGCGACGACATTGCTTTGGATTATTGGTATTTTAACTTTCTTCTTCTCAGCATTGCTAGATAACCTAACGACAACGATTGTTATGGTATCTTTACTTAGAAAACTGATTAGTGATAAAGAAATGCGTTGGTTGTTTGTTGGTATGGTTGTCATTGCTGCCAATGCTGGTGGTGCTTGGTCACCAATTGGTGATGTTACGACGACAATGTTGTGGATTGGTCATCAAATATCTGCAAGTAGTATCATCGTTAATATCATCGTACCAAGTATTGTTGCAGCGGTCGTACCAATTGCATTTTTAACCTTAAAGCTTAAAGGCAAAACCATTACGCGCCCAGCACTTGACGAAAATGTCGCTGGCCACGCTAGTGGTGTTAGCAGCCATGGTAATAGCGTTAACAAAGAACCAGGGGAGCTACCAATCACCCCAGCGACTCGTTTAACCGTGTTATTTTTAGGTTTAGGTGCATTGGCATTTGTGCCTGTATTTAAAACGGTGACGCATTTGCCGCCATATATGGGTATTTTATTTGGTTTGTCACTCCTTTGGATTTATACAGAAATCAACCATCGCAACCAGCATAAAGAAATTAAACAACAGCTAACGGTGATTGGCGTGTTATCAAAAATTGATATGCCAAGTATCCTATTCTTCTTGGGTATCTTGTTAGCGGTATCTGGTTTAGCAACTGCTGGTCATTTAAGAGATATGGCACAATGGTTAGATGCAACTTTTGGTAACCTTTACGTGATTAACGTATTAATTGGTTTGCTATCATCATTGGTGGATAACGTGCCATTGGTTGCAGGTGCAATGAAGATGTATCCATTAGTATCTGAAGCAGCGTTAGCTGGTTTAACGGGTGAAGAGTTAGCGCGTACTAGTCAGTTTGTGCTTGATGGTAACTTTTGGCAGTTTTTAGCATACTGTGCTGGTACAGGGGGTAGTTGCTTGATTATTGGTTCTGCTGCTGGTGTTGCTGCCATGGGTATGGAACGCATTCCATTTATGTGGTATCTAAAACGTATTAGCTTGCTTGCGGTGCTTGGCTATTTAGCAGGTGCGGCAGTTTATATTGCTATCCACGTAATGTAATTGATTTTTTTATTAAAGAGTTTAGTTTGTTAATAAGGCAAGCTAAACTTTTTTGCTTTTATGAGGCTTGCCTTGTATGATAAAGGTGTTTATTAAACAAATTAATCCAAAAGTTAGGTGAATGATATGCTCAGCCAATTATTACCCATTTTTGCCATTACCTTTACCGTATTTGTGTTGTTTTTTTTGTTTATGGGTGTGGGTTACATGGTTAAAAAAGAGCCATTAAAAGGCTCTTGTGGTGGTGTTGCTACTTTGATGGGAGATGAATATTGCCAATTTTGTGGTAATGACCCTAATAAATGTGACTCACTGACCGAAGAAGACAAACAAAAAATGCGAGATGAGCAGCAAACGCAAAGTAAAAAAGCAGCAGAGCTTGGAAAGTCGGCTGTTTAACATCTCACATTAAGTGACAATAAAAATCAGCCATCATGCAAAATGCATGGTGGTTTTTCACGTTTAAGTGGTAAATTTTTTAAATCAAGCATCGACTATGAATAATAACAATATCGTAACCACCAAAAACACCAGTTTAGCCTTTGTGTGCATTGCCATTATTTTAGTGGCAGTCAATATGCGCTCACCCATTGTGTTAGTTGGTTCGATTGCACCGGTTATCGAGCAAGCTTTAGGCATTAGCCAGTTAGAGATAGGGTGGTTGGGTGCAATCCCTATGCTTTCATTTGCTTTTGGGGCATTAGTATCGGCAAAGTTTAGCAAATGGTTTGGCATTCACAATTTATTACCTGTGATGATCTTGTTGTTAGCCCTTGGCATGGTTTTGCGAGTGTTTGCTATTGGTTGGTGGTGGTTTTTTGCTGGTACGGCTATTTTGTCGCTTGCCATTGGTTTTTTAAATACCATCACGATGCCGGCGATTAAACAGTTAGCACCAAAAAACATTCCATTAGTAACGGGTTTATACAGCCTTGCAATGACCATTATGGCAGGGTTGGTGGCTGGCATTGTGTTACCGATGAGTGATTTATTGGGTTGGCGTTTGGCAACAGGCGTTTGGGCAGTGCTTAGTGTGTTTGCATTCGTGTTTTGGTGGCAGCTGCGCCCAAATTTAGTGTTGGATTATCAGCAACAACAACACTCAAATCGCACATTAAGCGATGGCAACAGTCCGCAAGTGGTCATCCAAAAGCGGCAACAAATGCCAAACTCCAAACATAACAAAAGTATGTGGCAAACGCCCCTGGCATGGTGGTTAGCGATATTTTTAGGGCTGCAATCGCTTATGTACTATCTAGTTGCCAGTTTTTTGCCCTCTATCTGGGCGAGTAAAGGCTTAAGTTTGATACAAGCAGGGCAGCTGGCAATGCTATTTCAGCTGATGGCACCCATTGCAATTTTATTGTTAACTTGGGTAATGAGCCGTAAAGACCATGCACGAACGATGGCGATGTTAGCCTCTATACTCATAGCGATGGGTGCAGCAGGCATGGCATTTGGGCGGTTTGATGTTAACCCCTTATTTTGGGCAAGTGTGTGGACAATCTGTGCAGGTTTTGGTGCCTCATTGGTTTTTACATTAACGCTTATGCTCATTAACCTACGTACTTATGATACGGTGCAAGCCAGTGAGTTATCTAGCATGTCGCAAGCCGTTGGTTATACCATTGCCATGGCAGGACCATTGGGTGCGGGTTGGTTGCATGAGGTAAGCGGTGATTGGCACCTTCCTCTTACTGTGCTGACGATATTGATGCTGATAAATATTGGTTTTGCTTGGGCGATTAGTGGCAGAGTCATGATTGATGGCAAGCCATTTTAGTTAGCTACTGGTTGTGTTGGCTTAACTTGCTCAACATCAAGGTAACGATTTGTTATACTTACCCCCATAAAATCAACCGCTTTAAAAATAAACAAAGGTAAAGCATGCAATTTTCTAAATTTGGACAAAAGTTCACCCAAAACAGTGGTATTTTACAATTAATGGATGATTTGGGAGATGCTCTAAAAAGTGATCAGCCCGTTAACATGCTGGGTGGTGGTAACCCTGCACGTATTGATGCGGTTAACCAAGCATTTTTAGAGGCGTTTAAAACGTTAGATGTTGGCGATTTAGATAGCCCTGCAATAGACAGCATGGGTAATTACTCAAACCCACAAGGTGATGCAAAATTTATTGATACCTTGGTAGATTTTTTTAATCGTCATTATGGTTGGGGGCTAACTGCCGATAACATTGCCTTAACCAACGGCTCGCAAAATGGCTTCTTTTATTTATTTAATCTTTTTGGTGGTATGTTTGATGATGACTCAGCGGAAGGTATTGATAAGTCAATATTATTGCCATTAGCGCCCGAATATATTGGCTATAGTGATGTGCATATTGAGGGCAAACATTTTGTTGCGGTTAAACCGATTATTGAAGAGGTTGAGCATGAGGGGCAACAAGGATTTTTTAAATACAAAGTTGATTTTAATGCACTAGAAGCATTGCCCGCGCTTAAAAATGGCAAAATAGGCGCGATTTGTTGCTCTCGCCCAACTAACCCAACGGGCAATGTACTGACAGATGATGAAATGGCACGGTTATCTGAACTTGCCAAAAAGTATGAGATACCGCTGATTATAGACAATGCGTATGGGATGCCGTTTCCTAACATTATTTATCCTGAAGTGACGCTAAACTGGGATGAAAACACCATTTTGTGCCTAAGCTTGTCTAAAATTGGCTTGCCTGGGGCACGAACTGGCATTATCGTTGCAAACAGCGATGTGATTAAAGTCGTCAGTGCAATGAACGCCATTGTTAATTTGTCGCCCACGAGGTTTGGCGCAACCATAGCTACACCGCTTGTTGCCAATGATACGATTAAAGATTTGTCAGATAACAAGATTAAACCTTTTTATAAGGCCAAAGCCAATTTAGCGGTGCAGTTATTACAAAAAGAGTTGGCAGATTATCCTATGCGTATCCACAAACCAGAGGGTGCCATATTTTTGTGGATTTGGTTTGAAGGTCTGCCAGTTAATAGTGTTGAGTTGTATGAGCGTTTAAAACAGCAAGGTACACTTATCATCCCAAGTGAGCATTTCTTCCCTGGTATTGATACAGGCAGCTATGCCCATGCTCACGAGTGCATCCGTATGAGTATTGCGCAAGATGATGAGACGCTAACCAAAGGCATTGCTACCATTGGTAAGGTTGTGCGTGAATTGTATGACTCACACAAATAATAAACCACAAAACGAGAACAACATGTCTAATACTCAACCACAGCATATGTTAGATACAAGCGGTTTAATGTGCCCAGAACCGGTTATGATGCTACACAAAGCCATCCGTACTGCACAAGCAGGCGAGGTTATCGAAATATTAGCGACAGACCCAGCCACCACACGTGACATCCCTAACTTTTGTCGCCACCTTGGGCACACCTTGGTTGAGCAAAAGCAAACGGGCGAGGGTGATGATGCTAAATTTATTTATTTGGTTCAAAAAAAATCATCATGAATATCATATGTGGCAACCGCAAGTTTTAACAGGGCTTTAAAATGAGTAAAACCAGAGCCGTTAACCCACGCCAACCAAAATCAATACCTAAAAATGATGAGCCAGAATATGTGTTTGATTTTCGTCAAGCCATGCTGGCACGTGGGCTATCTGTGCGCACTCGCAATGCCTATGTAAAAGACTTAACCAGCTGCCAAGCCACTAGTCTAAAGGCATTACCAAACTGGCAAGATAAAGATGTGATTGCCTGCTTAAGCCAGCTGAGTAGTGAGGGCAAAACCGCACGCACCCAAGCCAGAATGCTATCAAGCTTACGCCAGTTTTTTTTGTGGTTAGTTAATACCGAGCAAAGGAAAGACAACCCTTGCGAAAAAATTAAAACCCCAAAGCTTGGGCGTGCCCTGCCAAAAGACTTAAGCGAGGCAGATGTAGAAAACCTGCTACTTGCGCCAGATATGAGTACATCACTGGGTTTAAGAGACAAAGCCATGTTAGAGGTGTTGTATGCCTGTGGTTTGCGTGTGTCTGAGCTGATGAACCTATCGTTAGAACAGGTTAATTTAAATGCTGGTGTACTTAGAGTCACCGGCAAAGGCAATAAAACACGGCTGGTGCCATTGGGGGAGTATGCCAATGAGGCATTAGAAAACTATTTAACTCATGCCCGTAATGATTTGGTTGCACACCTTAAGTCTGGTGATTGCCAAGCTGTATTTTTAACCGCTCAGGGTGGTTATATGACTCGGCAAAACTTTTGGTATATGATTAAAAAATATGCCAAATTGGCAGGCATACAAAAAGATTTATCACCGCATAGCTTACGCCACGCCTTTGCGACTCACTTACTTAACCATGGGGCAGATTTGCGTAGTGTGCAGTTGTTGCTTGGGCATAGCGATTTGTCTACCACACAAATATACACGCATGTTGCAACGGCACGTTTGCAGGCATTGCATGAGGCACATCATCCAAGAGGGTAATGGGGGTTATTCTTCAAACCCAAATAAGTCGCCACTTTCACCCCAATCATCAAAATCTATCTCCAACTGCTCTTTTTGGCGTTGTCTCATTTGTTCAATACGTTTTTTGCGTCCAACAATGAGCCTTAACACTTCTCGCCTTTGCTCATCTGTCATTTGTAGCCACATTTGACGCTCTGGACGGCTGCGCAAACAGCCAAAGCAAAATCCTTTTTTATTGCTTTGGCATACACCCACGCAGGGGTTATCAATCGAGAAGAGTTCAATTTGGTTGGTCATGGCTAATTGGGCTGTGACAATGCTGATAAAATAGTTAAATAATAGGGGGTTTAGTTAGTTTGAGCATATCCATATACACAAGTTGCCAAAGGCTTGCAAATTGTAACATGTTAGAATACACAAATGATAATAAACATTAAAGAGAAAGGAGATATCAATGCACATTATTTATTTACACGGGTTTGATAATACCAGTAACTCTATTAAAGGTGGGCTTTTGGTAGACTATATCCAAAAAAGTCATCCAAACCATCAAGTGCATTGCCCTGATTTAAATTTAAAACCTGCCGAGGTGTTGGCTAAGGTCACTAAGTTGATTAATGAGCTTAGTCAAACCGATAAGGTCGTGTTGGTAGGCAGCTCGTTAGGTGGTTATTTTTCTACGCATTTAAGTAACCAGCTTGGTTGCCCAGCGTTATTATTAAACCCAAGTGTTGCACCACACACCACGCTTACTCGTTTTTTTGCCGATGGTAAAACCTATGGCGCTGATGATGAGGTATTTTATACGACGGTTGGTGATTGGAATGTCACTTATGGCGATATGCGCTGGGTTGCAGACAATCAGTTATTAACGGTTAACCACCCAAATAAAATTGCAGTTTGGCTAAAAACCGCTGATGAGGTTCTTAATTATCAAGTGGCAGAAAGTTTTTACGGTAGCAATGGCGTTAAGCAATTAATAATCCATGAGGGGGGCGACCACCGCATTGCAGACTTCGATGAGCATTTGGATATGGTTTTGGAGGTTTTAAATAATCTTGTAAGTGGGTGATTTTAGTTAATGGTTTAAATGTTAAGAAACAAGCAATTTATCAAACCTTAATATATTTTTGTTAGGTGTTTCTATTAAATATCAAAATGGTAAATCAACAGTAATATTTTCATTTATTTCAGTAGGGACTATAAAGTCAATATTTCTTAGATGTTCTAAGATATCCCTATAAAGAGCCATCGATTTCTCTAAATACTCTTTGGGCAAGTCATCCGATTTGAGATAAAATTTATTCTCAACGTCATAAAATTCAATATTCTTTCCAAAATCATTTAATAACTTCTTTTTATCTTGTTCATCTTTATATGTGGAATTATCATGAATAATCTTATTTCTTAGTTGCTGAAACTGGCCCAATCTTGGTTTATGTTTATTTAATAAGTCTTCACTTAGTCCCGTTGTTAATTTTAAATAATTAAGTCCCGATTTAATGTAATCTCGTCCATTTAGAGAGGAAATATCGAGTTTGCTTTTAGTTTTTTCTTGAATTAATTTACTAAGTTGAAATAATTGATTTTCAAAAAATGAATGTACCAAAGTAATCGACGAATGGTAATAAAATGAGTTTATAGATCGAAGTTGAGTTTCATAAAGGTCATTTACACGAGTTTGTTCTTCTGGTTTTTCTTCTATTTCTTGATTTAAAGAATATTCAAGCTTATCTATTGTTGTTTCAACTCTATTAGAATTTAAATCAAAATACTTCAATAGGTAATTAAATTCCTTTTGTAATTTATTTTCATAGCTTTCAAATGAAAATCTTTTTTGTATAGTATTTTTATATGTAAACATTTATCTCAATATTTGGTAGCCTACGACAAACGACTTTTATATGTTTTGTACGGCTGTAATTTAAAGCAACTTGTCAAATCATGTTATTAGTTATTTAACGTAAAAGCAAGCCAAGTAGGGTGCGTTCCATGCACAGTTCTAAAAACTACTCTAACTTATCTGACATACTATTATCAAATATAACACCTTGTCCCCAATCACTCGTATATACTCCTTTGTTAACATAACGATGAAAACTTGAATATTGCCAATCTCTTACATGTGTCACTAAGCCATGTTTTACAGGATTGTAATGTAAATAATCAATATGTTTTCTGAAGTCGGCAGCATCTTTTATTAGATGTTCATAAAAGCGACGTTGAAATATACCTTTTTCATTTCTTTTAACTTTTGAATAGCTTAATTCTTCTATAGGTAAATGATATTGAGGGCATAATTTGGTTGTTCTACGTTTTATTTGTGACCAGCATTGGCTGTAATTGGTATTATTTCCCAAATACAATGTAGGTGGTCTGGTAATTGCACCCACATGCAATTATTTTAAATGGATAGTTTTTTTGTGTTTCTTTGATACTTGCACGTAATGCTTTTAAAAAGTCAGGATTGGTAAATATTTTTCTACGTTGATAAGACACCAAGGTAAAAAAGTAGGTTGCTCCTTGCGTATATGACCGTATGTAACGTGACATTTTTTGTTCAATTAAGTCCTTTTGTTATGGGCATTATAGAGCATTGGTGCGTGGGACGCACCCTACTTACTTAACAGCTCAAGGTTAGGCTAAATAAACAACTTGAGATTGCAAAAGTTGTTGATGTTTAACAACCCCAAAACAAATATACATATCTATTTTTAGTAAATATTACTTAGCCTGAATATTAGGTAATTCAATATTTCCAACTTTTTTTACAAGATTTGCCTTAGTCGTAACAATTGTATTCAAAAAAGTATTTTTCTCTTCCTCATTTGATACATAGTTGCGATACGAGTAGGCGTATAGAACTAAATAATTTCCAGATTCATTTTTCTCATTTCTGTATCTATAAATATTCCATTCATAAATATTTCCACTACTTAAGATGAATTCAAGAACTATTTCTTTCCCATACTCAAACTTCTCGTAACTGACAATGGGATTAATGCTTTTCCAACCTTCTAACTCATTAATTTTTCCATTAGCGACATATATTGCTGGAAAATCTCCTTTTATAGCTTCTACCATTAGCATTTTTTCATACTCTGGCAAGCTGTCATTTTTTCTTAAATATTCTTGCTTATAATATTCTTTTGATGGATGAGAACTCCATTTAAGTTCGTATACTTCTCCATTAAATTCAATTTCTTTTCCTATAGATAAATATTCAGTTGGTTCAGAGTTAGCGTTTGCAGTTGTGATAAACAATACACTTAAAAAACTAACTGCAAAAAATATATAAATGTTTTTCATGATTAAAATGTCTGTTTGAATGTTTGCTAACGTCTCGATAAACGATATGATGAATGTTTATTTGGAGTTATAAGTTAATGGTTTATTTAACAATATTATTTGTTATTTAACCAAATATCAAGCTAAAAGATAATACCAGCCAATATCTATAAATCCCCACAATTGGTTATGTCGCCTTTTTTAAGTATAATGGATTAATTGTTTGATATAGATGTATCGTAGGACTATAAAAATAGGACACCCATGAGCCAAAATCAAAACTACAACGCCCAATCTTTAGAAGTATTAGAAGGGCTTGAGCCAGTGCGTCGTCGTCCAGGGATGTACACAGAAACCACACGCCCAAATCACCTAGCACAAGAAGTGATAGACAACTCGGTAGATGAGGCGTTGGCAGGCTATGCCAAAAGCATAAAAGTGCAACTGCATGATGATGGCTCGTTGTCGGTAGAAGATGACGGACGAGGCATGCCAACCGATATTCATCCAGAGTTTGGGCAATCGGGCATTGAACTTATTTTAACTCGTTTGCACGCAGGCGGTAAGTTTTCTACCAGCAACTATCAAGTGTCTGGCGGTTTGCATGGTGTGGGTATCTCCGTAGTTAATGCCTTATCTACCCGTGTAGAAGTGACCGTATGGCGAGGTGGCACTCAATATGACATGGCGTTTGAAAACGGCACACCCGTTACGCCACTTAACGAGTCTGTTAGCTCTAATAAACGCAAACGTGGTACAAAAGTGCGTTTTTGGGCAGATGAGCAGTTTTTTGACTCGCCAAAATTTAGCGTAAAACAATTAAAGCACAACCTAAAAGCCAAGGCAGTACTGTCGGCTGGGTTGTCTATCGAGTTTGTTGACCATATCAATGATGAAAAAATAGTTTGGCAGTTTAGCGATGGCGTAATTGAATATTTAAATGAACAACTCGATGGGTTAGAAACCTTACCATCAGAGCCATTTTATCATGACTACGAAGCAGCCAAAGGGGAGCGAGCAGGGGCAACTTTTGCCATTAGCTGGTTACCAGAAGGTGGTACACCAATACAAGAAAGCTATGTTAACTTAATCCCAACGGCACAAGGTGGTACGCATGTTAACGGATTGCGTACAGGTATTTTAGAAGCCTTGCGAGAGTTTTGCGAAATCCATAATTTATTGCCACGCAATATAAAACTGACAGGCGAAGATGTATGGGATGGCGTTAACTATATATTATCGCTTAAATTTTCGGAGCCACAATTTTCTGGGCAAACCAAAGAACGTTTATCTAGCCGAGAGGCAGCAGGGGCAGTGCAGGCCATTGCAAAAGATGCGTTTAGTTTGTGGTTAAACCAGCATGCCGATATGGGCACACAAATTGCTGAGCTTGCCATTAGCAAGGCAGGCAAACGCCTAAAAAGTGCTAAAAAAGTGGCACGTAAAAAAATTACGCAAGGTCCTGCCTTGCCCGGTAAACTTGCCGACTGTAAAGGCGACTTAAAAGAAGGTGCAGAGCTGTTTTTGGTAGAGGGGGACTCTGCTGGAGGCAGTGCCAAGCAAGCACGTGACCGCCATTTTCAGGCAATTTTGCCATTGCGAGGTAAAATTTTAAATACCTGGGAGGTATCTTCTGATACGGTGCTATCTAGTCAAGAAATCCACGACATCGCCATAGCGATAGGTGTTGACCCAGCCAGTGATGATTTGAGTGAGTTGCGTTATGACAAAGTGTGTATTTTAGCCGATGCGGACTCAGATGGCTTGCACATTGCCACTTTGATTTGTGCCTTGTTTGTTAAACACTTTCCTACCCTAATTGAAGAAGGGCACTTATATGTAGCCATGCCACCTTTGTATCGTGTGGATATTGGTAAAGAGGTGCATTATGCCCTTGATGAACCAGAGTTAGAGCAAATACTCGCTAATGCGCCAAAAAACAAAAAGCAGTCCATCACTCGCTTTAAAGGGCTGGGTGAAATGGATGCCGACCAGCTTAGAGAAACCACCATGAACCCAGATACCCGCCGATTGGTGCAGCTAGACTTAGATGACTTAAATCACACCAGTGAGGTGATGGACATGCTACTTGCCAAAAAACGCTCGTCTGACCGTAAATCTTGGTTAGAACATAAAGGTGATTTAGCTGAGCTGGCTGTTTAACGAGCTTATCAACTATTTTTTATCCGCAGCAGTAGGTCGTGTTAAAATTGTAACTAACGAATGCAATCAGCCAATTGTTAGACCTAACACCAGTAATCACCCAATCGAACTGGCTACTTTGTGTTAAATGCAAAGTAGCTGTCTTAACCGTATTTATATTAGATTATTCATATAAAACAGCAGGGATTTTAAATGACCTCAAAGCCAGATAATGATAATCAAGCTTATCAAAATAAAGTATTAACACGTTATGACTTGGGTGTTAATGTACCCAAACGTGGCGGTAAAATTACCCCTTTGCTTTCGAGTGCTTTTCTTAAACTTACAGGGTGGAAGTCGGTTGGTGAGATTCCTAACATTCCACAAGCAATTTGTTTGGCCGTCCCTCATACCTCTAATTTTGATGGCGTTTATGCCTTGCCTGCCATTTTTGCATTGGACTTTGGTGTCAAAATTATGGGCAAAAAAAGTTTATTTAAAAATCCGATTATGGCAAAGCTGATGCATTGGTCGGGCGTTATCCCGATTGATAGAAAGAAAAAAGGGTCTGTACTACAAGCCAGTATTGATGAGTTTAAAAAAGGAAAACCTTTGTTTGTTGGTTTAGCACCTGAGGGCACACGTGGTTATACCAAAGAGTGGAAATCAGGATTTTACTATTTGGCGGTTGGTGCGGATGTGCCAATTTTACCAGTGGCGATGGACTATAAAACCAAAGAAATACGGTTTATGAATCTTGTTTATCCAACAGGCGATTATGAAGCGGATTTAGCCAAAATTTTGGCAATGTATGAAGGGGTTGTACCAAAAGATCCGACTAATTTATCGCAGCCTTTGCAGGATTTAAAGAAGTCTTTAAATAAGTAAAGTGTTTAAATTAAAGTATGGCGCTTTAAGTTCCATTGAGGTTTAAGAAGCGATTTTTAAGGAGCTGGTTTTAAGAAGTCTTGTTATGTGGTGGGTTATGTGATGGGTTGAATAGGTTGAACAAACGATAATGCCAGCACCCTACCTATATTTAGTTGTTTATTGCTAGATTTTAATAGCAATGATTCAATGACTATAATTTTACTGCGCCCTGTTTAACATGTTAAGTTAAACAGGGCGCAGCGCAGGTTTTGCGATATGTGCGACTGTGATAACGGGCTAAAACTGGGGTTGCCCACTTGAAGCACTCACACCGCCATCGACAGGCAAATCAACGCCTGTAATCATGCTGGCATCATCACTTGCCAAAAAAGTAATCGCTGCTGCCACATCTTCAGGCGTAGCAATACGACCCAGCGGGCAACGGTCTAAATATTTTTGGGTTTTTTCATCATTATCTTGGATGTTGGTTGTCATGCTTGTTTTAGTAACACTGGGACTCACAGCATTAACTCGTACGCCATCATTACCATAATCCATTGCCATGGTGCGCGTTAAGTTAGTAACGCCAGCCTTTGCCGCATTATAAGCGGGCATCTTCCAGTCGCCACCAGCACCTGAAATTGACGATACGTTAACAATATTGCCTTTAGACTCAATTAAATAAGGTAAAGCTGCTTGCGATACATAAAAAGTACCGTTTAAGTTAACGTTAATTGATTGTTGCCAGTCATCAATACTTAGCTCGGTTACTTTGCCTTGTATGGCTTTACCGGCATTATTGACTAAGATATCAATGTGTTCAAAACGCGCCATCACAGCGTGCATCATTTTAGTCACTTGTTCATAACTGCTGATATCGCAAGTAATGGTTAAATAATTATCATCATGTATCCATGAATGGTCTTGCGGTAGTAATTCGGCTGTTTCCATGAGTTTTTCTTGATTGCGACCCACCAGCACCACTTCAGCACCTTCTTGTGCAAAACGAATGGCGGTTGCACGCCCAATGCCAGAACCTGCACCTGTAATGATGACCGTTTTATTTTTAAAGCGTTTCATAGCAATCCTTTATTTTAAAAATGTATTATTGTGTATAGGGTTAGTTTAATAAAGATGTGGCAGAATTGCCAATGTTTGTTAATGTCGTTAACTGATGATATGGCTGATAGTTAGGTTGCCGAGGGTTGTTGTGGTTTAAACGAAACATGCAAAGAGGCATGCGTGGTTGCTTATTTTTTTAAAAGCCGATAAGTGTTTTACCACTTTAAAAACAGCACATAACAAAAAACCCAATCATCATTGATGACTGGGTTTAGCGTTACTCAAAAGAGTAAGAATAGTGGCATCCCGTAGGGGATTCGAACCCCTGTTACCGCCGTGAAAGGGCGGGGTCCTAGGCCTCTAGACGAACGGGACGCAATAGAGTAATAGTTAAAAAACTATTTACAAACGCAAGAACATTTTAAATGTGTGCCTAGGTGCTTGCGTTGTCCTTACGAGTTCCTAATATTATTAGAAATATTGGTGGAGCTAAGCGGAGTCGAACCGCTGACCCCTTGCATGCCATGCAAGTGCTCTACCAGCTGAGCTATAGCCCCTCGCTTGGAAGTAGTCATTATAAAGAAAAAATAATGCCTGTCAATTTTTTTTTAATCTTTTTTAAATAAAAAACCAAACCCTTGTGTTTTAAAGGTTTGGTTTACTTGTTTTATCAAATATTTAGGCAGGTTTTTCGCTTATTGCAAAAAATCTGGCAAAGCGGCGGCTGTTTTTTCTAACTTTTTCATTTTCTTTTTGCCTAAACCGCCTAAAACATCTACCGCATGTCGAAGGCGAGTTAAGGTCATATCCGCCCCAATAACATACATAGAGTTCATTACTGGTGTTGATGCTGTTGAGCCTGCAATGGCAATAAAGAACGGAGCCATCATGTCACGTAGTTTGATGTCCATTGCGCCACTTAACCCTTTTAATGTGGCAAAAATGTTTTCTTCGCTCCATACAGGCATGGTTTCTAACTTCCATGTTGCAATTTGTAGTATTTCAATAATTTGCTCTTGGCTAAGTGATTTATGTACAAAGTCTTCTGCACTAATGTCAGGCAAGTTTTGAAAGTAAAAACCACCCCAGTTAACCGCATCAGACAGCAAGTGGATGCGTGGTTGGATTGCGGCTGCAATGGCAGTCAATTTTTCGCTGTCATTTGCCCAATCCAAAATTTTATTTTTTAAGGCTTCTGGGCTAAGCTCACGCAAGTATTCGGCATTTAGCCAATGTAGTTTTTCTACATCAAATACAGGGCCACCAAGTGACACACGGTTAATATCAAAACTTGCTATCATTTCTTCTAGGCTAAATTTTTCTTCTTCATTGGGTAGTGAGTAACCCATGCGACCCAAGTAATTTAATAAGGCTTCTGGTAACACACCGGCATCACGGTAATAAGTGATAGAAGTTGGGTTTTTACGTTTAGAAAGTTTTGACTTATCAGGGTTACGCAGCAGCGGCATGTGGCAAAGTACTGGCATTTCCCAACCAAAGTATTCATATAGCAATTGGTGTTTTGGAGCAGAGTTAATCCACTCTTCACCACGCATCACGTGGGTAATTTCCATTAAATGGTCATCTACGACATTGGCAAGGTGATAGGTTGGCATACCATCTGTTTTTAATAACACTTGCATGTCTACTTGTTCCCAAGGGATTTCTACCTCGCCACGCAGTAAGTCATTAAACTTGCAAACGCCCTCGGTTGGTACCTTCATGCGAATAACATAAGGCTTGCCTTCTGCAACAAGTTTGTCTGATTCTTCACGTGATAACTCTGCATAACGACCATCATATTTAGGTGCATCACCTCGTGCCATTTGTTCAGCACGCATTTGGTCTAGTTCTTTTGTGGTGCAAAAGCAACGGAAGGCATGACCTTTATCTAATAACGCTTCGGCATATTTTTTGTAAATACCGCTACGCTCACTTTGGCGATAAGGTGCATGTTTACCACCAATATCAGGACCTTCTGCCCAATCTAGGCCGACCCAACGCAGGGCATCTAAAATCATTTTTTCTGATTGTTCGGTCGAGCGAGTTTGGTCGGTATCTTCAATACGCAAAATGAACTCACCACCATTGGCTTTGGCAAACGCCAAATTAAATAGGGCAATGTAGGCTGTGCCAACATGAGGGAATCCCGTTGGAGATGGGGCAATACGAGTGCGGACAGGTCTGTTTGTCGTGGTCATTTTTTAGCTCTCTTAAATCGAATAATACAGATAGTGGTTGTTATTAAATATTGCTTGTAATTATAGCCGATTGTGTTTTGGTTTTATAGAAAAAACGGTTGTTTATCTTGTTTCTACTTTTATCTAAACTCAAAAAAGGCCTATGTTATTAGGGATACCCAAGCATTGGGTATGTAAATAAACGGATAAATACAACAGTTACCGCCTGCTTTTTATCAATAACATGGTATTTTGTGCCCATTATTAAGAATATTGAAATATTTACAAACAAATACAACAAAAAACCCTGTGTATAACCTTTGCAGATGGCGTTTATTAAGCGATAATAGTACATTGGTCATATTGCATCAGTTTTAAAGCATTTTTTAAGTTTAGGCATTGTTAAGGAATAGTCTTGTCAGATTTGTCATCATCCGTATCCTCCAGCACAGACTTTACTCACCAAACGGTACTACTGCAAGAAACCGTTGCCAGTGTACTTGGTGTAAAAACGCTAGATGGTTTGAAAAAAAAGAGTGCAGGAACTTATGTGGATGCCACTTTTGGGCGGGGTGGTCACAGCCGTTTGTTGCTTGAGCACCTAGCAGAGGATGCGCGCCTAATTGTATTTGATAAAGATCCACAAGCAATTGCCACGGCAAATGAACTTGCCCAGCAAGATAGCCGTGTAACCGTTGTCCATGAAAGCTTTGCAACGTTAATTGATAGTTTGGTAAAACTTGAGGTTGATAAAGTAGATGGCATCATGGCAGATTTGGGTGTGTCTTCTCCGCAATTAGATGACGGTAGCCGTGGGTTTAGCTTTATGCGAGATGGTGTGGTAGATATGCGCATGGACACCAGCCGTGGGCAGTCAGTAGGTGAGTGGCTTACTGGAGTAGAAGAAGAAACGCTTGCCAACGTGCTGTACGAGTTTGGAGAAGAGCGCCACAGCCGCCGTATTGCGCGTGCCATAAAACAAATGGAATCTTACGACTCGACATTAGAGCTGGCAGAAGTCATTAAACAAGCGCACCCAAAGTGGCAAAAAGGCAAACACCCTGCAACACAAAGTTTTCAGGCCATGCGTATATTCATTAACAATGAGCTTGGTGATATTGATCGCTTTTTAGATCAAAGCATTGATATTTTAGCAAAAGATGGCATGCTGGCTGTTATTAGTTTTCATTCATTAGAAGACAGGCGCATTAAACAGTTTTTTCAAAAGCATAGCCGTGGGCAGTATCCACAAGATGAACATTTACCGATACAACCACAAAGACCAAAATACTTTGCAAAGCCAAAACGCATTGCACCGAGTAAGGCAGAAATCAAAGCAAACCAACGCTCACGCAGTGCATGGCTTAGAGCGGCAAAACGTACAAATATACCAAGACAAAAAGAGCTAGAAAAAACCTAAATTTATTGGTTACAATAGTTTTATAACAGACATTTTTATTATCGAAAAATTAATGGCAATTTCAAAAAAACAGTCTCAAGCAAAAAAGACATCGACGACACAAAAACGAGCGTATACCACGGCAGAAAATGAGGTGGTTGAGTTAATGTCAAAGCGTTATGGCGGGTTAAGTTTTTATACCGTTATTATGTTGATATTGGCGGTTGCTATTGTTGTGACGGGTGTGGTTGCTGCTACTCAGGTGCATCAATATCATCATGGCTATAAAAACCTGAATAAAATGAAGAAAGAATATCTGCAGCTACAAATTGAGCACAACCGACTGCAAATTGAGCAACAAACTTTTAGTGCAACACCCCAAATTGCAGCAAGAGCGATTACCGAACTCAATATGTACTCACCAACAGTAAAAGATAAAATGATTATTCAGCCTCAAGCAAAAAATAATGATGAAAATGCAAAACAGTCAGAGGGAACGCAAGCAGAAGGTGAGGCACGATGAGCGATAAATTTAACAAACCTAAAAAGCCTACAAAAAAAGTAAATGAGTCTAAAATTAAAGTAACTAAGCCGTTAAAACGCCGTGGCTCAAACTCGTCTGCTAAAACTAACAAGACAGCAAAACAAGCACAAGCAAAATCAAAATGGCTATCTAAAGTTTTACCGCTTGATGAGGGTAAAACAGCCAATAAAAAGTCTGTAAATAATCACAGTAGTCATCAAAGCAAAACTTACACCAGCGTAAAAAACCGCAAAACAAGACCAGTTTTTAACAAAAACTCTGGGGCAATGTCCCGAGGCGGTGTAGAAGCAGATGGTGGCCGGTTTGCTATGGTGTGGGCAGTTGCGTTGGTAGCGTTGTTGATTTTGTTAATGCGTGCCTTTTATTTGCAAGTTGCCAATGCGGCTGTTTATCAAGAAAAAGGCAACGAGTTAATCACCAGTGTACGCACACAACATACTTATCGTGGCATGATTACCGACAGAAATAATCAGCCTTTGGCAGTGAGTGCGCCTTTATCAAACGTGTCTTTTAGCCCTTATGATTATGCTCTTAGTTATTATGAGCTTAAAAAAGAAATAAAAAATACGACCAACGAAAAGCGACTTAAAAGTCTTAATAAGCGTTTAGATAAGATGAATTTGGCTCGGTTGGCATCAGCTGCCAATGTCGATGTTAATAAATTGCGTCAGGCAACCAAAATTGATGACAGTATTGATGTAACCGATGCTGACAAAGTAGCGGCAGCCTTGCCAAGTGGTAAAGGCTCGCACTATTTTCCGCTTTTTAATAAAGTAACGCCCGAAATCGCTGATGGGGTCATGTCACTTGACTTTCCTGCTGTTTATGAAAAACAAGATTTTCGTCGATTTTATCCTCAGTCACAACCAAATGCACAATTGGTTGGTTTTATGGGACAAAACGACAAAGACACTGGCTATAAAGGTCGCTCTGGCATTGAGCTGATGTACCAAGAAAAACTGGCGGGTAAAGATGGCAAAGTGTTGGTGTTAAAAGATGCTCG
This sequence comes from Psychrobacter sp. HD31, assembly GCF_051097895.1. Lineage (GTDB taxonomy): Bacteria > Pseudomonadota > Gammaproteobacteria > Pseudomonadales > Moraxellaceae > Psychrobacter. Next base: position 1,746,390 of record NZ_CP142525.1, read on the forward strand.
ACAGTCTAGCTTAAAAGAAATCGAACAAATTGAACCAGAAATTCAAGGTGAAGATGTCAAACTGACGATTGACTCTCGTTTGCAGTACTTGTTGTTTAAAGAACTAGAAAAAGTAGGGCGTTTGCAAGGTGCATTATGGTCATCAGGTATTGTGGTTGATGTACAAACTGGTGAAGTTTTAGCATTATCGACATGGCCATCTTACAATGCAAACAACTTAAATGAAATGACAGGCGAAAGCCAGCGCAACCGCCCATTGATTGATAGCTTTGAGCCAGGTTCGGTGATGAAACCATTTACCGTTGCGGCTGCGTTAAAGTCTGGCAAGTTTGGTAAACATGCCGTTATAAATACCAGTCCTGGTTATATTCGAGTTGGTGGTTACACAATCCGTGATCATAACAATTTAGGCAGTATTAGTTTTGCCACCTTGCTTAAAAAGTCGAGTAACGTTGCTTCTACCAAAGTAGCGTTAGCCTTGCCAGCAGATGCCATTAGCCAGATGCAACAGCAGTTTGGCTTTGGTGAAAAAACAGATCTTGGTTTTCCTGGAGAGGCTAAAGGGATGGTGACAATCCCTAAAGAAAGAGAATACGCAAGAAGAGCGACGGTAAGTTATGGCTATGGTTTGCAAGTAACTTTAGCACAACTTGCACAGGCTTATGCTGCACTTGGTTCTGGCGGTGTTATGCACCCATTAAGCTTGGTAAAACCGGATAAGCCAACAGAAGAAGGCATTCAGGTATTGGATAAAGACGATGCGCTTGCGATTGTTGAAATGATGGAAACCGTTACTCAAGCTGGCGGTACAGCAACCGCTGCTGCTATTGATGGCTACCGTGTGGCAGGTAAAACAGGTACTTCACGCCGTGTTAACCCAGAGGGTGGCTATTATGAAGATCAGTACCGTACGGTATTTGTGGGTATGGCACCTGTTTCTAACCCACGTTTGGTAGCTGCAATTTTGGTCGAAAATCCCCAAAAACAACATTATGCGGGTGAGGTAGCGGCACCGGTATTCCACAGTGTTATGAAAGACGCTTTACGTTTATACAATGTGCCACTGGATAAACCTTTAAAAACGCAATAATAAAATTTGATGTACTGAGCTTTAACGTATAAACGCATAGTTAAAAACTTGATTATCTGCGCTTTAATAAGTTGACCTAAAGCTGATTAAAAAAGGACACACGATGACCACATTAAACCAACTGATTGGTAAGATGGCTAACCATAATGTAGACGGTGTTTTTGCCAAACTCGATTTAACCAATGTTGGCGACATAGGGTTTCAGGCGTTTTGTTTAGATAGCCGTCAGGTTAAAGAAGGCGATGTGTTTGTTTTATTATCGAGCACCACACAAACATTAGATAAAAGTGTTGGCTATGCACGGCAAGTGATAGAAAAGTCTGCCTATATTATTTCTGAAATTCCAGTTGAAAAATTGTTTGATGCAGATATCAATCTGAAAAAATATCAACAAAAGTTGGTTTCTGCCCCACGTATTCGTGAATGTTTGGGCGATTTGATTCAAGCACAATTGCAACAAACACAACAAGTTAATCTGCCCACTGTGGTGGCGGTGACAGGCACAAATGGCAAAACGACCATAAGCCAGTTAGTGGCACAATTAACCGAGCAAAGCGGCAAAGCCTCAGCCATTATGGGCACAGCAGGCAATGGGCGGTTAGGCAACTTAACCCAATCGACGCATACGACGGGAGACGTGCTGGCAGTGCAGCGGTTTGTGCATGAGATGGGTGCAGACAACATCGACCTGTTAGCATTAGAAGCCAGTTCGCACGGTTTGGATCAATACCGCCTGCAAGGCGTGCCTGTACAAGTAGCGATATATACGAACCTTAGCCGAGACCATCTTGATTACCATAGTGACATGGATGACTATGCCGGTGCAAAAGCACGTTTGTTTAATCGAAACAACTTTCCAAATCTGACCCATGCCATTATCAATCTTGATGATGACTATGCAGCCACCATGCTGGAGTCTGCCAGCAAAAGTGGTGTGCAGGTTTGGACGTATAGCATGCAAGCAAATAAGCAAGCAACTTTTGTTGCCCAACAAATTAAACCAAGCTTAACAGGCGTGGAGATTGAGCTTGTTAGCGACTTTGGTACAGTGTGGTTAAATAGTCCATTATTGGGTTTGTTTAATGTGGCAAATTTATTGGCGGCTGTTGCAGGCGCACATGCCTTGGGTGTAGACATGCAAGATATGCCAACACTCGTTGCTAAGCTGCGTGGTGCAGATGGTCGTATGGATAGAGTCGTATCAAAAAAAGGCTGTTTTATTGTTGATTATGCCCACACGCCAGATGCCCTGACGCAAGTTTTAACCAGCCTTAAAGCGCATTGCAAAGGCAACCTTTGGGCGGTGTTTGGTTGTGGTGGTGATCGAGATAAAGGTAAACGACCATTAATGGCACAAGCTGGCTTGGCAAAAGCAGATAAAGTAATTTTGACAGCCGATAACCCCCGTTCAGAAGATCCAATAGATATTTTACAAGACATGCAGGCAGGCATGACGGATGAACAGTATGCACGTATTCATATTGAGCCAAACCGTCAAACGGCTATTGAATATGCGGTTAATCAAGCACAAGACAATGACATTGTTGTGATTGCAGGTAAGGGACATGAAACCTATCAAGAAATTAACGGCGTGCGTTATGACTTTGATGATAGAGTCATACTAAAAGAGGCGTTGGCAAGCATCTTAAAATAAACATCATAATAAAAGGAAAAAAATGACAAAAGATACAGGCTTATATACTTGGCAAGCGGATAACTTAATTACGGCAACCCAACCAGTAAACGGGCATTGGCTAGATAAAAGCCTGCCAAGTCTTGCCAATATTAATACGGCTCGTATTTCTACCGATACTCGCACTATTAGTGATGGCGATATCTTTCTTGCGTTATCAGGCGATAACTTTGATGGGCATAATTATGCACAAATGGCGGTAGAAAAAGGTGCGGTGGCTGTTATCGTTGAGCGAGAAATTAAAGGGGTAAATGCGCCGCAACTACTGGTTAGCGACAGTCGTTTGGCATTGGGTGCGTTGGCTGGGTTTCGTCGTCGTCAGCATAAAGACGTGACAATAATTGCCATTACAGGCTCTAGCGGTAAAACAACGGTTAAAGAAATGCTGGGCAGTATTTTTAGCAATATTGCGCCAACTTTGGTTACTCGTGGCAATCTAAATAATGATTTGGGTGTGCCCATGATGCTATTAGAGATGTCTGATGAGCATAAATTTGCAATTTTAGAGCTAGGTGCCAATCATATTGGAGAGATTGCTTATACAGCAAACATTGTACAGCCTGACGTTGCCGCTATCTTAAACATTGGTACTGCTCATTTAGGTGAGTTTGGTGGATGTGAGGGCATTTGTAAAGCAAAATCTGAAATTTATCAGGTGCTTGATAACACACAAACAGCCGTTGTGCCAGAGCTTGATGAGTTTGCTGATAAGTTGCGGGCCGTTGCTGCCGATCATACTCACCAAATCATTGGTTTTGGCAAAACGGACGTAACCATCAGTGATGTGCAAATTTGCCCTTTAAGCAGCCAATTTACGCTTAATGTTGGTGATGCGTGTCAGCCCATCACATTACCGCTGGCAGGTGAACATAATGTCACCAATGCCATGGCAGTAACAGCGTGTGCGATTGCCGTGGGTATCTCACTTGAACAAATTGCTTTAGGGTTAGCCCAGGTTAAACCGCCGCGTGGACGTTTATACAGCCATACCGTGGGCAAGCATTTACTAATTGATGATACCTATAATGCTAATCCAAACTCTATCAAGGCTGGGGCAAGTGTGGTTATGGCTCAAGCTGGCAAAAAAATACTGGTGCTGGGTGATATTGGTGAGCTTGGCGATGCAGCCAAAGATGAGCATTATAAATTGGGTGAAGACTTGGCAAATATGGGTATTGAACATATCTTTGCGCTTGGCGAGTTTGCGCAAAATACGGTTGATGGTGCCAATAATATAGCGGATGTTCAGGCAGTTGCTTATACTGATAAATCGCAACTATTGGCTGACTTGCAGGCATTTGTCATAAAAAATAAAGATGAAGCTTGTACAATTTTGTTTAAAGGTTCTCGATTTATGAAAATGGAAACCTTGTTTGAAGCATTAATTTAAAATATCAGCTTGGCAAGTTGTTTTATGGTTTGTTTTACAACGTTGATAAAAACAAAGATATAAAAATACAACAAAAAAAGTCATCAATTGATTTAGAATGGTATCTTTTTTGTTGATTTATCTAAAATCCTTTAGGAGTGCGTGGTGCTAGTTTGGTTATTTGAATGGCTTAGCCAATTTTATTCGCCGTTTTCGGCAGTGTCGTCATTAACTTTGCGAGTTTTACTTGCAGTTATTACGGCATTAGGTTTTTCGATGATGTTTGGCGGTAAAGCAATTGAATACCTTCGTACGCTAAAGTATGGACAAGCAGTACGTGATGATGGTCCTCAATCACATTTAGCAAAACAAGGTACGCCTACCATGGGTGGGGTGTTGATTTTAACGGCAATTGGTGTTGCTAGCTTGTTGTGGGGGGACTTAACGAACCCTTACATTTGGATTTTAATGGCGGTGATGGTAATTTTTGGCGCTGTTGGTTGGGCAGATGACTGGCTAAAAATTAAACATAAAGACCCAAAAGGGTTGATTGCACGTAAAAAATATTTTTGGCTATCCGTGGGCGCATTGTTTGCTGGTGGTGCAATGTATTATATTGCAACGCAACAAGCAGATGTTGCAACCACAAATGCCATGCAAGATTTATTGGTTCCCTTGTTTAAAGATTGGTCAATTCCACTTTCTCTTATTCCTTTTGGGTTGGGTTTTATCATCTTTACTTATTTTGTTATCAATGGGGCATCCAATGCGGTTAACTTAACTGATGGTTTAGATGGGCTTGCTATTTTGCCGGTGGTTTTAGTGGCAGCGGGTTTGGGTGTATTTGCCTATGTATCTGGCGATGTACGTTTTGCTGAATACTTGCATGTGCCTTATATTAGCTATAACTCCGAAGTTACCATCGTTTGTGCCGCTATGGTTGGCGCTGGCTTGGGCTTTTTATGGTTTAACGCTCACCCAGCACAAGTGTTTATGGGCGATGTGGGTGCGTTAGCATTAGGCGGTTTGTTAGGTACCATTGCCGTTATGACACGTCAAGAAATTGCGTTTGCGATTATGGGCGGTTTGTTTGTGGTTGAAGCGTTATCGGTTATGCTACAAGTAGGCTCATATAAACTGCGTAAAAAACGCGTGTTTAAAATGGCGCCATTGCATCACCATTTTGAAGAGTTAGGCTGGAAAGAAACCCAAGTGGTGGCACGTTTTTGGATTATTGCCATTATTTTAGTTATTTTAGGGTTGATGACATTAAAATTACGTTAAACGTGTTTTATAAAGTCGATTATATTATGACAAATTGTAGGCAGCTAAAAGGCTGCCTTTTTTTGTGTTATTTTTTTATAACAACGGGTTAAACAAACCCCCACCAAAAGCATTAAATTAGGGTACAATAGGGTCTATGTTCATAGCAAATTATCTTTAAAATATTGGCTCTTGCAATCGCAATAAAAGGAGCAGCGTCATGACTGAGCAGCAACATCAATCACAAACCCAGGCAAAAAAAAGCCCAGATAATATCCAATATACAGATGTTATTATTGTTGGGGCGGGTCCTATTGGGCTAAGCATGGCACGCATGCTTTCTGGTGGTGAATTAAAAGTACATATTGTGGAAGGGCAACCCGAAGACACCATCACGAATCCAGCATTTGATGGACGTGAAATTGCCATTACCCACCGTACAAAAGAAATGATGCTTAATCTCGACCAATGGCGGCATATTGAACCAGAAAATGTGCACTTGCTAAAACGTGCAGAAGTATATGATGGCAACTCACCATTTGCATTGGGTTTTGACAAACCAGATAGCGTAAGAGGTAAACCGATTGAAACCTTGGGTTATCTTTTAGCAAATCATCGTATCCGCAAAGCAGCTTATGATGCATTAAAAAATGAAATTGCTAATCCAACTTATTTAACCACCCACTTTGGTAAACGTGTTAATGCCGTCAACACTAATGATGAGATTGCCGAGGTAAGTCTTGAAGACGGGACGATTATCCGTGGCAAGCTAGTATTGGCAGCAGATTCTCGTGTGTCGTTTATGCGCAAAGCACTTGGTATTAGTGCGGATATGCATGACTTTGGGCGCACCGTTTTGGTGTTTGGTACTACCCATACCCAAAGTAATCAACAAACGGCACATGAAGGATTTTACTATGGCAAAACTTTGGCGGTCTTACCGTTAGGTGAGTATAAATCTTCTATGGTGATTACCGTGGATAATAGCCAAGTGGCACGCATAAAAGCCATGAATAAAGAAGAACTTGCGTGCGAGATGAATAATTGGCTTAATGGGCGTCTAGGCGAGATAACCGTTACCAGTGATATCCACAGTTATCCATTGCTTGGTGTGCATGCCGATAAATTTTATGGTAATCGCTGTGCGTTGATAGGTGATGCAGCCGTTGGTATGCATCCAGTAACGGCACACGGTTATAATTTAGGGATGGAGAGTGTGGCAATTTTAGGCAAACTACTCATACAGGCGGCTCAAAAGGGTGAAGACATTGCCAACCCACGCTTGTTGGCACGTTACCATGTGACGCATAGTACCAAAACAAAAGCCATGTATCATGGCACCAATGCGATTGTAAAACTATATACTGACGAACGCCCACCCGCTAGGTTTGTTCGCCGTGCCGGGCTGCGGCTAAGCAATAGCTTTGCACCGGTAAAGCGTTTAATCACTGCCCAATTAACTGGTTAGGCACTGTTTTTGATGATGACTAACCGCATTTTTGTTTGTCCCATTTGTCAGTCACCCATGGAGCTTGATAAACAAACATGGTTTTGTGATGGTAGCTTGAATCCAAAGTCTGTCAAACATCCGTTTGATGTAGCCAAACAAGGCTATGTTAATCTATTGCCTGTACAAAATAAAAAAAGTAAATCTCCAGGTGACAGTCAGGCGTCTATCTTGGCACGTCAGCGTTTTTTGCAAGCAGGTTTTTACCAACCACTACAAATTAAACTTTATCAACTTATTCAAAAGCATTTAAAAAAATCGCATCAGCAGCCTGATATGAGTCGTATACGATGGCTTGATATTGGCTGTGGAGAAGGTTATTACTCACAAAAAATTGCGACCATCCCAAGCATTAGTCAATTAATTGCGATAGACATTAGCAAACCTGCTGTCAGTGAGCTGGCAAAATCAAGTAAACGCCAGCATCTGTTATGGCATCAATCTCAAGTAATCAATCAACAAACCCATCAAAGTGCGCTAAATCAAGGGATTGTCCCCTTAGTTGCCAGCGCCTCAAAATTACCATTACAAGACAACTGCTTAAGTGGTGTTAGTAGTATTTTTAGCCCAATTTTACCGCAAGAGATTGATAGAGTTTTATCTAAAAAAGGCATTGTATGTATTGCTAAACCAGATGTTGGGCATCTTGCTAGTATGCGTTCTGCCTTGTTTGATGAGGTAAGAGAACATCAGTCTGATAAGTTTTTACAGCAGTTATATGATGTTGGGTTGACGCTTTTAGAAGAAGCATTTGTTGAGACAGATTTGATACTCAATCAGCAGCAGTTAGAAGACTTGCTCACGATGACACCATACTCTTATCGAGCAAAAAGAGAAAACAGAGAGGCGTTATTGCGCCAAGCAGATACCACAGGTTTTAAGACAACCGCAAAGTTTGTGGTTTATGTTTTAGAGAAAGACAGAAAAACAAATTATTAACTAGCTGTGACCTCAAAAACCAATCATCTTTTAGACACTCTCATATCATTTATATTTATTTTTTGTCAATAAAAAATGACTGTTTTTAATGACTAAACAGGCAAAGTGTCTTCCCAAAAGTATACAAAACAGTGTATATTAAAAAAATGTATGGATTTTTTAAATTAAAAAAGGAGCGTTGTTCATGGAAAGAGTTTGGTTAAAAACATACGAAGAGTTGGGGTTGCCTTATAAAATAGCTAACTTCCCTGCTGCTGATACCTCATTAATTGATATATTTGAAGAAAGTTTTAAAAAGCATCACAACCTGCCTGCATTATACTTTATGGACAAAAGCATGTCTTTTGCTGAGCTAGATAAGTATAGTCTTCAAATTGCAAGCTACTTACAGTCGCGTGGCTTACAAAAAGGTGACCGAGTTGCGGTCATGTTACCAAATGTCTTTCAATATCCTATCCTTGCCTTAGGCATTTTGCGTGCAGGCTATGTACTAGTTAATGTTAATCCTCTATATACCACTCGAGAGCTAGGGCACCAATTGCAAGATTCAGGTGCAAAGATTTTATTTATTTTAGAAAACTTTGCCAAAACTTATCAAGATATAGAGCACAAAACAGTTGATGAAGTAGTTATTTGCCGTGTTGGTGATATGCTGGGTGGCTTTAAAGGCGGGCTAATTAACTTTGTACTGAAACATGTTAAAAAAGACATCCCAGCTTGGCATATTGCTGGGCATAAAAACTTTAAAGAGGTACTAGGGCAAGTATCTACTGATAAGTATGTGCGCCCACAAATAACACTAGAAGATACTGCTGTGCTGCAATATACAGGCGGTACGACAGGTGTATCTAAAGGTGCTGAGTTGTTACATAAAAACTTGGTAGCAAACCTCATTCAGACCGACCAATATACGGCAGGGTCATTGAATCCTGACGAAAATAATAACATTATGTGTGCATTGCCTTTGTACCATATTTTTGCATTTACGGTTTGTTTATTGAGTGGGTTGTACCGTGGTGATGCCAACATCTTAATCCCTAACCCAAGAGATTTACCAAAGCTTGTGGATGCATTTGACAAGTATAAGCCGAGTATTTTCCCTGCCGTTAATACCTTATTTAATGCCTTGGTTCATGATGAGAAGTTTAAAACGTTAGATTTTCCTAATTTTAAATTTGCGATGGGCGGTGGCATGGCGGTACAACAGCCGGTATCTGATGCTTGGGAAGCAATTACTGGTGTGAGTATTTTGCAAGGTTATGGCTTATCAGAAACCTCCCCAATTGCGACCAGCTCGCCAGCGGGCGCACCTTTTAATGGAACCATTGGTTTACCTTTCCCTGATACCGATGTGGCAATTTTAGATGATGAAGGCAATCTTGTGCCTATTGGAGAGTCTGGAGAAATCTGTGTGCGTGGTCCTCAAGTAATGAAAGGCTATTGGAACCGACCAGAAGCGACAGCTGAGGTAATGACAGCAGATGGGTTCTTCCGTACCGGTGATATTGGTGTCATGGATGAAAAGGGTTACTTTAAAATTGTTGACCGTAAAAAAGATATGATTTTAGTATCAGGCTTTAATGTTTATCCAAATGAGCTAGAAGAAGTCATAGCTGGGCATCCAAAAGTACTAGAAGCCGGTGTTATTGGTATACCAGATGAAAAAAGTGGCGAAGTGCCTAAATTCTTTATTGTTAAAGATGACCCAAGTTTAACCGAAAAAGAAGTTAAAGCGTTTTGCCGTAAAAATCTAACAGGCTATAAACAACCACGTGCAATTGAGTTTATTGATGAGTTGCCAAAGTCTAATGTGGGTAAAATTTTAAGAAAAGACTTACGTAAGCTAGAAGGGCTATAAAATAAAGTTAAACTAATAAACTGAGAAAAAGCTGCATTTTTGGCGGTGAGAGAGGGATTCGAACCCTCGATAGGCTATTAACCTATACACACTTTCCAGGCGTGCGCTTTCGACCACTCAGCCACCTCACCGTTTTTTACAGCACTCTTTGGGTAGGTTTATCCAAAGAGTGCAATAGTATAAAATAAAACTTATAAAAAGTCACCATTTGCAATAATTTCTGATATCTTGATGTTTGTTTCTACCCTATCTACTTTAAACAGCCCAGTAAAAAAAGGTTGTATTATCAAAACGTTCGCTATTATATTTTTTGTTGGGTGCGGTTTTTTTGTAACGCCTTCTGCCAAAGCAGAAGTGTTTAAAAATTGCAGCCAACCGTTTTATGCGTTTAAAGCACCCAAAATAACGCAAATAAACAAACTAGAAAAGACCGTCCCTTTGTGTTTTGATGGGTTTGCCGTGTTGTACTCGGGCAAAACACGGACACCCTTATGGTCGGCAGAGCATTTAACGAGAGAACGTTTGTACCGTGCAGACGAGCTAGAGAGAGAAGATAACTTTCATGAAGAAAGCCGTTTGCCATTTGCAATACGGGCAACTGTCTACGACTATTCTGGCACGGGTTATGATAGGGGGCATTTAGCACCAAATGCAGATATGGCAAGCAAAACGGAGCAATATGATAGCTTTAGTTTGGCAAATATAGCACCACAGTCGCCATATCTTAATAGAAAGATATGGCGCAAAATTGAGTCTAGCACCCGTTATTTAACCAAAGTGCATGGGCAAGCATACGTGGTAACAGGGGTTGTGTTTGAAGATAAAAACGCATATCAATGGGGGCAAGCGGTACTGATTCCTAGCCATTTTTTTAAAGCCGTTTATTTTCCAAAGCTCAATCAAGCAGGGGTTTATTATGCGCCAAATGATGAGTCTGGCAGAATAGAGGTTATCAGCCTTGATGAATTAATTACAAAGCATGGCATAAGCCCTATACCCGCCTTACAACCAAAGGTAATGGCAAAAGCAATGCCATTACCGTTACCCAGTCAAAAATTAACAACCACCCAAAGTAATGGGCAAAAAAAAGATCAGCCAGAGTTTAATACGGGCGAATGGTGGATGCAGCTATTTGAACAATTTTGGCATTGGATTAGTGAACAGTTGTACCAAAAATAGCTCTCTAACTCATTGATTCTTACTGATTTATTGCTAAATAAAGAGGTTAGGTAATAAAAAAAACAAAAAGTTACGATATTGCTTATTTTTTAGCGATTCTGTAGTGGGAATTAAGAAGTTTATATGATAACTTATAAAAAATAGACATACAGACATGTTTATATTGAAGTTTATTTAAACCCAACTTTTGGGAAATTGAAAGGAGTCAAGTTATGAAATTATTCACTCAATCAGTAGTTTTAGCAGCATCATTAGGTATGGCAACGGTAGCGATGGCAGCAGATCCAATCGTTGGTAAGTGGCTAACACCAGAAAAAGGTGTGATGGTTAACATTACTAAATCGGGTAGCCAATTTACTGGTAAATTAGCAAATGGCGAGTTTGCTGGTCATAAAGGTCTTAGAAACATCGTTTCTAAAGGTGGCAATAAGTACCAAGGTAAGGCAAAGCATCCTCGTTGGGGCATTATCCCTGCCGTTAATGCTAATATTACGGTTAATGGTAATAAACTAACCATTAAAACGGTTAAAGGCACTCAAGTTTGGAAAAAACAATAGTCCTTTACTTAGGTTATGCTAAAAGAAGCCATTAGGCTTCTTTTTTTGTTTTTATTTTATCGATATATTAACTGTATTTTTAGTTAGGCTTACTTCCTATTAAACTTAGGCATGTGCTGTACTGAATCCATCGCCTATTTTTTTGAGTACAGTGAACAGATTATATTTGCTAATAAAAAATAAAAAAAGGAGCCTTTGAGCTCCTTTTTTAGGGTGTTATGCGTCTTATTTAAGTAACAAGCTTAATTAACAAACTCTGGGTAGGCTTCTTGACCACATTCTGCAAGGTCTGCCCCTTCGTACTCTTCTTCTTCTGAGATACGGATACCCATAACGGCTTTTAAAATACCCCAAACAACCAAGCTTGTAACAAACACCCAACCAAAAATAGTTGCTGCGCCAATCAATTGCCCCGAGAAAGTCGCCCCATCATTTGTAATTGGTACAAGTAGCAAGCCTAATAAACCAACCACACCGTGCACAGAGATTGCACCAACTGGATCATCAATTTTTAGTTTATCGAGTGTTAAAATAGAGAATACAACAAGCACGCCGCCTAATGCACCAAATAGCACTGCTTGTAATGCAGATGGCGTAGATGGCTCTGCTGTAATAGCAACTAGGCCCGCCAAAGCACCGTTTAATAGCATCGTTAAGTCGGCTTTACCAAAGATAGCACGTGCAACTAATAAAGAAGCAATTGCACCACCGGCAGCAGCCGCATTTGTATTTAAAAATACCATCGCTACTGAGTTTGCATTGGCGATATCACCCAGTTTAAGTACTGAGCCACCGTTAAAGCCAAACCAGCCCATCCACAGGATAAAAGTACCTAATGCAGCTAACGGTAAGTTAGCACCTGGAATAGCACGTATCTCACCATTTTTACCATATTTGCCTTTACGAGCACCCAGTAATAATACACCTGCTAATGCAGCAGCAGCGCCAGCCATGTGTACAATACCAGAGCCTGCAAAGTCACTAAAACCTAAATCACCAAGGTTATATAAGCCAAATACGTCGTCACCATTCCATGTCCAGCTACCTTCCATTGGGTAGATAAAGCCACACATTACCACGGCAAATATTAAAAATGCCCAAAGTTTCATGCGTTCTGCCACGGCACCAGATACAATAGACATACAGGTAGCGACAAACACCACTTGGAAGAAGAAGTCAGCAGCAGTAGAGTAAACAGAATCGCCATTAAAACCATTTTCTGCTGAACTTGCTAGCGCATCAGCCACTAAGGTGTCACCACCTGCTATGCCAATTAGACCCCAGCCACCATCATTGTACATAATTTGGTAACCAAATAGTAAATACATGGTACAGGCTATGGCAAACAACGCCACGTTTTTGGTTAAGATTTCGGTGGTATTTTTAGAGCGTACTAAACCGGCTTCTAGCATGGCAAAACCTGCTGCCATCCACATGACCAGTGCACCACAAACTAAAAAGTAAAAAGTATCTATTGCATACTGTAATTCAAAAATTTGGTTTTCCATGTTAATTCCCCCTCGAAATTTTTATGGACTAAGTGTGTTTATATTGCGTCTTCACCTGTTTCACCAGTGCGGATACGGATAACTTGCTCGATTGGCATAACAAAAATTTTGCCGTCACCGATTTTGCCGGTGCTTGCAACTTTCATAATGGCTTCGATTGCTGGCTCTACCATGTTATCTGCTAACGCGACTTCTACTTTCACCTTTGGTAAAAAATCGACGACATATTCTGCACCGCGGTACAATTCAGTATGTCCTTTTTGACGACCAAATCCTTTAACTTCTGTAACAGTAACGCCGTTTACACCAATTTCAGACAAAGCTTCACGAACATCGTCTAATTTAAATGGTTTTAAAATGGCAGTAATGAATTTCATAAGCGTGCTCCTTATAATTAAATAATGTGTCAGTTGCTTGTTTTGCTAAAACTTACAACATTTTTCTTTACTGTCCTTATCATAGATACAAGAATCATGCCAAGTTTACTGAGGGGGGAGAATGCAATGAATAATAATTAACCATCCTCTAAAAGTGTATCGTTTTAGAGTGTTTGACTAGTTATGATGGATTGCAAAGGTAAACTTGGATATTGTTATAAGACCTGTATATAGATAAAGTTTTTTTAAAGTTAGCAAGGTTATTATAACGATATTTTTTAGGAGATAAATAGAAACCATTAGAAAGATTATTGAAAAAATAGTAACAAATGCACGTATTTAGAAATATATATTTATTTTAGTGCATATATATCTATATTGGTGCATTTTTAGAGGGTGTGGATTCAAAGAGATGATTTGAAGAGAAATTTTAAATAATAATAAGCAAAAGTAATGACTAATGCTTAGGAAGCAAAAGATAAGGCGTTTGATGAACTTCTAATAACTTTTCAGTATCGCTGCCTTGAAACCACTCACGTAAACGCGACTGACCAAACGCCCCAGACATTAGCATATCTAGTTTGTTTTCTTTTTGGTAATACAATAAAGCTGCGGTGACATCACGGCAGTCCAGTAGTTTTTTCTTGCACTTGATGCCAGCTTGGGTAAGTTTTGCATACGCCTCACGGATGGCATCGGTGTTTTGTGTGTTCTTTTTACCTACCATCACAATATGGATGCACATGTTACGTGTTAATGGGCTTTGAGCTACCCATTCTACCAAACGATGACAGGTCTCCCTATTATCAAATGCCAGCAATGCCGATTCAGGCGTTTTAAAAGCAGCGTGTGTCACTAAAATGGGGCAATGGCTGTGTCGGATAACATTTGCTAATGTGGTTTCGCAAGTTAGCTGACGACCCGTGATAATGAGTTCGGCCTTATCATCTATATAGTCAAGGTTTTCATTAATGCTGCATTGACGTTGTAATGGATAGGTTGATTGTGTGCAAAAATGCTCGGCACAGTAGGTTTGGGCTTTGGCTAAAAGGTCTTTGCCCTCGTTTTTATGGGCAAGGTTTACCATATGCTCTTCATTGGCAAACTCTTTTAACAAGTTTTCTTCATTGTCTGGTGTTAAGCAGCCAGAATAGTCGACTGCCTGTTTACGATGACTACTTGGCCTAGAGTATAGCAACCCAATGTCACTTTTAAGCCTGCTTGCAACCCATATACTGGTATCAAGCACAACTTGAATGTCTTTAGGAGAGTTTAATAAAGCGATAATACTATTGGGTTTAATATTACTCATAAACTTTTGGGGGATATCCCATGGCTTGTGATGATCGGATTATAGATTTTTATTGTAACAAAAGCAACAAAAATACAACAATTGCCGAGTCAATATTTAAGCCTAATTTATGAGCGATGCAGGTTAAAACCATAGTCAACAATATGTTGTTTAAGATAAGTAAGATACTCTTCTGCAAGAGTAGATAAACGAACTTGTTTATGTTTTAGCCACCCTATTGTCATACTTTCTTGCTCGTTTTGTGCTAATGCGAGTGGTACAGATATGATGTTTTCATCATTGAGCTCACGGCTTAATACGCCGCTACTAATCGTATAGCCATCAACCCCTAACATGAGGTTGAATATGGTGGCTCGGTCACTCACCTTTATGCTTTTGCGATTATAGCGGGTACTTAAAATTTCTTCGGCATAATAAAACGAGTCACTTTGCCCTTGTTCAAAGCTTAAACAAGGGTAGGGTTCTAACTCTTCTAAAGTAATCACACTTTTAGTCGCTAATGGATTATTCTTACCAATAAAAACATGAGGTTGTGCGGTAAACAAAGGGGTAAACTCTAACTGTTTTTCTTTAAATACTTTTTGTAAAACCTGTTTGTTAAAATCATTTAAGTAAACGATACCAATCTCGCTATTAAAGGAGCTAACATCTTGCAAGATGTTGTGTGTTTCAGTTTCTTTTAAAGTAAATTCGTATTCGTTTTCGGCATAGTTTTTTACTAATTCGGCAAAGGCGTGTACGGCAAAAGCATAATGTTGGCAAGAAACAGAAAGCAAACGTCGGGAAGGCGTTTTGTTTTGATACTTTGCTTCCATCAGCTCTACTTGAGCAACGATTTGTCTTGCATAGGTCATAAACTCCATGCCTTCATCAGTGAGGGTAACCCCTTTAGCTGAGCGCCCAAAAATAGTAATGTTTAATTCTTCTTCTAAGTTTTTAAGGGCATTTGATAAGCTTGGTTGACTAATGAATAGTTGTTTTGATGCCTCATTTATTGAACCAAGTTCAATGGTCTTAATGGCATATTTAAGCTGTCGGAGCGAGGGCATAAGTATCTTTTTAAAGTCGGTTATAGTAAAAAGCTATATTTTATCATAAAAACAAATATTTACTCTATACTTATATGAATGCGTATTAAAAGCAGCTGTGCCAAAAAAAGCCCTGTCTTGTAAACAGGGCTTCTTATTTCTACTTTGTGTGAGTTTGATAGTTTAATCCAATAAACCAATATCACGTCTGTCATGGACAGAAAACTCATCGATAATAGTGCGGCTCGCTTCATTTAAGCCAACTACCTGCACATTAATGCCTTCTCGTTGTAAACGGATAACAAGCTTATCTAAAGTATCAACGGCGGTTACATCCCAAAAGTGGGCATGAGTAACATCAATAACCATATTATCTAACGCTTCTTTTGTATCAAACGCATCTAAAAATTGGGTGGTTGAGGCAAAAAATACTTGACCATGAACGTAATAATAACGAGTGTTTTGTCTTTCATCATATTCGCTTATCACGCTTAGGAATTGACCAATTTTATTTGCAAATGCCAAGGCTGATAATAAGACACCCACTAAAACACCGTAAGCTAAGTTATGGGTTAAAATGGTCGTTAGCACAGTTGCCAGCATAACAATGTTAAATGACATTGGGTGAGTTTTAAATTCGCGGATAGACTCCCAATTAAAGGTACCAATAGATACCATAATCATCACAGCAACCAATGCTGCCATTGGGATTTGACGTACCCAGTCGCTTAAAAATACTACCAAAACCAACAAAACAGCACCAGCAATAAAGGTAGAGAGTCGAGTACGTCCACCTGATTTAACATTAATCACAGATTGCCCAATCATCGCACAGCCTGCCATACCACCAAAAAATCCAGAAACAATATTGGCAATACCCTGACCACGACATTCACGGTTTTTATCACTTAACGTATCTGTTAAATCATCTACAATGGTTGCTGTCATCATAGACTCAAGCAAACCAACCACTGCAAGTGCAATAGAATAGGGAGCAATAATTAGTAAAGTTTGCAAATTAAGTGGGATGTCAGGTAGTAAAAATATGGGTAGCGTATCTGGCAAATCGCCCATATCACCAACTGTGCGGATATCCCACCCAAAATACATGCTGGCCAGTGTAATACTAGCAATACATAGCAAAGGCGATGGTAGCAACTTGCCTATTTTTGGCAGCAAAGGGAATAAATAAATAATACCCAAACCAACAGCCGTTAGTAGATAGACAAGTGGCGTTACGCCTTGGGTGTTTAGGTCTAGCTCAGGCAATTGTGCCGCAAAAATCAAAATTGCTAATGCGTTAACAAAACCAATGACCACCCCGCGCGAGACAAAGCGCATCAGGTTGCCTAGTTTAAATATGCCCATCACAATTTGGATAACCCCGCAAAGCAAGGTGGCAGCAAGCAAATATTGCAAACCATGTTCTGCGACTAAGGTTACCATCACCAATGCCATGGCACCGGTAGCGGCAGAGATCATACCAGGGCGACCACCAACAAAACTAATCACCACAGCAATACAAAATGAGGCATATAAGCCTACTTTAGGGTCCACCCCAGCAATGATAGAAAAAGCAATCGCTTCTGGGATTAAAGCCAAAGCAACGACTAAACCAGATAGTACGTCACCACGAATGTTAGAAAACCACTCGTCTTTGATAGTTTCGATAGAGAAATTCATAAGCAAGAATTGATAGGATTTTGGTAAGGTTGATAAGGATATATATTTTTGTTGACGATTAAAGCCGACAAAAAAACGCACATAATAACATAAAGTTAAGTTTAACTGTATTTTAGTAACAATAAAAATCAATCAAAGCAAATGTTTACTCACTATCTGCTGGTATATTTTGGTAGAATTGCAGGATATATAAAAAATTGAATATACGGTTAAAAATAAAAGGCGAATGGAATTATGACGCAATCAAATCTAAATGCTGGCTTGCAGGTTGTTATTGGTTTAGGGCAGTCTGGCTTGTCGGCTGTTGAGTTTTTAGTGAAGCAAGGGTTTGATGTTGCAGTAACCGATGGCGGGGAGTCACCTGCCTTAGCAAACAAGTTACCAAAAGCGGTTACCATGCGTGAATTTGGTGGCATTAGTGAGTCACTATTGCTAAAAGCAAGTAGGATTGTGATTAGTCCTGGTATTTCTTTACGACAACCCGCTGTTGCTAAGGCGATAACGGCAGGTATCAATGTGGTGAGTGATATTCAGCTATTCCATGAAGCACTAAATGATTGGGAGACACAGGTACCTGTTGTTGCCATTACGGGCTCTAATGCTAAGAGTACGGTAACCACCTTGGTTGGTGAAATGGCAAAAAATGCAGGGGTTCGTGTCGGCGTTGGTGGCAATATTGGCATACCAGCATTAAATTTGTTACAGGATAAAAACATACAACTGGCAGTGTTAGAGCTGTCCAGTTTTCAGTTAGAAACAGTGACGGACTTAAATGCCCAAGTGGCAACGGTATTAAACATGTCGCCAGATCATTTAGATCGTCATGGTGATATGTTGGGATATCATCAGGCAAAACATCGTATTTTTCAAGGCGCAAAGTCGGTGGTGGTTAACCGAGAGGATGGGCTAACTGCCCCTTTACTACTAAAAGGGGTGAAACAAATTAGTATTGGTAGCAGTGCACCAAAGTCTAGCTTTGGGGATGAGATTGTAGAGTATGGTTTAATTACAGAAGCTGATGGTCAAACCTTTTTGGCAAGATCCATGGACGGCACGTGTGAAAAACTTTTAAATACAGCCACACTTAAAATAAAAGGGCAGCATAACTACTTAAACGCATTGTCTGCCTTGGCGTTAGGCGAGCTTGCAAATTTACCTATGGAGAGCATGCTTAATACTTTAAAAGACTTTGCAGGGTTACCGCATCGTTGTCAGTATATTGCCAGTAAAGATGGCATTGATTATTTTAACGACTCAAAAGGCACAAACATTGGTTCTACCATGGCAGCGATTAAAGGGCTGGGTGAAAGTTATATGGCAACCAATAAGTCGGCAAAATTGTTATTAATTTTAGGCGGGCAAGCTAAAGGGCAAAACTTTGCTGAGGTAGTCCCACTTATTAACCAATTTGTTAATAAGTTACTGTTTATGGGTGAAGATGCTGACTTAATTTATGAGCAGCTTAAATCTGCTGGACTATCTAATCAGGTTGTGTGTCATCAAGTTGGCAGTTTAGACAAGGCAATAGAAAAAAGTACAAGCTTAACCGCCAGTAGTTTATCGCAGGTTAAAGCGGTGTTATTATCGCCTGCTTGTGCAAGCTTTGACCAATTTAGTGGTTATGAAGAACGTGGTGATAAGTTTGTTAAGCTTGTTCAGTCTTTATAAAAAAATATATTAAAAATGTGTTTAAGTGTTATTGTTTAAATTCATGCATCAATATTTAAATAAAATAGTAAAGTAAATAAATAGAGTATCCCTCAATATTATGGCGATTTTTTCTTCTTTCTCAGGTATGTTTCAAAACTCAAAATCAACGGATGGCGTGCTAAATAGTCCATCCTATGTGCCTTCTATCAAATGGTTGTTGCTTGCAAGTATTGGCTGTTTGCTCGTTTTAAGTTTGTTGATGGTGACATCTGCTTCTATCCCTTTTACAGAAAAATACCCCAAGATGGGAGAGCTGTTCTTTTTTAAGCGTCAGCTTGCTTATGCGGTTTTGGGCAGTTTCATGGCCTATACCATGACACGCATCCCTTTAAAATGGGTGTATCATTTAAATGTGCAGTTTTTTGTGCTATTGGTTACCCTAATTTTGCTGATAGTGACGCTATTTGGGTCTGAAATTAATGGCGCTAAACGGTGGATAGAGCTGGGCGTTATTAATTTTCAAACAGCGGAGCTTGCAAAGCTTGTGGTCATTGTTTTTACGGCCGATTTTGTAGTGAGGCGCTCTTCTGAAGTTCGTACCAGCTGGGATGGCTTTATTCGCATTTTGGTTATTGTTGGCTTGATAACCCTGTTATTGTTGGCTCAACCAGATTTTGGTTCGGTAGCGATTATTGCAGGTTGCGTGTTGACCATTTTTTGGGTGGCAGGCGCACCAATGAAGCAGTTTGCTGCAATGGCAACCATGGTTGCTGTGTTTGCTTATTTTGCGATTGTACGTTCTGATTATCGCTTAGGACGTGTGACCTCCTTTATGAATCCATTTGACGATATACAGGATACCGATTATCAGCTCGCAAGAAGCATTATTGCGTTTGGACGTGGCGAGTTTAATGGCGTTGGCTATGGTGAAAGTGTGCAAAAGTTAGCTCATTTGCCAGAAGCACATACAGACTTTTTGTTGGCAATCACGGGAGAAGAACTTGGATTTATTGGTGTTGCTTGTGTCTTATTGTTAGAGGCAACCGTCATTGCTTGTATTATGCGCATCAGTTATTTGGCACTAAAACGTAAACAAATGCGTATTAGCTATACCGCGTTTGGTATTGCCACCATGTTTATTGGGCAAACATTGGTGAATGCAGGGATGAATATGGGGTTATTACCAACAAAGGGTTTGACGATGCCATTTTTTAGTTATGGGGGGTCTGCCATGTTAATGAGTATGATAATGATTGGTTTGGTGCTGCGCATCTGTAAAGAAAGTGCAGAAATACCGGCAAACCAAAGCCGAAATTACTAGATGAAATAAAAAAAGACTTAAACGTTTGTTTAGGTCTTTTTTATAAGCAAGATATAAAATATCAATTAATTATTTTTCTGCACGTACTTTATCAACCAAATAGTTAACAACTTGAGGCACTTTTTCGCCTTCACCTAACACCATGTATTTGCCTTGTACGACGACAGAAGGCGTACCTGACATGCCATAACGCATTGCCGCATCATTTGAGCGTGCAATTTTTGTATTAACGGCAAATGAGTTAAATAATCCTTCAAACTTTTCTTTATCTAAACCTTGTGCTGCATACCAATCAACCAAGGCACCTTTGTTTGTACCAGCAAGGTTTCTTTTCTCGTCTTTTATGACAGCGTTAAACAATTTGTGGTGAGTTTTGCCTTGATAGCCCATCAACTGAGCGGTATAAAAACCACGGGCACTTGTTTCCCATACTGGGTTTAGCGCCGCTGGTGTTTGGAAGAAGGCAACATCATCAGGTTTGTTGTCTGCCCATTTTTGCATGTAAGGTTCTAGGTTGTAGCAGTGGATACAACCATACCAAAAAAACTCACGTACAATAATGGTGTCACCACTGATTGTGTCTGGGTTTTCTAGCACAGCGTAATCTTTTCCTTCCACAAAGTTGGCGGCATTAGCATGGCTTGTCATACCAATCGCAGCAGCGAGGGCGGTTAATGCAATGTATTTCATAGATATTACCTGTAATGGGAGTTTATAAGGCTGCTTGTCATTATTTTTTAGCAACCAAAGTATAAGAAATGATAGTGCCATACATAATAACCGAAAATAGCTACCCATGTCATTAGCGATTGTTAAGCAAAAGTTGCAAACTCGTTATGAATTATTAGCTCACCTAGTGCTATAATGTAGGAGTTACAAAAGATAAAAGTTAAGGAACACCCATGACGGCGGATGAAACACAAACCGATATAAAACAAAGCATTAATGTAGATACAGATGAAATTGCTAAATTTACCGCCATTGCAGATGAATGGTGGGATAAAAACGGCGCATTTGCTCCGTTACATCAAATTAATCCGCTGCGTTTAAATTGGATTGAAGACAGTGTTCATGCAATACAAGGTGATGGACTAACAGGTAAAAAAGTGTTGGATGTAGGCTGTGGTGGCGGTATTTTAGCGACCTCAATGGCACAGCGCGGTGCAGATGTGACTGGGCTTGATTTAGGTGAAGAGAACTTAAAAGCCGCCAGCTTGCATGCCCAAAATCTTGGCATAACCGATACCTTACGCTATGTACACAAACCTGTAGAAGTATTAGCCGGTGAGCAAGCGCAACAATATGACGTGGTTACCTGTATGGAAATGCTGGAACATGTGCCAGACCCAGCAAGTGTGGTACAAGCTTGTTATGACTTAGTTAAACCAGGTGGTGTTTGTGTGTTATCCACCATTAACCGTAATCCTAAGTCATTTTTATTTGCGATTGTGGGTGCAGAGTATATTTTAAGATTGCTTGATAGAGGCACGCATGATTTTAATAAATTTATTACGCCAGCAGAGCTAGACAAAATGGCAACGGTTGCAGGCTTTAAACGTTATGACTTGATTGGCTTGCATTATAATCCGATTACTAAGCGATATTGGCTTGCACAAAATGTTGATGTTAACTATATGATGGCAGTGAAAAAGCCCTTATAAACGGGTAATGTTGTTTTATAGTGAAAGATGGCTTTTTTTGGGGCTGGGCTTATTGCCCAGCTTTTTTGAATCTTAAAAATAAAAAAGGAAGATTATGACAGCTCACACAACTTTAAAAGCGGTATTATTTGACTTAGACGGTACTTTGGTTGATACGGCTGCTGACTTTGTTCGTATTATTCATGAAATGGCAGCAGAAAATGGATGGCAAGCCCCCAGTAATCAGGTAATCCGTGAGCAAGTGTCTGCAGGGGCAAAAGCTATGGTATCACTATTTAGCTTGCACAATCATCTGGGTGATGATGCTAGGCAGATAGAAGAAAAGGTGATGACATATCGTCAAGCTTTTTTAGAAAGATACGAAGCAGAAATTTGTGTGGATAGCCAAATTTTTCAGGGACTAGATGTATTATTGGCAAGGTTAGAAGAACAAAATATTCCTTGGGGTGTGGTTACAAATAAATCACGTTACTTAGCAGAAAAACTTTTAGAAGCTTTAAATTTGTCAGAGCGTTGCCAAACCTTAGTGTGCCCTGAAGATGTGACCCACACCAAACCTGACCCTGAACCAATGTACCTTGCTGTTAAAGCGTTAGGGCTTACTAAAAGTGACTGTACAAACATCATTTATGTGGGGGATCATATCCGTGATATTCAGGCTGGTAACGCTGCTGGTATGTTAACTGTAGCGGCAAAGTATGGCTATATCTCTACAACAGAGAAACAACAGCTGGATACTTGGCAAGCAAATGATATTGTTGAGACGCCAGAAGCTCTATTAACGCTGATTTTATCTCGTTAATTTTATTATTTAACTTATTAACATTTTTAGCCAAAAGCGCAAAAATATTTTTGATAAAGAGGCGAAATCATGACTCATTTACCTTTAACTCATGAACAAATCCGTAACTATCAACCAAAAGAAAATTGTTTGTCTGATAAAACCATATTAGTAACAGGGGCAGGTGATGGCATTGGGAGAGTCGCGGCGTTGACTTATGCAAAATATGGCGCAACCGTTTTGCTTTTAGGTAAAACTTTAAGCAAATTAACTGCTGTATATGATGAAATTGAACAACAAGGTGGCAAGCAACCTGTGGTAATTGCGCTCAATTTAGAAGGGGCTAAAACTGAAGACATGACCAATCTCGTGGAACTGATTGTCAAACAAACAGGACAACTAGATGGCATATTACACAATGCGGCAGTTTTAGGGGATTTAGCCCCGCTAGAAAGCTATGATATTGGCGTTTTTGAACGTGTGATGAATATTAATTTTACAGCAACGCTTCGGCTAACGCAGGCGTTGTTGCCTTTGCTTAAAAAATCTGCCAATGGTTCGGTGGTGTTCACTTCTAGCTCGGTAGGTAGTGAGCCAAGAGCGTTTTGGGGAGCGTATGCGATATCAAAGCAAGCGGTTGAAGGTATCAGTAGCTTGTTTACTCAAGAAACAAAAAATACCACGAACTTAAGGTTTAATTGTGTTAATCCTGGGGCAACTCGCACTAAAATGCGGGCAGAGGCTAGCCCAAATGAAGATCCGATGACACTTAAAACACCAGAAGATATTATGCCTGCATATGTGTGTTTAATGAGTGATGATAGTATGCAAACTCGTGGTGAGGTGATTTCACTGCAGCCTAAATGATTTTTAGAGGATAGTATAGTTTGATAGTATTATTTTTATAACGATGATTTGTTTAATAACCGGTTAAATTGCCCTTTAAAACTTTCTTTTCTTCCTTTAGTTTGTAAATCTTCATAACGGCTTTGACTGAGTTGTAAAAATTCTGTTTCTTTATCAATGCCAATAAAACGTCTACCTAGTACATGACTGGCTATACCTGTGGTGGATGATCCAGTGAAAGGGTCTAAAACCAAAGCATTTTCTTCGGTAGAGGCGAGTATCATTTGAGCAAGCAATGCAAGTGGTTTTTGCGTGGGGTGTTTACCGCAGGTTTTTTCCCATTTTGCCACTGCTGGTATTTTCCATACATCTTTCATCTGTTTATCGGCATTGAGTTTTTTCATTAGGTCATAGTTAAAATAATGCGGAACTTTTGGATGCTTTCTTGCCCAAATAACAAACTCAGTTGAATGAGTAAAATATCGGCAGGAAAAATTAGGCGGTGGATTGGTCTTTTCCCATGTAATGACGTTCAAAATCTTAAACCCCAGTTGTGGCAAAATCCGCCCCAAGGTAAAAATATTATGGTGCGTGCCACTTATCCAAATCGTTCCATTATCCGCCAGTTTCTCACGCACGGCAGTCAGCCAATCGTAGGTAAATATATAGATTTTATTATCATCAGTAAACTTATCCCATTTACCTTTATTGACCGACTGTACCTTACCATTTTTTACGGTTAAGCCGTCATTTGACAAGAAATAAGGGGGATCGGCAAATACCATATCAATCGGCTTATCAATTAGTTTGTAAATCTGTTCGATACAATCGCCTTGCAGTAGGGTAAAATCTTGGTTCGGGCTTTGAAAAAATGTCATTATGTGTCCCTTAAAACATATTTTTGCATATCTGTTTTTGTTTCTTCTCGTGAGTCATAAGTCATGATTTTTTCAAAAAACCAAAATATAGAGACACATTCGAATACATGAATAATAATGGGACTTGTTACCTTTTTATGGTCGATGAATTGCTAGGATATTTAGGGTTTATTTGATAATTTTCCTAAAATACCCACCCTTCAACATCTCAATATTCAATAAAATATTACCACGCTCAAAATAATCTTGTAATGGATTTTGCGTGGTAAGCCACCCTTTGCCATCGGTAACCCAAATAAATTCAATCTCTTGCTCTTTCCAAAATCTGCTCATTTCAATGTATTCTGTTGCGGTTGATTTTAGCTTAGAACCACCTCCATTATAAAAGTTACATTCAATAAAATATAACTTATCCGTATTGTCTTTAATCACAAAATCAATAATCCGTGATGACTTATCGACATTGATTTCAATATTCCAGTTTTCTTTAATTTTTTTCGCATTGGCTTGTGGTAAGTATTGCAAGTTCTGCTCATGGCAAAACTTCGCCACAAAAGATTCCACAAGATTTTCCATCTGTGTACCACCACGGTTTTTGCGACCATTAGAATCCAAACCGACTTCTACACCCATGCAATAATCAGGAATACTTTTTATTTGCTTGTTTTGAATTAACTCGCCCAATCCACTTTTCATGACAAATTCTACGAGTTTGTGAACGTTATCATCAGTTAATTCTTTTTGTTTAAAATCAAAATGTTGATAAATAAAATTGGTTTTATCTATCAGAACTTCAATAGACTTATCACGAATGGCTAGTAAAGTTGGTATTGCCTTGATGGTTTTTGGATATTCTTTAAAAATATCAAATAAAACGGATTCAAAATCAGCTTTTCCAACTAGGGTATTGAGTAAATTTAACTCTTTTTCAATCGGTTCAACATTCTTCAATACCTTTTGCCAATTAACAAAGTAATCGTACTGAATAATGCCTTTTTTGTTGATTGTTTCAATAAGTTTATTAAAATGTTCTGGTTTGTATAGCTCATCCATGTTTAGTTCCTCATTAAAACTTCGCTAATCTGTCCACGCTTAGCACTGTTAGAATTAATACTGCGTGCAGCTTTAACTCTTTTAATTTCAAAACCTTGATATAACTCATCAAAAAAATGATTATTCACATCTGTGTTTTTAGGGTCAGAATTACTGGCTATCCAGTGATAGCCTAGTGCGTCTATTTTTTTGCAGAAATTTGCCAGTTCAACTTGATGGCTGTCGTTAAAATCATTTGTTGCATAAGCGGTAAAGCTTGCTGTCTCACTAATAGGTTTATACGGCGGATCAAAATAGAAAAGAACAGGCAAATTATCTGTATTGAGTTTTTGTACTTCTTTTAATGTATGCTGATAATCGTCATTTAAGATAATCACATTTTGTAATAACTCTGATACTTGATAAATTAATTCTTCAAACACAAAAATAGGGCGTTTATAACTACCGATTGGTACATTAAATTCATTCTTATTATTTACACGATATAAACCATTAAACCCTGCTCGATTTAAAAACACAAAGAGGCTTGCTTGTTCAATGTTTGATGATTTACGAGTATTAAATAAAGCTCTTTTTTCATAGAAATAAGGTTTTTTTGATTCTTTATCGAGTAATTTATCATAATCACTTTGGATTGATTTTAGCTCATCAAGTAAGGGGCTTGGTTTGTTTTTTATAACTTCATATAAATTAACCAAATCACTATTTATGTCATTAATAATCGCTTTCTTTGGTGGGTTAGGGTTAGTCTGAATGTCTAATAGATGTAGTGCTACTGAGCCCCCACCAACAAAAGGCTCAACATAAATATATGGCTCTCCATTCTGCACAAATTTTGGTAGTTTTGCAGTAATTTGAGGTAGTAGTTGTGTTTTACCACCAACCCATTTGATAAGTGGTTTTGCCATTTTTAATCCTAATTTCTTATTTAATTAATTGTGATTGAAATTAAATCAACTTTCAATTTTATTATATATTAAAGTAATATATATAGTTCTTTTTATAACAGTCACTCTACTTTTTTAGCTGGCGTATAGCGCTTATCATTGGCGTTATTAGCGTTGCCATCACCATCTTTTTGCTCATTTTTTAACGACTTAGCAACCTCTGGTGGCATATAGTTTTCATCATGCTTGGCAAGCACCTCACTTGCAACAAATAGTTTATCTTTTAGCATTCCAGTAGCGACCACACCAGAATTTTCGGCAAATAAATCTGGCAAAATGCCCGTATATTGTACTGGCAAACTCTGTTGATAATCGGTAATTACAAACTGTACATTTAAAGGGTTAGCTGGATCACGTTTTACACTACCAGCAACCACCACGCCACCTGCCTTAATGCGAGTGTTTTGTGGTGCTTCGCCAGCACTGATTGCCGTTGGGTCATAATAAAAGTCGGTTTGTTGCCCAATGGCATAAATTACCAAGGAGACGGCAATGATCGCCCCTAAAAGCGTTGCCATTACCCACATCAATTTTTTTTGTCTAACTGGGTTCATATCTCACTACTTGTTTTATGAGCCATTTTACTTTGGTTACCATGGTTATTTAGTATGGCTTGGTTAACTGCCAGTTGTTTTAACAGGTTTTTACGCTGGTGGATGGAATAAAATATCAAGCCTGCTATTACGGCAAAAGTAATGCCCCAGCACGCCCACACAAATACGCCATGCCTGCCCATGGCAATAAACTCAGCAAAACTATTAAATTGTGGTTGCATATTAAGCCTCTGCTGTATTTTATGCTTTACTTTTACTGTTTTGGCTGTGCCAATTGTTGTACCCAGTTTTTACGTTGTTCGGTTTGCAGTATAAAAGTGTTTGTACGGTAAATTGCTAGTGCGGCGACCAAAAAATAACCTCCAATTAGCATCAATAACAATGGCATCCACATCTCCGCTGGCATTTTTGGCGCTTTACTTACTGAAAAAGTTACCCCTTGATGCAAGGTGTTCCACCATTCTACCGAGTACTTAATAATTGGCAAATTAACCGCACCAATTACAGACAGCAATGCTGCGGCTTTACCACGGTTTGGCGTGTGTTCAAAGGCTGCAAACATTGCCATCACCCCGGCGTACAAAAATGCCAAAATTAGCATAGAGGTAAGACGGGCATCCCACACCCAGTAAGTTCCCCAGGTTGGTTTCGCCCAAATTGAACCGGTCACTAGGCTTAAAACACAACACCAAAAACCGATGGGTGCAATTGCCTTGGCAACTAAATTAGCCGTTTTTATCTTCCAGACTAAAAAAATAACACCCAATACCGCCATGGCAAAATAGATTGACATGGCAAGGCTTGCCATTGGCACGTGAATAAAAATAATACGGTAACTGTTGCCTTGCAAGTAATCTGGCGGTGCAAATATCAGCCCCCACACAGCGCCAATGGTTAAAAAAATACTTGCAAATATTGCCAGCCATTTAACCCAAGGGGCAAAAACATGATAAAAAGGCTTGGTACCCACAGTGGTTAAAAAAACCTGCCAAAGGTGTTGTAATGTTGAGGGATTAGCGGTGTTTTTTATATTTGGCATAATATATTGTATTTATTATCAATATTTTGCTGGATGATTTAATTACTATTATAACAAAGCTTGTGCTGGTGTAACTAGTATGATTATTGACTAACTTAACCATGCCATTTTTAGAGTATATGCCATCACCCAAGGCAATATAAGCACACAAAAAATACTACCTGCCAGCAGTAATGCAAAAATTGGCAAGGCATTTAAACCAGCTGAATATAAGTCGATAGAGCCAATGGCAAAAATGAGGACAGGTAACTGCAATGGCAGGGCAATCAGGGGTACTAATACAGCGCCATTTTTAATGGATAACGTTAAGCTACTTGCCATGGCTGAAAACATTAATAGCATTGGGCTACTGATAATAATAGATAACATGAGTACACCTGCTTGACGCCAATCCAAACCAAAAAAAGGCACAGCCAATAAGCTAAGTATGGCGACAATACCTGCACTAAACAGCCAATGGATGGTCAGCCGAGCCAATATCCAAAGCGGTAGAGGGGCTTTTGCCACAATGAGTTGCGCCAATGTACCATTATCTAGTTCGGGTTTAAATAAGTTTTCTATGCCCATCACTAAAGATAATAAACAAGCTATCCAAATGGCGGGTACACCAAGGCGACTTAGAAGGTTTGGCTCATTGCCCACGGCTAATGGAAACAAAGTAAGGATGATTAAAAACAATACCAAAGGATACAACCACTGCATTTTGCTTTGTTTTTTTGCGTGCCACTCTCGTTGCCATAGTGCTTTAAAACTAATGGAATCTGCCGTTGGGGTGAGCCGTGTTTTTGTTGAGGTTGCCATATTTTTCATGTGTGACCCCTTTTATCCATTTGCCAAATAATAAGACAAATCCAGTACGGTATCTGCTAAATTATGCATACCATCAAGTTGATGGCTAGTCATTAGCACGGCACCGCCATTATCGGCAAAAGCCCTAATTTTGTCTTGTAATTTAGTAACCATGGAGGCATCCAGCGCCGTAAAAGGCTCATCTAATAACCAAAGAGGGCTATCATTTTTTTGCATAAGCCAAAGTCTAGCAAGGTTAACACGTCTGGTTTGCCCAGCAGAAAGTTGACGGCAACTAATGGCTTGATAACCATTTAATCCCACTGTGTTTAATGCATTTGCTATTTGCGGTGGTGAAGGGTATAGACCATATAGGTTGAGTAAAAATACCAGATTTTGCTGCACGGTTAAATCGGGATGAATACCCAATTGATGCGACACGTATAATGGACGGTAACTTAGGCGGTTTGTATCATCTAAATTGGTATTATCTAAAAAAATGGGTAGAATCCCTGCCAGTTGCATAAGTAGGGTTGTTTTGCCTGCGCCATTTGCGCCCTTTAAATGGCAAATTTCACCAGCTTTTAGAGTAACAGAAACATCTTGGCAAAGGATTAAATCACCACGCTGTATGTTTACGTTGGTTAATTGTAAGATGGGTGTTTGATGCGTAGTCATGTTAATGATTGTGTAACCTTCAACAACAGCGTTAAATATCTTGTCTATTATAGGGCATTCTGTTTGTATCATATACCCTCAAATTTTGTTTATGGATTAAATTACACGCCTTGACTATAATTACTACTCAATTGATAAGTATTATAAAAAAATGACTCAAACTACCAAAAATCAAAATAACCTAAATGCAGATACGGCGTTATTAATTACTCAACTGGTTGATGCGCAGGTTTTGTTTGTACAGCAATGGTTAAAAGATGAGCAAAATCAGCAGCAACTTTCATTACAGTTTTTAAATTGGCTTGGACAAAAACCCCTGCGCCGATACTTAACCTCTGCACAAGCGAATGAATTTGTTAACCAATGGTGGCTGGAATATCCATTAAACCCAGCCATGTTAGAAGATATGCAAGTTGTGCTTGATGTGTTGGTGTATCACCCAGTAAACGCACAGACCAAATTAGCCATGTTATTGGATGACAAGCAAGTACACAAACTAACCAACTATATTGCCAGCCACCGTAACCAACGTAATGCGTTGATTCATGCCATGCTTGGGCATCAAGCTTTTACCGATATGCTAACCAAAACCTTGTACCATGCCATGGATGACTTTACCGAAACAACCCTAAAAAAAGCGGGCGGTGTGGGCAAGCTCATGAAAATGGGGCGAGACCAGTTTGAACGAGTGACACGCAATAATTTAGACGAAAAACTACAGGCTTATTTATACAATAACATTAGCAAATTGACAAAACGTACTGAGCATATTGCCCAAAATCATTTAACTGATGATGAGGTTGCTCGCTTGTTGCAGGCGGGGTGGCAAAGTATAAAAAATGAGCCAATTAGTAGCTTGCAAAGTTACCTTACTGACAAAAGTGTTGAACATTTGATAGACAGCCTAAACACCAGTTATGAAGGATTAAGGCAATCAGACTATCTAAAAGTGCTTATCCAGGTGGCAATAGAGGCTTGGTTTAATAAGCGAGGTAACCATAGCTTAGCTGAGCTTGCCCAGATTTGTCATATAGACCAGCTTGGGTTTCATACAGCGTTGCCAATGCTGCGTCCATTACTAAATGACATTGCAGATAGTGATTGGTTGATTGCAACATTAAAAGAGGTAATTGGTAAATTTTATCAACAGCAGGGTATACAGCAGTTGTTGGCTAAGTAGGGAAAACGGCAAAACTATGCAATAATTTGCCAAACTTATAGAATAACTTTGTTTTATATTATATTTATAATTTTTTGGAGAATGTCAGTGTTTAAATGCTTTTTTATGAACAAAAAATGGCTACCATGGTCACTTTTTGGTTCTATCTTAATTTTAGCAGTGACTTGGTATCAAGTGAGCTTAGATGTGCAAATCAATGAATGGTATGGTGAGTTTTATGACCTGATCCAAAAAGCATTAACCAAGCCTAATACCATCACGATTGAAGAGTTTTTTGCCGCTTGCTTAACCTTTTTTAAAATTGCGGGTGTCTATATTGTCGTTATTGTGTTGGTTGATTTTTTTACCAGTCATTATATCTTCCGCTGGCGGACAGCAATGAATGAATACTATACCCAAAATTGGCACAAACTGCGCCATATTGAAGGTGCATCACAGCGTATTCAAGAAGATACCATGCGTTTTGCTAGAATTGTTGAATCGTTGGGTGTTAAGTTTATGCGCTCAGTTATGACACTAATTGCATTTATGCCTATTTTGATTGACCTAGGTAAGCATGTAACCAGCTATCCATTTTTTGGAGAAGTTAAATATGGGCTGGTGTATCTTGCTATTATGGTATCGCTAGGTGGGACATTGCTTCTTGCTATTATTGGTATTAAATTGCCAGGACTTGAGTTTAATAACCAAAAAGTAGAAGCCGCTTATCGTAAAGAGCTTGTTTATGGAGAGGATTATGAAGACAGGGCTGATCCGGTATCCTTAAAAGAGCTGTTTGCAAACGTGCGTAAAAACTATTTCCGATTGTATTTTAACTATTTATATTTTGACTTGGTTAAATGGTCTTACCTACAAGCAAACGCTTTGGTTGTCTATGTTGCCTTGGCACCGAGCATTGTGGCAGCGGCAATTACCTTTGGTATTTTACGTCAAATTACCAATGCGTTCCAAAAGGTGGAAGGCTCATTCCAGTTTTTTGTTTACTCATGGAGTACCGTTGTTGAGCTGTTATCAATCCATAAACGTTTAAAACAGTTTGAGGCAAATCTTAAAGTTTAAAATTCTTAAAACTGACAATATATTACAAAGATCACAAAAATTTGTAATATACCAAAAACACTAAAACCGCATAATACAAAAGTACCATGCGGTTTTACCGTAAGCTAATCCATGCTTAATTTTCGGGTATTACTAAACATCCAATTTAGCAATATAAACTACAAGCAGTGCAAGCACACTTGTAATAATCCTTACCCTATTTCCTTATGTTTCATCCTTAATTCGGCATCATCCATGGTGTTCAAATCCTTCGAACTATTCCTTTGCCGTGGGGTTATAATCTCAAATTTGTTAACTTATGTAAATGGTCGATTTTCTTAACTGTTTGTAAGTAAATGCTTACAATAGTTACATTCATGTCTTGAATGATAACAGACAGAGCATGTTATAGAATTTTTATACAAAGAAAAAAAGAGGTATAATTGTATAGTTTACTTAAAATAAGGCTAACGATATGCAAAGTTTTGATGTTGCGCTTTGCCATGTTTTGGCAGAAAACAAAGGCAAACGAGTTGTCTCTTTTTATCATGAGGGGCAAAAATATTGGCTAAAACAGGTAGAGCAACAAAAAGGGGCTGAAAAATTTTTAAAGCCATTTCCTGCTAAAGCCATACAAGTAGAAATCAAACGTTTAAAATGGTTGAATCTACGTCATGTACCTACCGCAAAATTAGTTTGCTCGGGAGATGACTATTTTGTAACGACTGATGTAGGCGATTGTATCAGTCGTTTATTACAAAAAAATGATATAGAGGAAGATAAAAAACAACAGGTGATTGCCCAAGCGGCGCAAAAACTGGCTGAGCTACACAATCAAAACTTAGTGCATGGTCGCCCAGCAATACGCGATATTACGTATCTCAATAATCAGGTTTATTTTATTGATTTTGAAGCAAAAAGTTTGTTTAGTAATCTGTATTATCAAAAACGTCGGGATGTGATTGTTTTCTTTTATAGTATGTTTCAGGCAAAATTAGATGAAAAATACATCCGTATGGCTATGCAAAGTTATGCAAAAACCAATCCAGAAAATTGGCAAGCATCGCTCAAGTTATTAAAAAGATTAAGTTTTATTTATTATATCTGCTTACCCTTTAAACCGGTTGCCAAGTCAGACCTAATCTCCATATATGGGTTGTTTGAGTTGCTTTTAAACAAGTAGCAGCAGGGCAGCTTAACCGAAAGACTATTTTATATATCGTTTTAACTATGCCACAACTGGCAAAAAGTTAATGGATAAGTAGTGCTATCGGTTAAGCAAGTCACTGTTAGTTTTAATAAACTGCTTTTACACAGGGTTTTGGTTTGATGTGACATCAACAAAGCCAACACCCAGCTCTAACACTTCAATATCTGTTGCTTTTGCCTTAATTTCAAATGGTTCTATGACAATATTGTCAACATGATATTGAGCTGATAGAGCGTCTATCCGTAGACGTTCGTTTGCTTGCAATGCGTTCATCTCATCTTTTAAAAGCTCAATTTGTGATTCGATTTCTGCAACTTTTTCACGCCTATCACCAATTCTGCCTACTTTATTCATGGCAGTTTTCATGCGGCGTGCGTTGGTAACGCTTAGTTTTTTACGGCTACGGAACAACCCAGTCAGAGCAGAGCCGATACTTAATCCAGCATCCATCCACCCGCCAGAAGCTTTATCTTCAGCATCCGTTAGTTTTTTTTCTAAACTTATTTGTTTTTTTTCTAACTTGGTAGTACTTTTGGTAATCTCTTCTTTAATTGCTTTAATGGCAATATCACGTGCCTCATGCAAAGGCGTAACCAAACGATTTTTAAAGGTGGTGGCTTCTTCACCCACCTCACTATAAATTTTTAGTTCGGGCGCGTACCACAAGGTTAGTTGGTGTTGTTGTCGAATATATTGACTCAGTTTTTTGTGCCATGCTTTCCATATTTTTTCATCTTGTAAGCTGGCTGGCGTGTCTTTATATACCGCAGGCTGGTGTGGCGTTTTTTGAAGTTGGTTCCAGCTGAGTGGTAATGGTTTTGCATTGTGCCAGTCAAGTTCGTCATCTACTAAGTGACACTGCAATGCATAGTTAAGGTGTTCGTTCGTGTCAGACTTCGTATCGTCATAAAAAGCCCTGACATGTGCCAAAATTATGGGTTGATAATCGGTGGCATTGCCATGCGCTTTTGGTACGGTTGGCAGATACCAGCTTTCTATATTGGGTGCAAGCACAGGCGTGCTGTTATTAACCAGTGGCGTTGCTTTTGTATTTGCTTTGCTTTGTTTTGTATCTGTTTTAGTGGCAACTGAGGTTGCATTCGTTTTTGATTGGCGTTGTGCCGTTAACGTTTTAATTGCCGTTTTACTTAAAGGACCTGCTAAATAGCTCATTGCCCAGCGGGTTTTGAAAATGAGTGGGGCACTGGCATGTACATTGTGTAGTAAAAACTGACGCTTGCCTAATTGATCAAACCAGTCATCTAATTGAGCTTTAGTTAAACCGCCATCACCAGCACTGAGTAAGCCTTCTGTTACTCTGGCTCTGTCTTGAGCAGTTTGCAGGCGACCAATTAGCCAAGTACCAGCATTAGATAAGGCTTTGTAATCTAAATCAATTGGGTTTTGAGTGGATAATACAACACCAACACCAAACGCACGTGCTTGCTTTAGTAGCAATAACAACAAACGTTTACTTGGTGGGTTAGCCGTTGGTGGTAAGTACCCAACAACTTCATCCATGTAAAGAATGGCTCGCAAAGTTGATGTACCTTGCTGGCGACGCATCCAATTAATTAAGTTATTAAGCAACAGGGTAATAAAAAACATGCGTTCTTCATCATTAAGATGAGCAATGTTAAGTACGCTGGTTTGAGGGCGATTGTTGTCGCCATAAAGCAGGCGGTTGGTATCTAGCGGTACGCCAGTAAGCCAACTGGCAAAACTGGGTGAGGCAATTAATGTATTTAACTTCATCGCTAGAGATTGACGTGCTTTTTCACTCACCACATTGTCTAGTGGCAGTATGCCAACTTTATCAAATGGTGGATTTAGCATTTGCCCAATTAAGTCTGCCAGTGTGAGTGTTTGGTCGTTATCCCACGCTGTTTTAAGGATTTGTACTAAAAATACATGCTCAGAAGATAAAGAGTCTGCCTCAATACCAATCAAACCGAGTAAACCACTAACGGTTGCATCTAAGCTTTCAGCGTAAGCCTCGGCATCGTTTCGGATGGCTTTTGGTGGTGGTGAAAATTCACTCAACAAGGCAATTGGTATACCTGACTTACTGCCAGGTGTATAAAGAGTGACCTCATTGCCATTTTTAAGTGCTTGCTGACGGCTAGCAGGTTGCCCACTTGCGTTTAGTCCAGTGTCCCAAAGTTTGGCGGTTTTTTCTGCCAGTGCTTCTGTTGTTAGCCCTTGTGAGGCAGCAACACCGGCATCTAACCAAGGGGCAAAGTCTTGCGCTTTACGCTGTGGAAAGTTTAAAGCCAAGTTTCCAAGATCGCCTTTTGGGTCGATGGCAATAACAGGGATGTTGTCTAAACTGGCTTCTTCTAACAACCCGATGCCTAAACCTGTTTTACCCGAGCCAGTCATACCAATAATAACGGCATGGGTGGTTAAATCTGCTGCATCATATAGCGTGGCTTGCTCTGCTTTTGTTTTTGGAAGTAAGGTTGTGCCTAGGTAAAATTCGCCGAGTTTTTCACTAAATTGTGGTGTCGTTGTTGCCATGTTATACATCCTTAATAATTTTTGTTATTTATGTGGTGACTAAAAAATAGGTGAAAATTTTATGGGAGAGGGTAGCTACAGTATATCGCCTACTTCTAATAATAAAGTACAAGCTGGGCGTATAGCCCAGCAATTAAGTGTCTAAACCACCTCAACACTATCTACATTTTGAAAGCCCCTTGGCAATTTAGAACCACGGCTACCGCGTTTGCCCGTAAAGTTCGTCAAATCCATTGGTTTCAGGGTGACATGGCGTTTACCTGCATTAATAACCAAATTGTTTGTGTGGTGCAAGGTGCAAACGGATAATACCGACTCTCCAGCTTTAAGATTAATAAGCTTATTACCCTTACCACGTTTTAGCTCTGGCAAATCGTCTAACCCAAACAGCAATAGATAACCAGCAGACGTTATCACCGCTACTTGGTCATGTGCTGGCATTACACGCTCATCCACTGTGATATCTTTGTCTTGAATATTAACAACATTCAATAAATTAACACCATCGGCAAAGTTAATGATGTTTTTGCCTGCTTTTTGGTTGGTGTCTAAGTTTTCTATTGTATTAATAAAACCATAACCTGCCGAGCTGGCAAGTAAGATACGCTGAGCGGCATCACCGGTGAGCAACTGCTCAAAGTTTGCACCAGCAGCCGGCTTTAATACACTGGTTAATGGATCGCCTTGCCCACGTGCCGAAGGCAAAGTATGGGCAGCAATGGTATAGCTGCGACCTGTGCTATCTAAAATGTATATTTTTTCGTTAGATTTGCCATTTACATGCGCTTGATAGCTGTCGCCTGCACGGTAGTTCATACCTTGTGCATCAATGTCATGCCCTTTTGCAGCACGTATCCACCCTGCTTTAGATAAGATGGCGGTAATTGGCTCGCTTGGTACAAGGTCAGACTCTTTTAGTGCCTGCGCTTCTTCACGCTCCATAAGCGGAGACATTCTCTCATCGCCGTGTTCTTTCATATCGGCGGTTAGCTCATCAATCATCAGTGCTGTTAAACTGGCTGGGTTATTCAGCTTCTCTAAAATGTCGGCACGTTCTTTTTCTAATTCAGCTTGCTCACGTTTAAGCTCTATCTCTTCTAACTTAGCTAACTGACGTAGGCGTATGTCCAAAATCGCATTTGCTTGAATCTCTGTTAAATCAAAACGTGTCATCAATTCAAGTTTTGGGTCATCTTCTTCTCGGATTATGCGGATAACTTCGTCAATATTTAAATAAGCAATCAACAAACCTGCCAAAATGTGTAAACGGCTGTCTATTTTATCAAGCCTAAATTGTAAACGGCGGGTGACAACGTTGCGGCGGCTTATTAACCATTCAGACAATATTTGTTTTAAGTTTTTAACTTGTGGTTTGCCGTTGAGTCCAATCATGTTTAAATTAACACGATAATTGTGCTCTAAATCGGTGCTAGCAAACAGGTGGCTCATGACACGGGTAACATCCACTCGGCTAGAGCGGAGTGTTAACACAATACGGCAAGGGTTTTGGTGATCGCTTTCATCATTAATATCGGTCACCCAAGGCAGTTTTTTGTCTGTCATTAGCTTGGCAATTTGCTCTTGGATTTTATTACCCGATACTTGATAGGGTAGCGCACTAATAATCACTTGAGTTTTATCTTTGGGATCCAGCTCATAGACAGCACGCATTTTATAGCTGCCTTTGCCCGTTTCATAAATGGTTTGTAACGCAGCTTTTGAGGTAATGATTTCTGCCTTAGTTGGTAAGTCTGGCGCGGGGATAGACTGAGTTAGCTGTTTAACACTTAACTCTGGATTTTTTAACAGACGAATCGCAGCTTTTACCACTTCTTTTAAATTGTGTGGCGGTATGTCGGTTGCCATACCAACGGCAATACCTGTTGTGCCATTTAGTAAAATGTTTGGTAGGCGAGCAGGGAGCGTGACAGGCTCTTGTATTGAGCCATCAAAGTTGTCTTGCCAATCAACCGTGCCTTGTCCCAGTTCTGTTAGTAAAGTGTTGGCATAGGCAGACATTTTAGCTTCGGTATAACGCATGGCAGCAAATGATTTTGGGTCATCTGGGCTACCCCAGTTGCCTTGCCCTGTAATGAGTGGGTAGCGATAACTAAAGGGCTGTGCCATGAGTACCATTGCCTCATAACAAGCGGTGTCGCCATGCGGATGATATTTACCTAAAACATCACCCACCGTACGGGCAGATTTTTTAGGTTTTGCAGTTGCCTTCAGCCCAAGTTCACTCATGGCATAAACAATGCGGCGTTGAACCGGTTTTAAACCATCACTTATGTGAGGTAGGGCTCTATCCATGATGACATACATGGCATAGTTTAAATAAGATTGTTCGGTAAATTCGGCAACCGAGCGGTTATCTAGGCTATCAAATGCAGGCGTAGAGTTCGGCGTAATCGTATCGGGCATTAAAAAGTATTCCAAAAAAGCGAATGTAAGGTAAATGGTGAAAAATACCATTTATAATAGCAAAAAAGTGATTTAAATAGGTAAAAACGCAAGAAGATTTATATACTTGGGTCATTTTTCTGTTTTGAAATTTGCTGTTTTTTAGTGTATTTTAACAACTGCAAATATTTTGATATTTCTAATTATTATTTTAAGCACATAACTTGTTTGAAAAACTGTGAGTTATTTGCAATTTTAAATTGAAGGATTTACTGATCATGAATGCAACTCAAGATACAAATGCTTACAGCATTAACTCGCCAAAAGATAGAGCTTGGTACAAGGTTTATGAGGCCACTGGTATGAAAGATGCCATTGATATGCCCCCTCAAAACACCTCACTAATAGAAATTTATGAAGGCATTTTTGCGCGTTATCCAAACCGAGTTGCATTTGAATGTATGGGCGCAAGTATGACGTATCGTGAGTTAGATACCTACAGTCGTCAAATGGCTGCTTATATCCAATCATTAGGGTTAGGTAAGGGTGATAAAATTGCGTTAATGATGCCAAATGTATTGCAGTACCCAATTACCATGATTGGTATTTTGCGTGCAGGCTGTACCTTGGTTAATGTGAATCCGCTTTATACTGAGCATGAGCTAGAGCATCAATTGGCAGACTCTGAAGCAAAAGCAATCTTTATTATTGAAAACTTTGCACATACTTTTGAAGAAGTTGAAGACAAAGGATTAATTGAACATGTGGTTGTTGCCAGTATGGGCGATATGATGGGCATGTTTAAAGGGTTTATTGTCAATACTGTTGTACGCAAAGTCAAAAAAATGGTACCAGCGTGGAATTTGCCAGGTCATGTTACCTTTAAAGCGGCATTAAATAAGTTTCCTGCTAGTAAATACAACCGCCCAACAGATTTAACACTCAGTGATTTAGCAGTATTGCAATACACAGGGGGTACAACAGGGGTTGCAAAAGGCGCCATGTTAACACATGGTAATTTAGTAGCTAATTTGTATCAGGCAATGAGTTATGTAGAAACTGGCTTCCCTGAAAGTGAAAGTACAGAAGGGTACAATATTTTAGTTGCTTTGCCACTTTATCATATTTTCTGCTTTACAGTTTGTGGCTTAATGGCAATGGAAAAGGGCTTTACGGGTGTGTTAATCCCTAACCCACGTGATTTAGATGGTTTGGTAAAAGAAATAGATAAATATAAGCCGGTGTTTATGCCAGCGGTTAACACCTTATTTAACGGCTTAGCGCATCATGAAGGTTTTTGTAAGTTAGACCACTCAAATTTAAGAGTGTCACTTGGTGGTGGCATGTCAGTATTGTCTAACACAGCTAAAGAATGGAAAGCAATTACAGGCACCCCAATTTTAGAAGGGTATGGTTTGTCAGAAACCTCACCTGTATTAACCATGACTCCACCTAAGTTAAATAAATACACAGGTAACATTGGTATCCCAGCACCGGCAACAGATATTATCTTGTTAGATGATGATGGTAATGAAGTGCCACAGGGTGAGCGTGGCGAGCTGTCGGCAAAAGGTCCTCAGGTG
The DNA here is from genome assembly GCF_051097895.1 of Psychrobacter sp. HD31. GTDB lineage: Bacteria > Pseudomonadota > Gammaproteobacteria > Pseudomonadales > Moraxellaceae > Psychrobacter. Next base: position 1,785,884 of record NZ_CP142525.1, read on the forward strand.
ATGGCAGGTTATTGGAAACGCCCAGAAGCCACTGCCAAAGATATGACAGAAGATGGGTACTTCCGTACTGGTGATATTGCAATTATGGATGAAGAGGGCTTCTTTAAAATTGTTGACCGTAAAAAAGATATGATTTTGGTATCTGGTTTTAATGTGTATCCTAATGAAGTTGAAGATGCCATGACAGAACATCCTAAAATTAAAGAATGTGGTGTGATTGGTTTACCAGATGAAAAAAGCGGAGAGACACCAAAAATCTTTATTGTAAAAGCGGATGAAAGCTTGACAGAGGCAGAAGTAAAAGCCTTTGCTAAGGAGCATCTAACAGGTTACAAACGCCCACGCTATATTGAGTTTATTGACGAGTTGCCAAAATCAAATGTTGGTAAAATTTTACGTAAAGACTTGCGTGAACTAGAAGAAGCTAAACATAAATAGACCGCCTTATGTTGATATAAAAAAGCATCAAACTCAATTTTGGTGCTTTTTTATTTTTTGAAACATCTTAACAATATGTTTTTTGGTTTTACCTTGCCTTATGATGTGAGTATGGTTAGGATAAATAATCATTGAACTAAAATAAATGAATTGTATTTTTTATAGGAACAATAAATGTCTCGCATTGATAATCGTCAATTAAATGAACTTCGTAACATCACTTTTGAACGCAACTACACAAAACACGCAGAAGGTTCTGTACTTGTTAGTTTTGGTGATACAAAAGTGTTGTGTAATGCCACGGTTGAGTCTGGCGTGCCTCGTTGGCTAAAAGGGCAAGGCAAAGGCTGGGTAACCGCAGAATATGGCATGTTACCAAGAGCAACAAACACCCGTACTCAGCGTGAGGCTGCTCGTGGCAAACAAAGTGGGCGCACGCAAGAGATACAAAGATTAATTGGGCGTAGTTTACGTGCGATGGTTGATTTAAATAAACTGGGTGAAAATACCATTTATATTGATTGCGATGTGATTCAGGCAGATGGTGGCACACGTACAGCCAGTATTACAGGTGCAGCCGTTGCATTGGTTGATGCTATAGAAAGCATGCAAGCACGAGAAGGTAAAAAACAATTAAAGACAGATCCATTACTTGGATTAGTAGCGGCAGTTTCTGTTGGCGTAAAAGATGGCGAAGTATTGCTTGATTTGTGTTATCAAGAAGACTCAAGCTGTGATACAGACTTAAATGTTGTGATGACACAAAAAGGTGAGTTTATTGAGATACAAGGCACTGCAGAAGAAAAACCCTTTACCCGTGCACAAGCCGATCAAATGTTAGCAATTGCCGAAACAGGTATTGCCCAATTGGTAGAAATGCAACAACAAGTATTGGGTTGGTAGCCAATGCTAAAGGTGAATGATAATGGTGTGACGGTAACGCTAACGGGCAAAGGCGTTGGCAGCGGCAATGGCATATTTATGTTTGCTTTTGCACTATTAATTGGTGCGGTTGCCGTTGCGGTTGGATTAAGCTCATTGCCAAGACAATGGGCAATTGGCGCATTGGCTTTATTGGTTATTGGCATGTTTGTGTTTAATGTGTTACGTGGTCGCCAAAAACAACAAAAAGGTATGTATTTAACCAGTGGTGTTTTAGATGTGCGTTATGGATTAGTATCAAACTTTAATGGTGGTAGACGGCAAGATGTTGCTGTCTTGGTGGATGATAAGATTGTTAACCATGGTAAACAACTGACGATTTATGATAAAGAGGCACAAAAAAAATGTCATATATCGGGGTTTGAATCAGCCAAAGAGGCTCAAATTGTTGAGCAAATTTTGCAAGGGCAAAAACTTGGTAAACGCAATGCAAATATTAAAATCCAGTCTACTTAATGTGTTAACAGTGACAATAACCCTAAGCTGAGCATTTTGGTCTCCAGATAGTAGGAAGCGATATGAAAAAAATAGTTAAATTGATGCCTTTGGCTTATTTTTTATCTGGTATGACAATCACGGCACATGCAGATGAGATTGCCGATTTAATTGAGCAGTTAAGTTATCCTAAAACGTCGTCTTATACAGATTCTCCTACATTCAATCAAGATGCAAATGGGCAGTTTTTTCAAAGTTATCGTTATGCAAGCAACATTAAGCCAGAGCATATCAGCATTGTGTATCAAGCAGAACAAACCAGTACGCCAGCGGCAGCCGAAGTGCTAAAACAAGCCCGTGTTATGACCTTGGATAATAAAGAAATTATTAAAGGTTCTTGTTGGGATTATTTAAATGCCGTATTTGGTCGGGCAATGGTAAACAAAGAAAAAGTATTTGTTGGTCAGTATCCACAAGGTCCGTTTATTGATACAAACCATATTCAACCAGGCGATTGGCTATATTTTGTTAACCATAGTTATTATGATGGCGAACACAGTGGATTGTTTGTTGGTTGGGTTGATGCCTTTTCAAATAAGGCATTAATTTTAAGTTACGCTGGCGAAAACCGACGTGAACCTGCACGGTATAAAGTTTATGATATTTCGCATACTTATACGGTGATGCGACCCAAAATGATATAGCTGTGATATAAAAAGCTCGAGTATTTTGTATACTCGAGCTTTTTTAATGTTAATAAAGTAAATGGGGTATAACCGTGATTAATGTTTTATCACTTGCCCTTTCGTGCCAGATACGGCATCAATCACAGGTACAACGCCCATTTTTCGTGGACAAGCGGCTTCTGGTGTAATGCCCATTTCAGCCATTAAACGGTCATCATTAGATTTTTTAGCATTATTGGTTGTCAGCAGTTTATCACCGTAAAAAAATGAGTTTGCACCTGCCATAAATGCCAATGCCTGTTCACCATCGGTTAAGCTTTCTCGTCCTGCGGATAGACGTACATAACTGGTTGGGCAACAAATACGTGTAACCGCAATGGTACGAATCCATTCAAGTACTGACAGTTGTCCCTCTTCTAAAACCTTGTCTCCAAGTGGTGTGCCCTGAATAGGGACAAGCAGATTAACGGGGATAGATTCGGGCGGTGTTGGCATGTTAACCATCTCATTTATCCAGTCAATGCGGTCATCTCGGCTTTCACCCATGCCAACAATACTACCACTACAAATGTTAATGCCTGCATCACGCACATGGTTTAGTGTATCTAGGCGGTCATCATAGCTACGAGTGCTGGTCACTTGCTTATAATAGTTACGAGAAGTGTCTAAGTTGTGATTGTAGTAGTCTAGCCCAGCATCGGCTAACTGCTCAGCTTGTTTGGGCTGGAGCATACCTAAAGTCATACAGGTTTCTAACCCCATGGCTTTAACTTCTTTCACCAGCTCTACAACATATGGCATGTCTTTTTCACTAGGGTGTTTCCACGCTGCGCCCATGCAAAAGCGAGATGAGCCATTTGCTTTTGCTTTTTTTGCCGCCGCCAACACTTTTTCAAGCTCCATACGTTTTTGTGCTTGTAGTTTTGTTTTTTTACGATGATGTCCAGATTGAGAGCAATAGCCGCAGTCTTCTGGGCAATTGCCAGTTTTGATAGAAAGTAAAGTGCTAACCTGAACACTGTTAGCGGTAAAATGCTTTCTGTGTACGGTTTGAGCCTGCATCAGCAAGTCCATTATTGGTAGCTCAAACAAATCGCTAATGGTTTGGCGGTTTATTGGCTGTCCTTGAGTTGCAGGATGGGCATCATCAGTTGTGTTGTTTATTTTTGGTGAGCTGATGGTTGTTACGTCCATGAATGATTTGCCTTTGAGTTTACAAATGTTACTTATTTTATTGATTCTAGCATGAACCTAAATAGGCTCAAAGATTTTTATCCAAATGGGGCACTATTTGGCTGAATTAAACATAAAAATGTGATTAATTGATAAAACATGCTTGCAATTAAAAAATCCTTTGGTATAATTCTTGGCTCAAAACAGGTGGTTGTTAATTTTATTACTTGTTTTTGACAACACGGTGAAGTGGGTGAGTGGCTGAAACCAGTTCCCTGCTAAGGAACCATACGTAATTAAGCGTATCGAGGGTTCGAATCCCTCCTTCACCGCCATTTATTTTATATTTGTTTTATAATATATGATAATTAAGGCTTGACATAGTATTTTTTATCTCTATAATAGCCCACCTATTCAGTACTACTGAATATAAATGTAAATATGCGCCTGTAGCTCAGTTGGATAGAGCACTTGGCTACGAACTAAGGGGTCGGGAGTTCGAATCTCTCCAGGCGTGCCATTTACATAACTTAATCACTGCCCATCGCACGATGTTGGCGGTTTTTTTGTATCTAAATAATCTAATCTTGCAACTTTTTTGCCTATTTTTTACTACGATTTTATTTATTTTCTACTGTTTTCTAGCCGCATAATTGCCTATAATTAAAATATAAGAAGTTTTAATTTTAATAGTAGGAGTACGCTGTGCCAACACCATTTACAACCCAAGCTTTCATTCAGTTAGCATTAGACAATCAGGTATTAAAGTTTGGTGAGTTTGTACTCAAATCTGGGCGTATTAGTCCATATTTTTTTAATGCTGGTTTATTAGCTACTGGTGAAGCCTTGTCACTACTAGCCAATGGTTATGCAGCAGTTTTGGCAGAACAAGTAGAAAAAACAAACCAAAAAGAATTGGTTATTTTTGGTGCCGCTTATAAAGGCATTCCGTTTGTGGCAGCAACGGCACAGGCATTATGGACGAATCATGGCATCAATGCAGAATGGGGCTATAATCGTAAAGAAGCAAAAACACATGGCGAAGGTGGCACTTTAGTGGGTGCATCTGTTAAGGGTAAAGCCGTTTGGGTATTGGACGATGTGATTACTGCTGGCACAGCCATGCGTGAAGTAATTGACATCATGAATGCGAATGAAGCGACCGTGGCAGGCATTTTAGTGGCGCTTGATCGAAAAGAAAAGGGACAAAACGAGTTGTCAGCGATTCAAGAACTTACCGCTGAGTTAACAGTCCCTGTTCAGGCATTGGTAGACATTGATGATATTATCAGCTACCTTGATACTAAGGGCGAGCAAGTACAATTGGCGAAAATGCAGCATTACCGTGAACAATATGGGGTGTAATATATGTCGACTTTAAATATATTAATGGTGATGGACGAGATTAGCACCATCAATTACAAAAAAGATACCAGCCTAGCAATGATGTGGGCAGCGCAAGATCGTGGGCACACTTTAGGTTATGCGCAGATTCATGACCTATGGTTAAATAAAGGCGAGTTGCAAGTGGATAGTCAGGTAGTAAAGGTTTGTCGTAGTCCTGATAACTTTTATACCTTGGCTGAGCAATCCACCAAACCAATCACCGATTATGATGTCATTATCATGCGAAAAGATCCACCGTTTGATATGAACTTTGTGTATGCCACCTATATGCTAGATAAGGCAAAAGCAGCGGGTGTGAGTGTGGTTAATGATCCACAGTCTATCCGTGATTGTAACGAAAAGCTATTTGCTACTTGGTTTAGCGACTATATGAGCCCAACCATAGTTACCAGCAAGCAAGCGCATATCCGCCAGTTTATTGCACAGCAACAAGATGTGATTGTCAAACCGCTTGATGGTATGGGCGGTATGGGCATATTCCGTTTAACGGCTGATAGTCCTAACATTGGTTCAACACTTGAGATGTTAACTGAAATGGAAACCTTGCCGATTATGGCGCAGGGCTATTTACCAGCAATTAAAGACGGTGATAAGCGTGTGCTTATTGTGGATGGTAAAGTGGTGGATTACTGTTTGGCACGTATCCCAAGTGATGGTGAGACTCGTGGTAATTTGGCTGCGGGCGGGCGAGGGGTGGCAATGCCATTAACTGATGAAGAACGTAAAGTAGCCGAAGCGGTTGCGCCAACGCTAAAAGAGAAAGGATTAATGTTTGTTGGCTTAGATTTGATAGGGGCTAAGATTACCGAAATCAATGTGACTAGCCCAACCTGTGTGCGTGAGATTAATGAGCAATGCGGAACGGACATTGCGACAGATTTGATTGTGGCGATTGAGCAAAAGCTTTTTTGATGGTTTTTGGGGTGGGAAAGTTTGGTTTTACAATTTGCTGGGCTACAAGTCCAGCCTACCTCTCTGACGCTGTATGTTACAGGTGTTAATGTGTAAGTAGCACATAATTATAATTTAGAGGGTTAAGAGTAAAATTAACAAATTCAACCTTTAAGGGTATTTTTGGATTATTCCACTTTCTTTGAATGGTTTGTACCAATTCCATATTAGCAGGTGTTTCTTCGCCAGTAACACGAACAATAATTTCTCCTGTTTTTTCATCATAACCAGAATCTTGTACTTCTGTAAAAAAACAATTAACTAAATTATAAGCTTTGTTAACTTGCCCCTTGGCTATTTGTGCGGCTTCTTTTGCTCCATATATAATTTCGATTGGCATTTTTTCATTAATACCATCAATAGAAAAAAGACGATTTTCAGTCATTTTTTTTCCATTTTCCTTAACTCTTACAACCATTTTATAAGGATTATGTTCTTTATAAATTCCTGCTATTCTACCTTTAAATTCATCTGTAATAGCATCAATAATCTGTTCTTGATTTGCTTCTAGTAACATTGCTTTTTCAGCTTCGGCTTTAGAAACATTGTACATTTCAACATATGCTTCAACTTGAATTGGATATTGCTCATTTGTATTCGCAAATGCTGAAAAACTCATAACAAATAAAGATGAATAGATAATTATTTTTTTCATAATCAAACTCAGTTTTCCAAACTTAACCCCTCAACTGTTCTACTACAAGCACATCTAACTAGATTTCAAGTATGATTTTTATTGTTCGCAATAAGTAAGTCAGTTATATAGAGTGTGCGGTTAAATATCCATTTTACCAATTAACTGCCCCATCTGCACGGTTGTGCCATGCTCAATGTTAGCCAGCCAATCTGTACCAGCAGCTTTTGGCATCACCACAATAGCAGTAGAACCTAAATAAAAACGTCCAAGCTCCTCGCCTTTTTTCAATGCCATGTTGTGCGTTTCAGTTTTTATTGTATTTTGGCGCTCTATCTTACCAGTAGCCACGGTTTCTATCCCTGCTACAATCATTGCCCCTACCAATACAACGGCAGCTTTGCCATGTTCGGTATCAAATAGGCAAACCAAGCGCTCATTACGGGCAAATAAATCTGGCACGTTTTCTGCCGTAGTATTGTTAACCGAAAACAATGACCCTGGCACATAACGTGTTTCAACTAATGTACCATCAAAAGGCATGTGTACACGGTGGTAATTGCTGGGGGCAAGATAAACCGTTGCAAAACTACCGTTTACAAAATAGTTGCCATCGTCATAATCTGCTAATAATTGACCAACGCTGTAAGTGTGCGATTTGGCTTGCATGATTTGTTCATCATGTATGTGCCCCAATTGAGATATCGTACCATCAGCAGGGCAAATAATGCCCTTTGCAGTTTGGTCGATAGGGCGTGCGTTATCGTTAAGTTCACGCGTAAAAAAATCATTAAAACTATCATACTCTGCAAGGCTTTTACGTTGGTAATCATCCAACTTTATGCCATAAGCTTTGGCAAAGCTTAAAATAATAACACGCTTAGCCCAAGGATGACGTGCACTAGCCAAACGCCCTGCTAATTCGCTTAATTTTTCTTGTGGTATTAAATGTTGTAGAGTAGTAAATAGATTCATAATAATGTTAAATTTAAAAAAGATGGGGGTATTTTATCATGTTAAACTTAGCCATGTTAACGTTTAACAATATGGTAAAAAAGAGTCGTGGATGAAGGCATTACTACAAAGAGTGAGCGAAGCAAACGTGGTTGTTGATGGTGTTATCGTGGGGCAAATTGAGCAAGGTGTTTTAGCTTATATTGGTATTGGACATGATGATGACTTAACCACCGCCAAAAAAATGATTGATAAAATTTTGTCATATCGTATTTTTGAAAATACAATAGATTTTGATAAACAAGGTAAATTGGATTGGAATGTACAACAAGCTGATGGTGGATTATTGTTGGTTTCTCAATTTACTTTAATGGCAAATACAGATAAAGGGCGACGTCCCGATTTTGGTCAGGCAATGCCGCCACATCAAGCCGGTAAGTTGTTTGATGAATTGGTTGAATATACTAAATCGGTTTATCCAAAAGTGGCAACTGGTAAGTTTGGTGCCAATATGCAAGTAACTGCAGTGAATGATGGACCGTTAAACTTTATTTTGCAGGTATAAATTTATTTATCAGCTTTAATTTGTAGGGTTGCAGGGTTTATCGGTACATATTCTTTCACCAGGGAAAAACACTTTAAAAGTAGAACCTTGGTTTTCTACCGACTCAACAGTAAGGGTGGCATCGTGTTGATACAGCACGTGTTTTACAATTGCCAGCCCCAGTCCTGTACCACCTGTTGCACGGCTGCGTCCGCTATCAACACGGTAAAAACGTTCGGTTAAGCGTTCGATATGTTCTGGTGCGATACCTATGCCATTGTCAGATACACTAAATACTGCGCCATTTTTTACTTCTGTCCATGCGATTTCAATCTCACCACCCTTAGGCGTGTATTTGATAGCATTGGTAATAAGATTAAGTAATGCACTGTTTAAATACATATCTGACCCAACAATATTTTTTTGTGAATCAATGTGTAAATCAATTAAGTGACCATGCCCTTTGTTATAAACTTGCGCATCATCAAAAATATGCATGAGCAAACGGGGCATATCCACACAGCCAGTATCAACGGCTTCTTCATTTTCTAGTCGAGATAGCAATAACAAATCATTGATGATACTGTTCATTCGGCGCGTTTGCTGCTCCATAAGGTTAAAACCACGCTGCCATTTAGGGTCAATGTCTGCTTGGTCTGCAAAAGTTTCTATGTATCCCATAAGAACAGTTAATGGCGTGCGCAGTTCATGTGATACATTGGCGACAAAATCTTTACGGATTTGTTCTAAATGCTGCAAACGCGTGACATCATACATAATCAGTAGTTTTTCATTGCCAAAAGGCGTTAATTCGCACTGTATATATCTGTCTTTATCATGCCAAGATTGGAGACGAATGCCATCGTTGTTGGCTGGTTGTTGGATGAGAGATTCTTGATAATAGTGGTGGAAGTCAGTATCTTTAATTAAATCAAAAATATGGATGCCTTGATCTTTAGATTGTAAAGATAAAGTTTTTTGAGCCGATTGGTTCCACCATTCTAACTGGTCATTGTGATCAAGTAATATGACGGAGTCTTGTAAAGCAAATAACGAACTGCGAATTTTACGTGCCAGATTAATCATCTGCTCGTGTGCGTGTTTTTCTTGCTGTTTGCTATCGTGTAGTTGTTGCGAGACAAAACCTAAGCTGCCCGAGAACTCTGGCAGTGTTGCGGTGACTGATTTATTCACCCAGTATAAAAATTGCTGCATGGCAACCAACCGCCAGCAAAAATATACTAATAATCCCGTAATAATGCCCCAAGGTAAGTAGCCAGTTAGCCAGCCAAAAAAGCCACCTAGTGCAAAAAAGATGACTAGCCATTTAAAGTCTGCCCAAAATAGGGCAGTGTAGTTTTTTTTCTTACTGTATCGGCTCATGCTTTTTTATGGTCGCTTTTACAAAAAATTGGGTTGCTATCAAGTAAGTTATAAGTTTACCTGAGTAGAAAAGCGATAGCCAGTGCCACGTACGGTTTGGATAAAACCAGCATAGTTATAGGGTTCTAATACCTTGCGCAAACGGCGGATATGCACATCAATTGTACGGTCTTCAACGTATACATTGCCACCCCATACTTGGTCAAGCAGTTGAGCTCGGGTGTAGGCACGCTCTGGATGACTCATAAAAAAGGCAAGTAAGCGATATTCGGTTGGTCCAATATCCACGGGGGTTTTATCGGCGGTAACTCGTTGACTAGCAGGATCTAGGCTTAAGCCTTTATGTTCTATAGGCTTATCGCCAGAAAGGGCATTACTGCGACGTAAAACTGCTTTAATACGAGAAAGTAGCTCACGAGTAGAAAAAGGTTTGGTGATATAGTCATCTGCACCTGCATCAAGCCCTTGTACTTTATTGTCTTCTTCACCTTTTGCCGTTAGCATGATGATAGGGGTCTCTTGCAACAACTCATCTTTTTTTAAACGGCGGCAAAAATCAATACCAGATTGAGAACCTGGTAACATCCAGTCTAATAAAATCAAGTCTGGACGGTGGTCTACCACTTGTTGGTGCGCTTGCGGAACATCCTCTGCTTGTAAGCAAGAATAGCTTGCCATTTCTAGTGCGGTAATAATCATTTCACGGATTGCTGGTTCGTCCTCAACAACTAGGATAGTGGCGTTACTCATGGCTTCCTCTTGCATGAAAAATAATAAACAATCTATTTTTCATTAATTTAAAAATTAAGTTATTAGCAATGTTATCGATAATCAGACAATAAAAAATCATTTTTAGTCAATTATGACGTTTATATTACAACCTAATAATATGACATATTTATGACAACTATATAATTTTATATATTATAGATTGTATATCTATTTAAAAAAAAGCAAAACAAAGCAATCGGTTATAAAAACGAACCAATAAAAATGAGACAAAAAAATACCCAGAGGTGTATCTGGGTAGGAGGAAACTGGTTAGACTTTTTATTATTGTTATAACTACTATATATGGATAAATATTACAGTTTCAAGAAAATTTTTTCAATATATTGTGATAGTTTGTAATTGTTTCTATCTCTAATGTTCATTGTTTGTTTTATAAGAGGCTGGCGTTGCGTTGGGCATCATAATCCATAAAATGATGTAAATTAAGATACCAGGCACAGCGGCACTGATTGTTGAAACAATAAAAAATAACAAACGTGTTAATGTTGGTGACCAACCTAAATATTCTGCAATACCACCCATGACACCGGCTATCATACGGTGATTGCGTGAACGGTGTAATTTGCTTAGTTTGTCCAAGACTTTGCTCCTTAGTGATAAGAATCAATCGAGTTAAGTAAAATAATCAGTTGCTAACTAAAATAGCGTATTTTTTGCTTACACTAGCTTATATATGGACGTTCGTTCAATATTTCAAGAGTCAGGATATAAGTCTTGTAAAATGTTTTATGAAATATAGGTGCCTATTGAAGTAAAGCTATGTAAAAGTAGCCAAACAAGATGGCAAAATGTGACTGATACAGCCCTTTTTTTGCTTGATTTATCGTATTAAGTTTGTGATGATAAGCGTGTTAGTAACAAAAGGAGATTGTTATGAAATCAAGGTTTGCAAAAAAATCTTTAGAGACGTGGCTTGCCGAATATGCAGTTAGCCACCAAAACCCAATTAACAAAAAAATCCATTGGTTGTGCGTACCAGTTATCTTTGCCTCAATTTTGGGTATGCTGTGGTCCACAACAGGTTGGTTTACTTTGGTTGTGATGATGCTGGTTGCCTTGTTTTATTTGGGGCTTTCTACTCAATTATTTGTGGCGATGGGCATGTTTATGTTAATTTGTCTCGCTGTTATTGCAACCATGCCAGTTGGCTTTAAGTTTTGGGCAGGCTTGTTTGTTATAGCATGGATAGGGCAGTTTGTTGGGCATAAAATAGAAGGGGCAAAACCTTCATTTTTTGAAGATTTACAGTTTTTGTTAATTGGTCCTGCGTGGGTTGCTGTCACTTTAACTGGTAAAACTTTTAAGCCTGTGGCTGCCACATAAAAAATTGCTTTATAAACCTTTTTGTTAAACCAATGGCACTAAATTACTATTTGGTGTGATTGTTTTATATATCAAATACACATGTATTTGCTTGGAACACACTATGACCAACCTTTCTACAAACTCTGATGATAAAAAAATCCGCATTATGGCAGCAACCATAGATTTAGTTGCCGAAAATGGTATCCATGCCACACCGATGTCTAAAGTGAGTAAACGTGCGAATGTGGCAGCGGGAACAATTTATCACTATTTTGAAAACAAAGATGCCTTAATACGTGAAATTTATGTTTGTATCCACAATGCTAATATTGATGCCTTGTTAGAAATTGATGATATAAATGCCGATTATAAAACCCGATTTATTAATTTTTGGCATGCATTTTATAAACGTTTGTTGATTAAAGGACAGCTGTCTTTTCTTGAACAATGTGCCGTATCACCATTAATTGACGAGCAAACTTTAGAAACCATTGATGCCTATGCAAAGCCGATGACAGACTTTATGACTATGGGTAAGCAGAATAATTACATTAAGACATTACCGGATGAGTTGATATATAAATTAACCTTCGGGACCATCGCAAGTACAGCCAAGCTTGTCATTAGTGATCATGTGGAACTTCCGCCAGCGGCGTTAGAGCAAGCGGCACTGTTTTGTTGGGATGGCATAAAAGCAACCTAATGTATAACAGGTGAGATATTTTGATAAAAAATATGTCACGTTTACGTTTTTAATTAAATGAACAGTCAATCATAAATGACTAAGGTTTCAAAAAGCGCCTCTAACAAATTTAACAGTGACATCAAAAATCACTGACATAACATTAACAAGCAAGACCCTATTTTTACGTCGATAGTCTCTTGTGATTTTGTAAAAGACGTGAATGAAGATGGAGAATGATATGAGTTTTTCAAATTATGGTTTTATTATGAAAGATGCCGCTTATAGCCAGCCAAAAAAATCAGAACTAAAAGTTGACGGATTTATTACCACGGTATATTGCGTTGGCAATAACGAAGTTGCCGGCAAAGCTGCGAATGATATGGCAGATGCTGGTGCCCAATTGGTTGAGTTGTGTGGTGCATTTAATGAAGATGACGTGAAAGAAATCATTGACGCAGTTAATGGCAAAACAGCCATTGGTTTTGCAAGCATGAGTGAAGATCAACTTAATCTATTTTTATCAAAAATAAACGCTTAAAAGTTTATAAAACCATAAAACGCAAAGTCTAGGGCTTTGCGTTTTTTATTTTTGGTATAAGCAATTTTACGGCTTATTGAGCAAAATTAATGTTATTAAGATATGATGTGAAATAAAGATATAGTTTAAAACTATATTAAGGCATAAAAATAAAGTCTTATGCATACCCTTTTTCTATTGATAAAATCTCATCCCACAAACAGACAGCAACAAATTTAGTGAGATAAAAAATGACAACGGCAACTAACGACTTTAAATTTACGCTTAATAGCATTGTTTTTGATGAAAACTATGTACCTAAAGACAGCACCCGTACAACGACTAACTTTGCAAACTTAGCAAGGGGTGAAAGCCGTGAACAAAACTTACGCAATACCATCAATATGGTTAACAGTCGTTTTAATGCACTCGCCAGTTGGGATAACCCAAATGCTGACCGTTATTCTGTTGAGCTAGAAATTGTATCGGTTGATATGGATGTTAATGAGCATGATGCGTCGTTTCCATCAATTGAAGTGTTAAAAACTTACGTTATTGACCACACAACTGGCAAACGTATCGAAGGCATTGTTGGTAATAATTTCTCATCTTATGTACGTGATTATGACTTTAGTGTGCGTTTACTTGACCATAATAAAGGCAAAGCAGAATTTAGCATTCCTGATGACTTTGGTGACTTACATGGTAAATTGTTCCAACATTTTATTAAATCAGAAACCTATAAAAATAACTTTAACAAATTACCTGTTATCTGTTTAAGTGTGTCTGATAACAAAACCTATTATCGTACCAATAACCAGCATCCTATTTTAGGGGTGGAGTATGAGCCAAATGAGTCTTCATTAACAGAGCAGTATTTCCAGAAGATGGGCTTTCAGGTTCGTTACTTTATGCCACCAAACAGTACGGCACCATTTGCTTTCTATTTCTTTGGTGACTTAGTGAATGATTACACTAATCTTGAATTGATTAGCACCATTAGTACGATGGAAACTTTCCAAAAGATTTATCGTCCTGAAATATACAATGCCAATGCACAAGCAGGGCACTGCTACAAGCCAAGCTTAAAAAATGCCAACCATTCATTAACACAAATTGTTTATGACCGAGAAGAGCGTACGCAATTAGCAATTACACAAGGCAAGTTTGCCGAAGAGCATTTTATTAAGCCGTATCATGACCTGCTTGAGCAATGGTCAGCTAACTATGCAGCTTAATTAAGTTATGTGGCATTATCATTTTTATGATGCATTTAATACAAACAATCATATTTTAATATTTAATACGCTAATCATTTAAAAATAGGCTGGGACTCGTTCTCAGCCTATCTAATTTGAGCGTTTTAATATCTTACAAACTATAGGGAATTATCATGGCACTATTACTACCCACATCTACCGCAGGCAGTTTACCAAAACCATCTTGGTTGGCAACACCAGAAACACTTTGGTCACCTTGGAAGCTAGAAGGCGATGAGCTAATTGAAGCCAAACAAGATGCTTTGCGAGTAACTTTACAAGAGCAAGACCTAGCTGGCATTGATATTGTGAGCGATGGCGAACAAACGCGACAGCATTTTGTGACCACTTTTATTGAACATTTAAGTGGCGTTGACTTTGAAAACCGTAAAACCGTTAAAATCCGTAACCGTTATGACGCAAGTGTGCCTGTGGTCGTCGATGAAGTCGCTAGAAAGCAATCAGTATTTGTTGAAGATGCAAAATTTTTACGCTCACAGACTGACAAACCTATTAAATGGGCATTGCCTGGTCCTATGACTATGGTAGATACCTTGTATGATGACCATTACAAAAGCCGTGAAAAACTGGCGTGGGAATTTGCTAAAATTTTGAATGAAGAATGTAAAGAATTACAAGCGGCAGGCGTCGACATCATTCAATTTGATGAACCAGCATTCAATGTCTTTTTTGATGATGTTGATGAATGGGGCATCAAGGCATTAGAAAGAGCCATTGAAGGGCTAGAGTGTGAAACTGCGGTACATATTTGTTATGGTTATGGCATTAAAGCAAATAATGACTGGAAAAAAACTCTTGGCAATGAGTGGCGACAGTATGAAAACCTGTTCCCTCAATTACAAGCATCTAACATTGACCTTATATCGTTAGAGTGTCATAACTCATTAGTACCAATGGACTTGCTAGAGCTGTTACGAGGCAAAAAACTGATGGTTGGTGCGATTGATGTTTCAAGCAATGAAGTAGAAACCCCAGAAGAAGTTGCCGATACCTTGCGTAAAGCACTTCAGTTTGTTGATGCGGATAAACTGTATCCTTGTACTAACTGTGGCATGACACCACTGACTCGTCAAGCATCTAGAGCGAAACTTGAAGCTTTGGCAAAAGGCACACAAATCATTCGTAATGAGTTAGCGGGCTAACATTCATTACTATTTTTTATAAAAGGATTGCATTCTTTGCTTGATTGATTGCGTTAATTTTTTAATACGTTATTATAGTCGAGCAAAGCAATCTACTTGTAATCAATGAGATATATTAATCACACTTCAATTTAATCGAACTCACTATGGATATTTTTATTTTATATTATATTGCCGCAGGGGCATTTGCAGGCTTTTTGGCGGGTCTGTTTGGCATTGGCGGTGGCATGGTCATCGTATCGGCTTTAATTTATATTTTTTCGGCACAAGGCGTACCTGCAGAAGCACTTACCCATGTTGCCGTCGGTACTTCGCTTGCGACCATTATTGTTACCTCTATCAGCTCATTGCGTGCGCATAATAGCCATGGTGCGGTTAATTGGTCTGTATGGAAGCGCATGGCACCAGGTTTGGTTATTGGGTCATTGCTGGGTGCTGGTGTGGCATCACTCATACAGGGCAACTCTTTACAAGCTGTGATTGGTGTTGGTGCATTTTTGGTCGGTCTAAAAATGCTGTTTATGAAAAACAAAGCACTGGAAGAAAATGACTTTAGCAAACTGCCTTCTCCTGTTGGTCAAACCGCTTTAGGTGGCTTTATTGGGGTGATATCTGCCATTTTTGGTATTGGTGGTGGTACGCTTACTGTGCCGTTTTTAAGTAAGTTTGGTCTTAAAATCCAGCATGCGGTTGGTACATCAGCTGCTTGTGGCTTCCCGATTGCGGTGGCTGGGGCAATTGGTTTTATGCTGTTTGGTCAGCTGGTTGATGACAGTGTAAAACAAGCACTGCCAGCGGGGGTGTTTGGCTTTGTCCATTTATATGCGTTTATTTGTGTGAGTTGTGCCAGCTTTATCACGGCACGTCTTGGTGCAAAAGCGGCGCACAAATTACCAGCAGCCACCCTTAAAAAAGCCTTTGCGGTGTTATTACTGATTGTGGGTACTCAATTGGTTTGGGATGCAGGTATTTTAGCCTTTTAGCACTTTATAACAATTTTTAACGGTCAGGATTAATTGTTTATCATTGCCAGATATTGTAAACCAGCATGATAAACGATACGGCTGTTACTTCATTTATTTAACATTCAATCGGTTTTGTATGCCATCTAACAACAAAACCCATAACAGATAAAGGAACTAAAGAAATCCAATGAAAATTTTAATGATTTCTGGCACCTATAATCGCCAATCAAGAACATGGTTAATGCTTGAGGAAGCTCGCAAGCATTGTGATACTTATGATGTTGAGACAGAAATTGTCGAACTTTGTGACTATGCCATTACCGTTGGTCAAAAAGACACCAGCCATCAAATTAGCGAGTTGGTAGAAAAAATCAACGAGTCTGAGGCAATTATTTTTTCAACACCTAATTACCAAGGTTCGATTTCTGGTTTGCTAAAAGTTGCTATCGACCATATCCCTGAACGTGGGCTAAAAAACAAATCAGTAGGACTTATTTCGGTAAGTGGTGGTATTGGTAACATGAGCCAGCCATTATCGCACCTGCGTGATATAGTTTCTTCTCTTGAAGGTTTGGCGGTAGCAACCAACATTGCTTGCCATTCAGACGACTTTATCCGAGATGAAGAAGGTAAAAGCAGTATCAGTAATGAAAAAATCTTAGAGCGTGTGAAAGATATGGTTGAAGAGTTGTATCGCCATACTAAGTAGTATAGCGTTTAAAAACCATGCTATTTTATTCTTTCTTTTAAAGAAAAGGCTAGGTATTGATGAAATACCTAGCCTTTTTGTTATTATTAAAATATGGTTAACAGACCGAGTCATTCGACTTTGGTACAGATAAGCCAAATAATGGACGCAAATAGAGAGCCAAAAATGTCCCTGCCATGGCACAAATACCCCAAACATAGCCATGTAAACTAAATGAAGCAATACCACTAAAGTAGGCACCCACATTACAACCAAACGCCAAACGTGCACCATAGCCCATCATGAGTCCACCAATGATTGATGCCAGTAAATTCCCTTTGGTTATCTTTGTAAACTGAAACAACCCAGCCGCAGCAGACGCGATAAACGCACCCAGCATAATGCCAAAATTAAGTACTGTCGTTGCATCACTAAAAATACTGGCTTCTAAAGCAGCCACTCGAGCTGGACTACTCCAATAACCCCAGCTAACCACATCCACACCCACAAGGTTAGCGACTTTAGAGCCCCATAAAGTAAAGGCAGAAGTTACGCCCCACGGCTCACCTCGAGTCATCAAGGTCAATGCATTTAACACTGCCAAAGCTATCGCACCTGCCCATAATGGCCAAGATCCACGAACAACTCGTGCCAAACCTTTGGTAGTAGGGAGCTGAGCCATTTTTGGTGGGTTTTTCTTTTTTTCTACCCATAGCGTTAAGCCTGCGATGGTTGCAAAAATCACCAAAGAAACTGCCCAAGCACCAGCATAACCAAGCCCTGTTGACGTCGCTAAGGAAAATGCTTCAAAAGAAGGTGTTTCGTTAATCCAAAATGGCAAATGCTTTGCCCCCAATGTCGCACCTATGATAAAGAACAATAAAGTCACAAACATCACAGAACGCCCACCGCCAACAGCATATAAAGTGCCAGAAGCACAGCCATTACCTAACTGCATGCCAATACCAAACATAAACGACCCAACCAGTAAACTGACACCCACAGGGTCAACATAGCCGAGTACCTCACCACCAAAAAATGACGTTCCAAACGCCAATATGGGTGCAAACAAAGTAACAGCAACCGCCAGCATCAGCATATGGGCTCGCATGGCTTGTCCATTACCAACCGACATCAGTCGTCTAAACGCAGAGGTAAAACCAAACCGTGCATGGAATAGTGTATACCCAAATGATAACCCCAGCACCAATAAAACTGATTGAGAAATGTGTTGGCTATTAAAAACATATACAAACAATAAAAGCGTTGCAGTCAAACCGAGGCCAACCAACCCTCTTTGTGGGGCATCTAATAGCGTCGTTGAATTTGCAGGTGTATTTTGTGTGCTGGTAATCGGTTGTGTGTCTTGATTATTAGTAGTTATTTGAGTCGTTGAGTTCATAATAATAGTTCTCATTAATAAAAAATGATTGGCTATTTTATCTTTTTTAAAATTAAAAAAATGTTATTAATTAGAATTAAAATATTCCACTAAGGAATTTACAGCCTGTTATCTATCTCAAAACATAATTAAAGACTTATATGCTAAGTGCTCAACGATAATTAGGGTGCTTACAGTTAAATTTAAGAAAAAATATCATCTAAATCAAAAAAACTATAAAATAAGCGGATTAATTTTTATTCATAAGTAAGGTAAGCCAAGTGACTGTCACTGAAAGAATTTTCCATATGGTTTTATTTGAAGTTTTGTTGCTGGTGCTAACAACTGTTATTGTGGTGTTTTTTACAGACCATCAAGCAACGAGCGTGGCAGGTGTGGCGATTGCCTTATCTTTAATTGCCATGGCATGGAACTTTGTTTATAACCTAT
Source organism: Psychrobacter sp. HD31 (assembly GCF_051097895.1). GTDB lineage: Bacteria > Pseudomonadota > Gammaproteobacteria > Pseudomonadales > Moraxellaceae > Psychrobacter. The sequence continues at coordinate 1,804,636 of NZ_CP142525.1, forward strand.
TGTTTGATAAAATTTTTACAGGAGAAAAAACCAACAGAAGCTTTACTTTAAGGGCAATGCATGCAGTTTTTTTTGAATCTGGGCTACTTGTTTTTAGTTTGCCTTTGATAGCTTGGACACTAAAAATCAGCCTATGGGAGGCTTTTATTATCGATATTGGTTTAACTATTTTAGTGGTTATTTACACTTTTATATTTAATTGGGTTTATGATCATACTCGTGCCAAATTTTTTGCTAAATAACAATTCTTAATAAACACGGAATATCTAATGGGGGCTAATTATGTTACATAAAAAGACGAATTTACATACAAACACAGCATCACACAAAAAAACAGCATTAATTACAGGGGCATCTTCTGGTATTGGAAAAGAATTTGCTAAAATCCATGCAGCGCAAGGAGGCGACCTGATCATTGTTGCTCGGCGAGATGAGGCATTAAATGCGTTAAAAGCAGAATTAGAGGACAAATATGGGGTTATGGTAACTTGTATTAGTTGTGATTTATCACAATACAATGCGGCTCAAATGTTATTTGATAAAGTCCAACAAACGGGCATACAAGTTGATTATTTGATAAACAATGCTGGTTTTGGTTTGGTAGGTAAGTTTTATGAGCTACCACTTGCGCGTCAGCAACAAATGATACATTTAAACATGACCACATTAACTGAGCTTATGTATCTGTTTTTACCTAAAATGGTTGAACGTAATTTTGGCAAAATCCTTAACACCTCATCTACCGCCTCGCTTGTAGCGGGACCAAACCAAGCGGTTTATTTTGCAACAAAAGCCTATGTTAGCTCATTAAGTAATGCCGTTGCATCAGAACTACATGATACCAATGTCACGGTAACCGCATTGCTACCAGGGGCAACAGAAACTGAATTTGGCGCAACATCTGGTATGGATAAAACGGCGTTGTTTGCCAAAACTGCGTCTGCTCGTAGTGTTGCCGAAGATGGCTATAATGGGATGATGAAAGGGGCGTTAGATGTGATTTCTGGTTTACCATTATCAACTAAGCTTACTTTAAAATTTGCACCACTTGTGCCTAAAAAAATGATTTTAGAGCGAGTAAGAAAAGCACAAGAAATTAAAGTCTAAGAAGTAGTCCTGCACTTTAAAACATAGATGAATACCATTAAAAATAAGCCGCTAATTTATCGTTAGCGGCTTTTATACAAACTTTGTTAATCATTAGCTTAGCTGCAAAGAGCCTTTTGCATTCATTACTAAATCTACCACGTCATCAGCAGAAATGACACCAAAGCGTTTGTCAATTTTAGCTTCATCAACCCCATTGTGTATCATGCAAGATTTACATACCTGAACATTGCCGCCTGCTGTTAAAAATCCTTCTAACAGTTCTTTAGCGGGTTTAAAAGGGGCGCCGATGTCGACGTTATCTAACTTGTTTGGTAAAGCAAGGCTGACGGCATCTACCATCAAAATAATGGTTGCACTGCTGCCTTTTTCTAAAACTTTGCAACCCATTGTTAGGGCAACGGTAATTTTGTTTTGGTTTGTTGTTTCATTATCAAAAAGGGTGCCAACATAATCTGTCGTTTGTACCATGGTGTTTACCTCTTGAGTGTTTAGTAGTAGGAGTGGTGCATTTAGCACAATATATATTATACCATAACATATATTGTACTTGGGCGCTTTAAATATATTATGCTTAGAGCTAAGGTTTAACAACTTAAATATAAAAACCGACTGCAAAATATGAGTCGGCTTTTGTTGTGGCTTTTTAATTATAATGCGGTAGCAGCTTCTTTGGCATCTGTGAAGGCAATGTTTTGGGCTTGTGCAACCGCCTGACAAGTCATTTTACCTTGGCAAACGTTTAAGCCATTTAGTAGGTGCTCGTCTTGTAATAGGGCTTGTTTAATGCCTTTATCTGCAATGGACAAAACAAAGGGTAGGGTAGCATTATTTAAGGCAAAGGTTGACGTTAGTGGCACACCACCTGGCATGTTTGCAACACAGTACACAACCACATCATTGGCAACAAAGGTTGGCTGTGCATGTGTGGTTGGTTTTGAGACGTCGGTACAACCGCCTTGGTCAATAGCAACATCTACAATTACGGCACCTTTTTTCATTTTTTGTAAAATTGCGTTGGTGATAAGTTTAGGTGCATTAGCGCCAGGGATCAGTACCGTACCAATTACCAAATCTGCCGTGGTACAATGTTGCTCTACCGCATGGGCAGTAGAAAATATGGTTTTAACACGCCCATTAAACACATCATCTAAATAGCGTAAACGCTCTACATTTCGGTCAAGTACAACAACTTCGGCACCCAAACCGACAGCCATTTTAGTGGCATTAAGCCCAGCAACCCCACCGCCTAGCACCACTACTTTACTTGCCTCAACCCCTGGCACGGCACCAAGTAAAGCACCTAACCCGCCATTTAATTTTTGTAAATGGTAGGCACCAACTTGGGTTGCCATACGTCCTGCCACTTCTGACATTGGTGCCAACAGAGGCAAGCCACCATGTGGGTTAGTGACGGTTTCATAGGCAACGGCAATACAACCAGAATCCATTAACCCTTGCGTTTGTGCTGGGTCGGGTGATAAATGCAGATAAGTAAATAAAATTTGGTCTGCACGCAGTTGCTCATATTCAATTTTTTGAGGCTCTTTTACTTTAACAATCATTTCTGCTTTGGCAAAAACTTCACTGGCGGTATCAACAATGCTTGCCCCAGCATTTAGATAATCATCATCGGTTTTGCCAATACCAAGCCCAGCGCCCGTTTCTACAATAACGGTATGTCCATGATGTACAACTTCATGCACACTCTCTGGCGTAAGCCCAACGCGGTTTTCATTTGTTTTAATTTCTTTTGGTATGCCGATTAACATACAAACCTCCTAACAGTGATCGTGTTTGTTACAACAGTAAAATACCTGAACGTATTTAAGTTTTTTAAAAAGATGGCATAAATACTAGACAGGATTAGCTCGGCAAGCAATAATAGATATTTAAGCTTAGACTAAAATTATTTGAGTCTAAATTTTTATAGCAACAAGGTTTTGTTATGACGTTACCACCATTAAATGCTCTAAAAGCTTTTGATACGGCGGGGAGACACCAAAGTTTTATTCTTGCAGCTCAAGAGTTGCATGTTTCTCCTGCTTCAATTAGCCGTTTTATTAAACAGTTAGAGACAAATTTGGGGCTAACTTTGTTTGCACGCCACGCCAATGGTGTGAGCCTAACAGAGCAGGGTGAGCAATACTTGTTAGCAGTGCAGCCCTCTTTACAAACGATTGCTGCAGCGAGTGAACGTTTTAGGCAACAAAATGTTAAAACTAAGCTAAAAATAGTTGCGATTCCTGCTATTGCAGAAACTTGGTTGGTTAACCGTCTTTGGAGCTTTCAACAACAACATGAAGAAATACAAATAAACTTGGTGGTTGATGACCAACTTGTGGTCGATGATCAGTTAGTGTCTTTGCATCCAAATGAGGCAACCATTGTTCTTAATTATTCTCATGGTGATAGAGTAGGGGCGGATTGCTTTGCAATGCCAAAAGATCGGCTTAGCCTTGTTTGCAACCATGAGGTGGCACAAACACTGAAACAACCAAGTGATATTTATCAGCATAATTTGTTGGTAGATGCCGATTGGAAGGAGGATTGGTATGCTTGGTTAAAAGCGGCGACATTGCCAACCAAATTGCCAGAAAAATACCAAGAGTTTGAGCGTTATAGTATGGTGTTGCATGCGACGCTGGCAGGTCTTGGCGTTGCTATTGGTCATACAGCATTATTAAAAAGCTATTTAAAAACAGGTGCATTGGTAGCACCATTTGATGTGCAGGCAACGTCGACAAAACAGTTTTATGCCGTGGTTGCTAAAAATACGCAAAGAGCCTCTGTCAAAGCATTTATAAATTGGTTTATTGGACAACCACACTTTTAAAATGGCGTAACGATTTCTGCTTTATTTTTTTAAGGTATGTTTGTGCATGATAAAGTCACTGTTCTAAATCCACTGTCATAACCTCAAAAATGGCTCAATCTTTTATCTTGGCAGGGTCATCTTTTAGGTTGTTATAGCCTACTAACTTAACCCCATTAAACACTTGCACTTTATTTGAGCCTTTATCAGCCTCTGTTTGTGAAAAGAAAGGGTGCTTTAACTTCAAACTTGGTTCTTCAATCCCTAACCATTCTGCCAATCCACTCATAAAGTCAAAGCCACTTCTTTGAGCATTAATGGTTTGGCGGTTTGTATCATCACTGGATAGCACCATTAGAGGGACATCATAGTTTTGCTTATATTCAGGATTATGCAGCAAGGTCATCCCTATAAACCCTTTTTTACTATGAGCGAGCCCATGGTCAGATAAATACATTAAAGAAAAAGTATCTCCTTGCTGTTGTAACGCATGATAAATTTTTTCTAATAATTTATCTGTTTGTCGGATACTGGTTAAATAACAGGAGATATCTTTATTAACCACCCCATTAATTGGTTTGATGCCATAATTACTGTCTAATCGATTACAAAACCCTGCATGCGAGCCCATTAAATGCAGCACAATTAATTTATGCTCATGGTTTGTTTTTAATGCATTAATCAATGGCGGTAGTAGCTGTAAATCACTGGTATCTTTATCTGTATATTCCCCTTTTTTTAAAAAGACCACCTCATTTGCCTGATGACCAATCGAGCTGGCTAAAATATCATAGTCGCCATATTGACCTTGATTGGATAACCAATAAGTTTGCATACCCGCTGAGTTTGCCAATGAATTAACACTGTTAGAATAAATAAAGTTTTCTGGTGGGTTGTTTTGTAACAACATGCGTTGTAATGAGGTGCCTGTGTTATAGCCAGGTGCAATATAGTGGTTAAAAACCTTGGCATTGGTATTGGATAAAAATGGGGTGGTATCAAGCGGATAACCGTAGGCAGACATATAATCTTTACGCATGCTTTCGCCAATAACCAACACATAGTTTGTATAGTTGTGATGAACCTCGTTAATTTGCCAAGTTGCTTTTAGTTTTTGAGAGGCTTTTAATTTTTGTTTATGTTCAAAGTATTTATGATTAAAGTAAATGATGTCACTAACAAAGCGAATGGGGTAATAACCAACTTTGCCGAGTGTATCTAATGAAACTTGTTTTTCTTTATATATTTCAGAACAAGGTCTATGCATAATTGGTAATACAATCACCAATAAAAAGATACCGAGCATTTTTTTTGTATTTTGGCTGCTTTTTATGTGTTTATTTAGCTTATAAACGCAGGTGAATAGCCCGATATAGATAATCAGATAGAAAAAAGTCTTTAAAGATACCAATTCAGTGACAAATTCTAATGACTCTGCTTTATTTGTCTCGTACAGTGAGATAATCGCACCAATATCTAACTCGCCATAATTAATGGCTGTTGGTAAATACAGGGCAGATAATAAAAAGACAAACCACAGATAAATGACAAAGCCTTTATTACTCAATAGCTTTAATACCCATAGGCTGATAAAAAGCCATAGACCATAGGCTAAAATCCGCTCACCGGTTCTACCCATTGCAAATATTGATAAACAACTAAATAACAATAAACTTAACCAATAACAAGCATGATAAAAAGAGCTTTTACTAAATGTGGTTAGTTTTTGGAATAGAGCAGGTATTTGCATAATGATAAAGGATGGTTTTTATAGAAGGGCAACATTATACAATTAGTTTATGATTAATGACAAACTCCCTTATTTTAAGATGGTTTTGTCAGGTATAAAAAATCGCCACACCACAAGGCATGACGATTTTTAAGTTCGCTTACAATCACAAAAAGTTACTGCAAAAACGCCATCGCATTTCTAAACATACGCATCCATGCACCATCACCTTGCCATTCGTTTGGTTTCCAGCTGTGGTTAATCGCACGTAAGTTACGCTCAGGGTGTGGCATCATCAGGGTTACACGTCCATCATTACTGGTAACCCCAGTCACGCCACCAATAGAGCCATTCGGGTTGAGTGGATAAGTTTGCGTCGGGTTACCTTGGCTATCGACATAACGCAGGGCAAGATGACCATGTTGCGCCATGTTTTGAACTTCGTCAGCCCTTAAATCAGCCAAACCTTCACCATGAGCGACAGCAACAGGGAGGATACTGCCTTGCATACCCGTCAATAATACCGACTTAGTTTGTTCAATCCGTACATTGACGGTACGACCTTCAAAGCGTGCAGAGTTATTTGCAATAAAGCGTGGGAAGTGAGCAGCATCAGGCATCAAGTCTTTTAACTGAGCCATCATTTGACAGCCATTACACACCCCTAAACTAAAGGTTTCTTTACGATGGAAGAACTGAACAAACTGCATACGCAGCTCATCATGGAACAATACCGAATTAGCCCAACCAGAGCCAGCACCCAAGACATCACCATAACTAAAGCCACCACAAGCTACCAAGCCTTCAAAGTCACGCAAGTGTACGCGTCCTTTAATGAGGTCGCTCATATGTACGTCAACGGCTTCAAACCCTGCTTGCACAAACCCTGCCGCCATCTCTAGCTGTCCATTGACACCTTGCTCACGCAAAATTGCCACTTTTGGTCGCACGGTGCGAGCATTTAGATAAGGCACTTCAATCTTTTGGTCTAAATCATAGTTGGCTTGAGCAATTAACCCCAAGTGTGTAGGGTCAACAATCAAGTCAAATTCTTGTTGTACACAAGCAGGGTTGTCACGATTCTTGGCAATTTGATAGCTGACTTGAGTCCATGTTTGTTGTAGGTCAGCACGGTCAAATACTAGGGCGTTATCTCCCATATGAGATGGCGTAATGATGGTCAATTTATCTTGGTTTGCACCACCTTCTGGGGTCTCTATGGTTTGACCGATTAGGGTCATTAGCTCACCCACATGGTGTTCATCAGCCAATGCCATTACCTGCTCAACATGCTCTGGTAATACCTGAATGACGGCACCTAACTCTTCAGCAAATAGCTGACCAATCAACCCATTATTAGAGTCGTTATCAGACAAATTTAGGTTAATTGCCATGCGAGCCGTAAACTGCATTTCCGCAACTGTGGCAATCAAGCCGCCATCACCAATGTCGTGATAGGCAGAAATAACCCCAGCTTCATTACCTGCTTGAATAAAGTTAAACAGGTTAACTAGGTCGTCTGCACCATTTTCAATGTCTAAATCTGGACACTCATCACCCAGCTGACTCATGGTTTGAGCCAAAATAGAACCACCCAAACGGAACTGACCTTTTGATAAATCGAGTCGATATAAGCCTGCATCTGCATTTACCAGTTCTGGCGTTAAAGTTTTTGCCACATTGCTGACAGGAGCAAATGCAGAAATCACCAAGCTCATTGGGCTAACGACACTTTTATCACCGTCTTCATCCGACCAATTGGCACGCATTGATAGTGAGTCTTTACCCACAGGAATGGCAATGCCAAGCTTTGGACACAGCTCTTCACCAACCGTATACACCGCATCAAACAAGGCAGAATCTTCACTATCTTCTCCACACGCTGCCATCCAGTTAGCGGATAAGGTAATGTCAGATAGCTTGTCTATTCTTGCCCCTGCAATGTTAGTGATGGCTTCGGCAACCGCCAAACGGGCAGAAGCTGCTGGATTAATCAAGGCAACTGGGGGACGCTCACCCATGCTCATGGCTTCACCTGTGGTTGCAGTGAGTCCTGTTGCAGTTACCGCACAGTCCGCCACGGGTACTTGATAGCGTCCAACGTATTGGTCACGCACCACCATACCAGTGATAGAGCGGTCACCAATGCTGATTAAGAAAGACTTACTGGCAACGGTTGGATGACGTAGTACATCTGCTACAGCAGTTTTTAGGTCAATATCAGCTGTATTGAGTGGGTTAAGTTGTGTTTTAAGATTGTCTGTACGACTAAATGAGCGTTTCATTTTTGGCGTACCACCAAGCAACACCTGCATTGGCATATCAACGGGTTGCTCAGGTAATAGCTCATCGTTTACCACTAATTGACGCACTTCGGTTGCATGACCAAGCACCGCATAAGGGCAACGCTCACGCTCACAAATGGCTTCAAATCGTTCAATATCGTCAGGGCGAACTGCCAACACATAACGCTCTTGTGCCTCATTAGACCAGATAGCCATTGGTGACATGCCTGCCTCAAGCGAAGGCACTTTACGAAGCTCAAGCACTGCGCCTAATCCGTGGTCATCAACCAGCTCTGGCATGGCGTTTGATAACCCGCCTGCACCCACGTCATGGATAGAAACGATTGGGTTGGTATCTTCACCTTCTTTTGCCAATGCCCAACAGCGGTCAATGACTTCTTGGCAACGGCGTTCCATCTCGGCATTATCACGTTGCACAGAGGCAAAATCCAAGCCTTCATCCAGCTCCCCACTGTCCACAGATGAGGCAGCACCACCGCCCAAACCAATTTGCATCGCTTGACCACCCAATACGATAAGCAAATCACCTTCAGCAATGGCATTTTTTTCAACCAAGTTACGCTTGATGTTACCAAAACCACCTGCAATCATCATGGGTTTGTGATAGCCACGCATTTGGCTACCATCTTGCTCTTGTGAAGTGTCTAATTGGAATGAGCGGAAATAACCACACAGATTAGGACGACCAAACTCATTAGAGAAGTTAGCACTGCCCAGTGGTGCATGGGTCATAATGTCTCGTGGTGATGCCATACGCTCGGGCTTACCATAAACCTTGGTGTTGACTGCACCAGACTGCTCCCACTTTTCTGGCATATCTGGCAAGTGTAGATGAGATACGTTAAAGCCTGCCAAACCTGCTTTTGGTTTACCGCCACGCCCCGTTGCGCCCTCGTCACGAATTTCGCCGCCTGAACCTGTTGAAGCGCCAGCATAAGGCGCAATGGCAGTTGGGTGGTTGTGGGTCTCCACCTTCATTAAAATATCGACTTGCTCATTGTGGAAATTGTAGTTGTGGTGAGCGTCTTGTGAGTCATTGACAGGATAAAAACGCTGGGCTTCAAAGCCTGCCATCACAGCGGCATTGTCTTTATAAGCAGACAAAATGCCATCAGGATTGCTTTCGTGAGTGTTGCGAATCATCTTAAACAATGATTTTGGTTGTACCTCACCATCAATCGTCCATTCTGCATTAAAGATTTTATGACGGCAATGCTCGGAGTTTGCTTGAGCAAACATCATGAGTTCAACATCGGTTGGATTACGCTTTAATGCCTGTTCTGGGTCATTCACATAGGCATTCATGAGATAATCAATATCTTCACTCGATAAGGCAAAACCAAACTCGATATTTGCCGTTTCTAGTGCTTCACGACCACCACCAATGATGTCGATTTCATTTAAATGAGACGGCTGGTGGTCATCAAATAAGTTATGCACGCTGTCGACTTTATAAACAATAGACTGCGTCATTTGGTCATGCAAAGTCTGCTCAGCAGTCTTTGGAAGTTTACCATCCACCAGTTCTGCCATGTCTAAGGTTAAAGTAAACACCACGGCACGCTCAACACGCTCAAGGGTGATATCACAGTTATTAAAGATGTCTGTTGCCTTACTTGCCCATGGGCTGATTGTGCCAAAACGTGGACAAACGGTGACTTGGATTTGTCCGTCATTAGCGCTTTGTAGGCTAATTTCATCGCCTTGGTTTAGTAAGTTAATTGCCTTTTTGTATTCAGCAGGTTGCAGCGAGCGAGAAGTAATATAGACTTGTTGGCTGGTTAAGTCAGTTACTTTAAGCTTTGTTTTGGTGTTAAGTTCGGCAACGAGTTGTTGCGTTTGAAATGCCGTAAGAAATGCACGTCCAGCGATGGTCATCATAAGAGCGGTTCTCTTGTTGGGTTATTTGAGAATGACAAATGTAATGATTGAATTATAACAATTTTATGCGATGAGTGGTGAGAGATTGGCAATAAAAAACGCCCATGATTGGACGTTTGTATTATTTTGTATTGAGTGAAAGAAGTAACAAATTTTTTTGTTTACCCTTGCTTTAAATATGGCCAAGCGGCTTTCATATATATCATCATTGACCAAAGGGTTAAAATTACTGCTGCTAACATCAACACATAGCCTATGGTTTCAAGCGATTGCCAGTTTAGTAGCAGTACGGTAATGGCTATCATCTGAAACGTGGTTTTTAACTTGCCAACATAGGATACGGCCACACTAGTACGATTACCCAGCTCTGCCATCCACTCACGCAACGCAGATACTGCAATTTCACGTGAGATAATGACAATGGCAGCAATGGCCATAATGATATTGGGATGCCATTGCACCAAAATAATCAGTGCTGCTGCAACCATTAATTTATCGGCAACAGGGTCTAAAAACCGCCCAAATGCTGAGGTAATGTTCATTTTACGGGCTAGGTAACCATCCAGCCAATCTGTAATTGCCGCTAAAACAAATAAAAAGGTGAGCAAAAAATGGCGTAGCATACTATTGCTAAAACTGTCGATATTCATCCCAATATTTGCAATCGCATTATTACTAATCATTGGTGTGCCAATACCTAAAGCAGGTGGCCAATAGGCAATTGCCACAAAAATAGGAATCATGACAATGCGAGCAATGGTTAAATTGTTTGGCAGATTAAAAATGCTGGTATTATTGCTTAAATTTTGCTGTGTTGGCTGAGTCATATCAATATTTTTATGATAAAAATAGTTGATGACAAGCTTAACATGTTTAAAGGAGGAGGCAAACTGTTGTGGTTAAAAATGCCAATAATAATGCTCATAAAAAATATCTCATCACCACATATAATCTTAAACCGCTGTGCTATTTAACCGCATTTTTTAGCTCATTTTCTATATATTTAAATATGTTAAATTAAACATGTTTTATGCTCAGTTTTGCTAATGCAACCCAGCTTAAAATAAAAAGCCAACCACCTTTAAGGTGATTGGCTTAATAAAGATAAGCGTTTGTTTAATGAAGATTAGCCATTTTTAACAACGTCAATTAAGCTATCTACAACGTCACTATCCGCTAAAGTAGAAGTGTCGCCTAAGCCGTCATATTCGCCAGCAGCAAGCTTACGCAAAATGCGACGCATGATTTTACCTGAACGAGTTTTTGGTAAACCATCAACAATATACATTGCATCAAGGCTTGCGATTGGACCAATTTCGGCACGTACGTGACGGTTGATTTCAGCTTTAAGCATGTCGGTTGCTTCTTCGCCTGTGCGTAAAATTAAGTAACCAGCAACGCCTTGACCTTTAATCTCGTGTGGCATACCAACAATAGCTGCTTCGGCAACTGCTGGGTGTGCAACTAAGGCAGACTCAATTTCAGCGGTGCCAAGACGGTGACCAGATACGTTTAATACATCATCAACACGGCCTGTAATCCAGTAGTGACCATCTTCGTCACGTTGTGCGCCATCGCCAGTAAAGTAGTTGCCAGGGTAGGTACTAAAGTAGGCTTCTAAGAAACGTTCTTGGTTGCCCCAAATGGTACGCATTTGTCCTGGCCAGCTATCACGGATGATTAGGTTACCCTCACAAGCGCCTGTCAGTTCGTTGCCTTCACTATCAACAATGGCTGGTTTAATACCATATTGTGGTGTTTGCGTAGAGCCAGGTTTTAAGTCTACAGCATTTGGGATTGGTGACATTAGTACGCCGCCTGTTTCGGTTTGCCACCATGTGTCAACAATTGGGCAACGCGCATCGCCAACGACGTTATAGAACCAGTCCCAAGCTTCTGGATTGATTGGCTCACCCACCGAGCCTAATAGGCGTAGGCTAGAGCGATCTGATTTACGCACAAATTCATCGCCTTCTTTCATCATGGCACGGATGGCAGTTGGTGCGGTATATAAAATGGTAATATCATGCTTGTCAACAATATGACCAATACGTGCCCAATCTGGGTACTGTGGTACACCTTCAAACATAACGGTCGTTGTACCATTAGCAAGTGGTGCATAGGTTACATAACTATGACCAGTAATCCAACCTACATCGGCAGTACACCAAAATACGTCATCTTTTTTGATATCAAAAATATCTCTAAAGGTAGATAGGGTATACGTTAAATAACCGCCAGTTGTATGTAATACGCCTTTTGGCGTACCCGTTGAGCCAGAAGTGTATAGCAAAAATAGTGGGTCTTCTGCGTTCATTTTTTCTGGTTCACACTCATTGCTCGCATTGTCAACAACCGTGTGATACCAAACATCACGACGGCCACTCATCGGAACAGACGTACCTGTACGGTGTACAACAACAACCTTCTCAACGCATTCAGTACCATCAACATCTAACGCATGGTCCACATTTGTTTTAAGTGGGGTATGTTTGCCACCACGTACGCCTTCATCTGCGGTGATAACAACTTTAGATTGGCTATCTATAATGCGGTTTGCTAAGCTGTCTGATGAAAACCCACCAAAAACGACTGAGTGTACCGCACCAATGCGCGCACAAGCCAACATAGAAAATACGGCTTCAGGAATCATTGGTAAATAAAGGGTAACACGATCGCCTTTTTGCACACCCATTTTACGAAGCGCATTGCCTAAACGGCAGACCTCTTGATGCAACTCTTTATATGAAATGATTTTGTGCTCTGATGGGTGGTCACCTTCCCAAATAATAGCTGGCTTGTATGGGCTTTCTGCTAAGTGACGATCAATACAGTTTACTGATACGTTTAACTCGCCATCTTCATACCATTTGATTTTAAAGTCATCTAGGTCGTAATTTACATTTTTGATGATGGTTGGTTTTTTGTACCAATCAAGTAGTTCTGATCTTTTTTGCCAAAATGCCTCATTACCACCATCGGTAATAGACTCAGCATAAGTTTGTTGGTATTGCTCTGATGTGGTGTTTGCTTTGGCAGAAAACTCAGCACTTGCAGGGTATGTTTTGGACATGTTTAACCTCCTTGTCGGTTTAAGTAGATATGAGCTATTTATCATAAATCATATAATGAATATCGCATCTTGTCCTTAATGCCAATATCTCTTTAATCCCCCATATTTTTAGCAGATTTTTGAGTAATTGTAAACTTTTTTATTATCTTGTTTTATATAGTGTTGTTATTTATGAAAAATAAGTTTTATCGATAATGTTATAATTTGTAGCTAAACTGAACATAAAACAACGATAAAACTTAAGGCTAATTGTGCAAGCTATGCAAACCATAAAAACTGAGGTACTCATCATTGGTGCAGGGGCATCTGGGTTATTTTGTGCTATGACCGCAGGCGGACGAGGGCGAAAAGTGACGGTCATTGACCATGCCAACAAAGCAGGTAAAAAAATTCTAATGTCGGGTGGTGGGCGTTGCAACTTTACAAATTATTTTGTTGAACCAGAAAACTACATTAGTCACAATGCTCATTTTTGCAAATCGGCTTTGTCTCGTTATAGTAACTGGGAGTTTATTGGTATGGTTGCCAAGCATCAAATCCCTTATCACGAGAGAGACTATGGGCAACTGTTTTGTGATGTGTCTTCTAAAGATATTGTAAAAATGTTATTAACCGAATGTGAGCAAGTGGGGGTGGATATTAACTTGCATACTGAGGTTGTTGATATTAATGTCATAGATCAAGACACCACATCACAATCACCAGCTAGTATAGCTTTGCTAGAGGAAACGGATTTTTCTACCAAATATAAATTTGCTGTTACGACGCAAAATAAAGATAAACAGCGCCTTATTTATTGTGAATCTTTGGTGATTGCAACAGGTGGGTTGTCAATCACCACGATGGGAGCAACTGGATTGGGTTATCAAATCGCACAGCAATTTGGGCATCAGCTTATGCCAACCACAGCTGGACTTGTACCCTTTACTTTTACTGATAAATTGGGGGAGGTTTTTGCATCGTTGTCGGGTATTAGTTTGGATGTGGTGGCATTTAATGAGCGTGCCAGTTTTGCTCGCCCGTTACTATTTACCCATCGTGGTTTATCTGGTTTTGCCATGCTTCAGTTGTCTAATTACTGGCAACAAGGCGAGACCATACATTTAAATTTAATGCCTAATGTGCAGGCAAGTGAGCTGTTGTTAACACATAAAGCCAAGCACCCAAAACAACGTATCCGAACGGCATTGGCTGAATATTTTCCTAAAAATTTGTTGTCTGCTTTGCAAAGCTTGTTGTGGGCAGAGGTTACTGAAACGGAACTTGCTAATATTAAAGATGAAACACTTGTAAAGCTTGGCAATACGCTTAATGATTGGGAAATCAAGCCATCAGGTACCGAAGGTTACCGCACGGCGGAGGTAACTCGTGGTGGGGTAGCGACTGATGAGGTGTCTTCTAAAACGATGGAAAGCAAACGCCAGCAAGGGCTGTATTTTGTTGGCGAGGTGTTAGATGTAACTGGCTGGCTTGGCGGTTATAACTTCCAATGGGCGTGGGCAAGTGGGTTTGTATGTGGCGAGGTGGTTTGATTTAAAAAAGCTAGGCAATAAGTACCTAGCTAATCTTTTTTTAACGGAGTGTTATCGGCAATCAAGTATATTTGAAAGATACCACTATGCTAGATAAGTCAAAAACTCAAATTCAAACCCAGTTTTTTCATCTATTTTGGTGTCAGACTTGCTAACTTGTTTAAAGTCGGTTGGCAGGTCAGGATAAAAAGCATCGCCATTTTCAATGACTGTGTTTACCTGTGTTAGTTCCACACGCGTTGTTATTGGTAGGGCTTGTCTAAATATTTGCTCTCCGCCAATTACCCAAAGCGTATCTAAACTTTGTTGTGTGGCTTGTTGTTTCCCCACCTCAATTGCTTCATCAAGGCTATTTACCACAATTATTTTGCCTTGCTCAATCCACTCAGCCCACTTATCTGAGCTTTTTTGAGGTACATAATCGCTTTGACGGGTAATTATGATATTCACACGGTTTGGTAAAGGACGAGACCGCATCGACTCAAACGTTTTACGCCCCATCACCACAATACCTTTAAAACCATTTTCGCCCACACTGTCAGCCGTGGTCATACGCTTAAAGTGTTGCAGGTCTTCGCTAATGTGCCAAGGTAAATCGTTGTCTTTGCCAATACAACGGTTGCTACTGATAGCAACGATTTGGGCAATGGTAATGTTGTTGGTGTTATCCATTTGTATCCTTTAAAGTTATTGTTTGGTTTTAAACGGCAACGGGTGCTTTAATCGTGGCATGAGACTGGTAATTTTCTACTTTAATATCTTCAAAATTAAAACCAAAAACATCATCAACATCAGGGTTTAACCAAAGCGTTGGTAGCTCAAATTGGCTACGGCTCAACTGCTCATTAACCTGATCTATGTGGTTATCGTAAATATGGCAATCCCCACCTGTCCACACAAACTCGCCAACCCCAAGTCCGCAAACTTGCGCTACCATATGCGTTAACAATGCATAGCTGGCAATATTAAATGGCACACCTAAAAACAAATCTGCCGAGCGTTGATATAACTGACAACTTAACTTGCCATCGGCTACAAAAAACTGGAAGAGCGTGTGGCAAGGCGGCAATGCTACTTGATTTGCCTCGGCAGGGTTCCAACCAGAAACAATTAAACGGCGAGAGTCTGGATTGGTTTTAATGGTGTCAATCAGCTCTTGGATTTGGTCAACACCATCATGATTGTAGCTGCCATCGGCTTTTTTGCTTGCACCATAGTTACGCCATTGATGCCCATATACAGGACCAAGCTCTCCTGCTGGACGGTTAAACTTGGCAGTTTGTTCGGCAGTTGCCCATTCATTCCAGATTCTAACCCCATTGTCCTGTAAATATTGAACATGAGTGTCGCCTTTTAAAAACCATAACAACTCATAAACAATAGATTTAAAATGCACTTTTTTGGTGGTTAAAAGCGGAAAGCCGTCGCTCATGTCAAAACGTAATTGTGCGCCAAAATGGCTTCGTGTACCAGTGCCAGTGCGGTCACTCTTTTTGGTGCCGTTGTCACGCACGTATTGTATTAAATCTAAATAGGCTTGTTCATTTTTGCTGGTAATCATGTTTTTTCTCTGTGATATGTCGTTTGTTATGTGTGTGCGTATCTTTTATTTTTTGTGGTTTTAGGTTGTTAAAATCAACTGTTACCTGACTTTGCAGGTATGATAGCAACATAGATGGTATTGTATCTTTTGCATTGTGATTTACACCCTTTGATTTTATTGTTTACCCCAATCATAAATTTTATTGCGATAAGCAATGATAAGCATAATTAAGCCTACGATTATCATAGGTGCACTTAAAATTTGTCCTTTTGTCATCCAACCAAATAAAATAAATCCTTGGTCGGCATCTGGCTGGCGGAAAAACTCGATGATAAATCGGCTTAAACCATAGCCTATCAAAAATAATGAGGTGACAGCCATGCGTGGGCGTGGACGAGAAGAGAACCACCACAACACAACAAACAGCAACAAACCTTCTGCAAATGCCTCATAAAGTTGAGAAGGGTGGCGTGGTAACAGGTATTGCCCAGCGACCTCTTTTACAAGGTTTTGTATGCTTGGGTTAGACTGTAATAGTTGTGTATCTGCACCAGCCGCTTGAGGAAAGTAGGTTAACCAAGGGTGGCTAGCATCCGAGACACGCCCCCATAACTCGCCATTAATATAGTTGCCTAAGCGGCCAAAGAGTAGACCCGTTGGCACGCAAGGTACAATAAAATCCCATACCGTAAAAGCAGATTTTTTATACTTATAACCAAAATACATCATGGCAAACATAACGCCTAAAAAACCACCATGGAATGACATGCCTCCTTCCCATACTCTAAACAAATACGCTGGGTTTTTTAAAAATTCGCCAAATTGATAAAACAGCACATAGCCAATCCGCCCACCAAGGATAACGCCTAATGCCCCATAAAAAACCAAATCAGAAACCATGTCTGATGTCCAGTCGTCTCGCTTGGTACTGCGGTAATGTGCTAAACCGTATGCGGCTGCAAATGCCAGTAAATACATAAATCCATACCAGTGGATTTGTATCGGACCAAGTGAAAGCAAAACAGGGTCAAATTGAGGATGAATCATTGCCATAATATGTTATCTTGTATTGATTTATATTTATAAAATTAGATTTATGATACCAAAAAACGTAGTAAACGTGTTATTTGCTTAACGGTTTTTTAATATTGATTTTTTAAGTGCGTTTGTAAAAACAAGCAGGAAGAATATGTGTATTGTCGCCATTGCTTGGCAATTATTTGAAGAAATGCCATTGATTTTACTTTCAAATCGAGATGAGTTTTTAGACCGTCCGACTTTGCCTGCATATCAATGGGCAGATTTACCCATTTTTGCAGGCAGAGATGAAAAAAGTGGCGGCACTTGGCTTGGCTATCATCAAAGTCAAAACGGCACGCAAAATGGGCGTTGGGCAACCATCTTAAATTTTAGGGAGGTGGTGCATCCTAATGCTAACCAGCCTTCACGAGGTAAGTTAGTTACTGACTTTTTAACAAGTGATTTATCGCCCATGGCGTTTGCCAAGCAAATTAAACTTAATGACTATGCTGGTTTTAATTTGGTATTGGGAGATAGCAATCCAAAAAGCAGGCAAGCGGTGTTAGTTAATAATCGAGGCGTTTCGCCCACTGCCTTACATAACGGGCTACATGTTTTTTCTAACGGGCAGCCGGATGCAGCTTGGTTTAAATGCGAGCGTTTACGTACGCGGGTTTATCAGGAGGTGTTGCCGTTAATTGCGCAACATATATCAACAGATAGATGGGAAGAAGTCGCTTTTGAGGTATTGTCTGACACCATGCAATCGCCAAAAGATAAAATACCAGATACAGGACTAGCATCAGAAATTGAGCAGGCACTGTCTTCCATTTTTATTGAACACAATCGACTCAATAACTATGGTACACGCACCCAAAGTATTTTAACGAGTAGCCAGCAAAACGCTGACAAGAAAAGTAAATTAGTGCTTTTAAGTAAATAAAAAAAGTCGCCTAGGCTATTAAAAAGCGCTAAGCGTTTGATGGTAAAGAGTTGAGTTCATTACACCAGTAAATGATTGTGTTGCATGTCACTTGGGATAATTAATTCTTTTTGCAGTGGTACATTGCGAGCAAGCTCTAGTAGTGCACGGCGATAAACACCTCGCTTGAAATGTACAACTTGATTGAGCGGGTACCAATAGCTTACCCATTCCCAATGATCAAACTCTGGTTTGCCCGCATCAAAGCGGATAAATTGAGTATTCGGCTCATCTAGCTGTAGCAAAAACCACTTTTGTTTTTGCCCAATACACATGGGGTATTGCCCTTGGCGGATAAAACGCTTTGGTAAACGATAACGTAGCCAGCCATTTGTGACGGCTAAAGGAGTCACATGATGTGGCTGAAGTCCAACCTCTTCAAATAACTCTCGATACATTGCATCAACGGGTGTTTCTCCACGGTCAATCCCACCTTGTGGAAACTGCCAAGAGTTGTGCCCAATACGTTTTGCCCATAGAACTTGTCCACGTGCATTTGCCAGGATGATACCGACATTGGCACGAAAGCCGTCTGCATCTATCATGACTAAAACCTTAAAATTTTTGAAAAAAAAGCGCAATCAAAGGCTGTTATTGGGCAAACTGTTGGTTTATTATTTTATTATAGAAGTTTACTTAATAGTTGCTTTGATAAGCATTGAGCCAAACGAGCATTGACAATAACTGTCTTCAAAATAACCTGAATTAATCAAGAATTTAATGTTTTGTTGATTGTTGTGTTAATGCAAGTTTAACGCCATATCATTACTTCTATTAAACCAAGAATTCCTACAGATGTACAATGATATTTTTAAATTGGTAAGTAATAAACCATAACAAACCAAAAAAATAGGTTATGATAGGCTGTTAAATCAACAATAAATTTAAATTAACATTAAATAAGGACAATAAAATGGCAGAAATGAACGCAACCGTTAGCTGGCAAGATGACGTAAATTTTGTTGGAACGTCTCCTTCTGGGCATGATGTACCAATGGATGCACAAAAACAAAAAGGCGCAAGCCCAATGGAGTTAATCTTGCTTGGCTTGGGTGGTTGTGCAAGTTATGATGTGGTAACGATTTTACAAAAAGGTCGTCAAGACGTATCAGACGTACGCTGTGAACTTACCGCCAATCGTGCCGATGCTGTGCCAGCGGTTTATACTGACATCCACTTGCATTTTGTTGTTACTGGCAAAGCGGTTAGAGAAAAGCAAGTTGCTAAAGCGGTCGCGCTATCGGCAGAAAAATACTGTTCTGCAAGTCGTATGCTTGAAAGTGGTGGGGTTAAGATTACCCATGATTTTGAGATTATTGAGGCAGAATAATACGTTATGTTTTCTATGATTCCTAACACATCTTCAGCGTCAATTGGTTTGATGGCATTGGCTTGTTTGTTACCCTTTGCTTTTGCCATTATTGCTAAAGTTATTGCAGGTTTTAAAGCCGTTGATAACAGTAACCCACGTGAGTTTATGGCAAAACAAACGGGGCTGGCAGCAAGGGTAGATGCGATACAAAAAAATAGTTTTGAATCATTGCCCATGTTTTTAGCCGCCATGCTGGTTGCCATGCTGTTTTTTGTGCCGCAACAGATCATTAATTATCTTGCAGTTTTGTATGTGGGGCTTAGGGTGGCGTATGGCTTTGCTTATATACTTAATTGGGCGACGTTACGCTCGGTTTTATGGTTGCTTTCTATGGCATGTATTATGATGCTATTTTATTTAGCAGCTAAGTTGGCGCTGTAATGCTTGCCGTTTCAACTTAGCATTAGTAACAGGTTTAAAATTAGGGTGCTAGGGTATTAATCGCTTGCACCCTTTATCTTTAACTAACTTACTTTTATCCAACTGTTTTAACTAACAAGTTGATAATAATAAATCGATAATCTTATTTAACTCTTTTTCTCTTTTAACGGTATCCCAAACCTCGATAGCCTCATCATACCCTTTGGTGAGCATGCCCAGCCACTGTTTGTAGCGACCAACTAACATGGTATCGCTTTTTGCTTGCCCTGATAAAAAATTGATTTGATGGGGGATGAGCGCCGACCATGTTAAAGTTGGGGTAGGTAAGTTGTTATCGTCATGGCAAACTTTTGCAAGTAAATCAGGGCGAGTCACTGCCCCACGTCCAAGCATAAGGTGTGGCGTATTGGCTTGAATCATACAGTTTTTAGCGTGCTCAGGTGTCCAAATTTCTCCATTGGCAATAATAGGTATTGGCAAATCGGTAAACTTGGTGATTTTATCCCAGTAGGCAGGCGGTTTGTAACCTTGGGTTTTAGTACGTGCATGGATGGTTAGCCAGTTGGCGCCGCTATCAGCAATTGCCTGACGGATATCATCCATATTATCCATGTTTTCATAGCCCAAACGTATTTTGGCAGAAACAGGGATATGTGCCGGCACAGCGGTACGTACCGCAGAAATGATGGCTTGCATTAACGGAGGTTCTGTTAATAAAACTGAGCCACCCTTGTGGTTATTGACTGTTTTGGCTGGGCAACCAAAGTTGATATCAATTGCTGGTGCGCCAAGTTCACATGCTTTTACGGCGTTTTCTGCCATTAACTTTGCATCACTGCCCAATAATTGGATATGGATGGGTGTGCCTGCTTTGGTTTTGCTATTGGTATGTAGCTCTGGTACATATTTATAAAAAACATGGTTTGGTAAAACAGTTTGAGTAACGCGGATAAATTCACTAACTGACCAGCTGTAGCCTTTTTGTTCTTGTGCAATATCAGCGGTTAAATCAACAGAAATTTGAGTTAAAATCTCTCGCATCAGTGGGTCGGTTAAGCCTTCCATTGGTGCGAGTAAACGGACAGGCTGAGCAAACCATTGTTTGGTTATTTGTGTTGCTGATAGAGGCTGATTATGAGCGTTTTGCATGATTGATGACATGGTGGGTGGCATGATTAGTGATAAGGTATTTGCGATAGGCTAACGTAGTCACGCAATTATACCTGATTATTTTTATAGGGTTTCATTTATTATTATTGTGATGTTCCTCCATATTAAAACCGCATAAAACTTAATCACAAAACAAGACTATATTGAGTATCCAGCCAAGATTTAGCTGGTTTTTTATTAAAAACCAGCTAAATACGCTAAATATTAAGGTGATGGATTAGGCTGATTGTTATGTACTTCTTCAATTGCCGTCAGTACGTCTTCACTTAGCTTTAAATTAATCGAATCAATATTGTTTGCAAGCTGTTCTAGGTTTGTTGCACCAATGATGTTGCTGGTAACAAAATGGCGAGAGTTAACAAATGCTAATGCCATTTTTGCCATGTCTAGCCCAGCATCTTCGGCGATTTTTGCGTACGCCTCTGTTGCTTTAATTGCTTGTTCATTGTTATAACGAGCAAAACGGTCAAACAAGCTAAGGCGTGCCCCTTTTGGTTGTTTGCCATTTAAATATTTACCAGACAACACCCCAAACCCGAGTGGTGAGTATGCAAGTAAGCCAACGCCCTCACGGTGGGCAATTTCTGCCGAGCCAATCTCGTAAGTACGGTTAAGCAATGAGTATGGATTTTGTACGGTAATGGGCGGTAATAATCCGTTTTTTTCTGCTTCTTTTATGTAATTCATAATGCCCCAAGGGGTATCGTTTGACAAACCATAAGCACGTATACGCCCTTTTTTAATCTCATCATTTAATGCCTGAATGGTTTCTAAAAAAGGTGTTAAATCGTTTAAATCTTGCCTTGCCATGCCTTTGGTATAGCCAAGGTTACCAAAAAAATTGGTTTGGCGTTCAGGCCAGTGTAGTTGATATAAATCAATATAATCGGTTTGTAGACGTTCTAAGTTGCCATCAATGGCTTGGCTAATGTGCTGTGCATTAAAACGGGTTTTACCATCACGCAGGTAGGCCATTGGCGATATTTTGCTGGCTAAAATTACATCTTTACGTTTGCCTGTTTTGCTAAACCAAGAGCCAATACAACGTTCGGTATTCCCTTGTGTTTCTGCTTGCGGTGGGAGTACAGGGTACATCTCGGCGGTGTCCCAAAAGTTAACGCCGTGTGCAAGCGCATAGTCCATTTGCTCATGGGCGTCTTTTTCGTCATTTTGGATGCCGCCTTCGTTATCCCATGTCATGGTACCTAGACAAATTTTAGAGACGCTTTCGTTTATTTGTGGCAAAGTTGTATATAGCATGTTAATCCTTAATTTCTTGATTTATTATTTTGTGGCGTTGTCTGCTTTAAATGTTTAAACACATGTGATTTTATTATAAATGACTTTATAGGTTATGTATGTTTATTTTCTTACGAGGTCTAAGCTAACGATACCCATTGCGAAGACGACCATCAAAGTGCCAATGATATCGGCTGTGGTTAGCTGTACACCAAACAATATGACCGACAAAAAAGTGGCAAAAATTGGATTAAGCAGATGAAATGCAGAAGCATAGCCAGGACCAAACCACTCAATTACTTTAAACCACATTATCATGGCAATCATCGATACAAATATCATTTGATAGATTAACGAAATCAAAAATTCGGGAATAAATATTACCGCTGACCAGTGTGCAAGGTCTACAAAAGGGAACAATATGATAGCGCCAACCATATTTTGTAGTGCCACAAGGTATAATTTGTCTGTCGTTTTTTTAGCGAAAAATTGAAAATATAGGGTGCCTATGGATACCGCAACGACTGCTAATAGTAGCCAAGTCACACCAGTTATTAACTCGTTGGCGTGGGTCGGGTGGCTCAGCTGTTTTATCCATAGAGAGACACCACCGATACGGGCGGAGAGTACCAAAAACACCCCTAAAAATCCCATGGTAATGGCAAGCCACAAAAGTTTTGACCATGTTTTTGCAATCCAAGAGACAACAAAAGATGTCACAAATGGGGTAGTTGATACTAACAAAACCGCCAATTCAGGAGAAACATATTGCATCCCTGTATAGGATAGTCCTAAATAAAAAACATAATTACATAAGCCTAACACAAAGGCATCTCGCCAAAGGTAGGGGTTTTTAAATGCATTTAAGTTGAGGCTGTGTTTTGTTAAATAACGATAAGCAAAACTGGCTAATAGCAATGCCACCCCAGCCAAACCAAGGCGTAGGCTAATAAAATTAAGCGGTGCGAGGTATTTTATTGAGTATTTGCCAGCAATAAAGGCAGATGACCAAAAAAAGCTAAACAAAATCCCAAGTGCAATCCTTTGCATAAGGGTTTCCAAAAGTTAGATGAACTTTAAACAGTATAGTCAATTAAATATATTTGTGCTATGGCATAAGGCTTTATAATTAATGGATGTTTTTTGTACTAAAAACAAAACAAGATGATTAAACTGTAAAAATAGCCGCCATTGGGCACAATGACTTTGTGTGGATACTATCAATGTAAGGTTATCTTCAACACATAGAGGTTTTTATCAGGGACAGATATCATGAATCTTACTATTCTTAAAGATCAACTAAATCAACAGATATTAAGTTTACTGCCAGAACAATGGCATGGCTTGGTTTCTTCTGTGTTACCACAACATTGGCAAGAATGGGTGCTACCGTTAATGGGATTGCCTTTTTTGATGCTATTTGCACTTGAGTGGCTTTATCAAAAATCAAAAGGTAAAGACAAAAACTTTAGCATAAAACGAGCTGTTACTAACTTTAGCCTTGGTGGCACCTATTTGTTGTTTGAAATCATTGCGCAAGCATTGGTTGTGCTGCCAATTTGCATGTGGGTGTATCACTTCCGTTTTTTTGATATTCCAGTTACTTGGCTAACCGCCGTACCAATTTTTGTGGCAGTAGAGTTTTGTTATTATTGGTTTCATCGCGCGTCCCACCGTATTACTTGGTTTTGGTCTGCCCATGTTGTGCATCATGGAGACGATAAAATGAACTTATCAACAGCCATGCGTCAAAGTTTGTTGTACTCGGTTGTCGGATGGTGGCTGTTTTTTACTCCATTGATGTTATTGGGTGTGCATCCGGTTTGGGTATTCTTCTTTTATGCGTTAGACCTAATTTATCAGTATTTTATCCACACAGAAGTGGTAGGCAAGTTGCCAGCTTGGATAGAATACATTTTTGATACACCTTCTAATCATAGAGCGCATCATGGCACTAACCCAGAGTATATTGATAAAAATTATGGTGGCGTATTGATAATTTTTGACCGACTATTTGGTACTTATGTTGAAGAAGATTTAGTCAATAATCCTGTACGCTATGGTGCGGTGGGAGAACAAACAACCGATAATATGCCGAAAGCAATTTTTACGGTTTTTTTAAGAATGTGGCGCCAGTTTTTTAATGAGAAGGGGCTAAAAAACAAACTGGCTGCCTTGTTTAGCCCACCAGAAAACCAAAAACTACCGCATTAAATCTGCTGTTAAATTCTTAAATAGCAATGATTTATAGGTGTTTTGTTAAAAAAATTGTCCTGTTTGGCATAACAGAGTATGATTATGGGGTGCTTTTATCCGAAAGACGGAGACAGCACCCCAAATTTTTTCATACAGAGGATTTCTGCTATGTCCAACATATCAAAAGGCAACGCTGCCTTACCTATTCGCTTACTCATTAGTTGTGTTTTTTTACCAATATCTTTGGCATTAACTGCAATTTTTACCACCACATTACCCACACAAATGCAAAGCAAGCTTGTTATGAGCGTGCCCGTTATTTTGTGGTTTTGGTTAGCTGTCTCATTTTTTGTTTGCCTAATTACCATTATTTTTGCAATAAAAATGAGCCATGTCACTAACGACTCAGATTTTGAGAAAACTGATGGTGAAAGCGGGGGTAATCGTGATGAGTAATACCGTTTTGTTATTAACACTATTGGCTGCTTATTTGCTATTTTTAGCAGGCACTGCATGGCGATTGTCCTACAATTCAAAAACCAACAAGACAAACACTAACAGCCATTATTTGTTTGGCAGTGGTTTTGGTTTTTTATTATCATTTTTTGGTATTGCTGCCAGTTTGTTTAGTACCTTTACGTTAGAAGGGATGCCAGCATTTTTTAAAAATCATGGCATTGCCTCATGGGTGTTTTTGGGTATAACGGATGTGTGTTTGGCTGCGTTATTGCTGTATTTTGGTTTAAAAATGCGACATTTTGCTCGTCAACTAGCCATTAACAATAATAAGCGCCGTACGGCAAAAAACTTAACCGAGTGGTTAAAGCAAAGCGGACTCCCTAAATGGGTGGTCATATTTTTTGTTGCCAGCGTAACGGTATTTATGATTCCTTACATCACTATCCAAATTAAAGGTACGGCAGTGATGTTACAAACCGCAATACCATTGGGTGAAACACATTTGCTGTGGTCGATTATGATGGTTGCATTAATGATGACCTATTCGTGGTTTGGCGGTATTAAGGCAATTTTTGTGACGGATATGGTGCAAGGGTTGGTGTTGCTAGTGACGGTTTGGGCGATTGCGTTTTTTGCTATCTCGGCAAGTGGTGGTATGGGCAATTTATTTGCGCAAGTTGCCACAATCGAACCTGCTTTGCTATCTGCACCTGGTCCTAAAGGTGTGCTTAATTGGCAGTTTTTATTAATAGGCTTTATTTCTATTGTGCTTATGCCCTATGTGCAACCACAATTGTTTACACGAGTATTGGTTGCAAAAAGTGATAAAGCGTTTGCTCGCTCTACCATGGCGTTAGCTGTGTTTGCAATTTTGGTCATTTTACCAACCTTGTTTATTGGGCTTAGGAGTGTGCTGGTTGCGCAAAATATGCCAGAAGGACATTTTTTGCTAAACTTAATTAGTAGCGATGCGCCCATGTTTTTTTATGCCCTGTTTATTGTGGGTGTTTTAGCTGCGGCAATGTCTACAGCAGATAGCCAATTAATGGCAATTGGTACGGAGTGGAGCTCAGCAATGACAGAGCAAGACATCCAAAAGCATCCTTCAGCAAAAGTTTTGGTTAAAAGTATTGGTGCAGTGGTTGCTTTGGTGGCATTGGCATTGGCTCAAACCTCGTTTAAGTCTTTAATACTGTTTTCAATTAACTCGTTTATTGGTACATCATTACTATTGCCGATTGTGTTGGCAACGGCCGTTCGTTCTCAGGCGCACCGTTGGTTATTGATTATTTCATCGGTGGTTGCCGTGGCAATATTTTTACCAGTCGTACTGGGTATTTTACCTAAAATGATAATGGGGCTACGTATTGAGCTAATTTTATATGCGGTACAAGGCTGTTTATTGGCTTGGGTTTGGTTGTCAAAAAAAAGTAGTGGAGAAACAAGCTATGTCGTTTGAAATAAAAGAACAAGAGTTAAAACAACAAGGAAAGCTGAAACGATTAACAAACCGTACCTTTAAGTTTGATGAGCGTGTGGGTGAGGGTTGGTTTTCGGCGGTATATTTTTTAAAAACGGCTCGGCTGGCAAGTAAGCATGTTGCTGGGCAGCGTGTCACCATGCAGTTTTTTCAAAAAAAAGAGGCGGTACTTTGTGGCACAGATGAGGCAATTGCTTTGGTGCATACCTTTGCTCAAGAGCCTGAATCATTGACCATTCATGCGCTGCACGATGGCGACCACATTGCCCCTTATGAAACCGTACTGATGATTGAAGGTGAGTATGACAAGTTTGGGTTTTTAGAGGGGCTGATTGATGGCATCCTTGCCAGACGGACTTCGGTGGCGACTAATGTTTACAATGTTGTACAGGCAGCTGGTGAGAACCGTGTAATTTTTATGGGTGATCGAGATGATCACTTTAGCCAACAAGCTGGGGATGGTTATTCGGCATTTGTTGGTGGTTCAGTAGCACAGGCAACGCATGCAATGAATGATTGGTGGGGCGATGAAGGTATGGGCACGATGCCTCATGCGTTGATTCAGTTGTTTGGTGGTGATTTGTTGGCAGCTTGCCATGCTTATCGTGAGGAGTTTCCAGAAGATAATTTGGTGGCTTTGGTTGATTATCATAATGATGTGGTGGCGGATTCATTGGCGGTGGCACGTGAATTTGGACGAGACTTGTTTGGCGTTCGTGTCGATACCTCACAGTTTATGGTTGACCAGTATTTTTTAGATAATCCTAATGAACTTGGTCGTTTTGATCCTCGTGGTGTCAACAAACGTTTGATTGAAGTATTGCGTGAGGCATTAGATGCCGAGGGATTTGACTTTGTGAAAATTATTGTAAGTGGCGGTTTTACTGCCGATAAAATCAATGATTTTGAGCAAAGTGGCACACCGGTTGATGCCTATGGTGTGGGGTCGTCTTTACTTAAAATAGGTATTGGTTTTTCTGGCGATTGTGTGCTAAAAAATGGTAAACCAGAAGCCAAAGTAGGGCGAAAATATAGCCCAAATGAGCGCTTGGAGTTGGTTGAGTTTGAGGAGAAAAAATCATGAACATAGAAAAATATAGTGACTATTTGGTTAGCTGGCTAGAAGACCAACGTAAAGATTTATATGGTATGGAAGGATATGTCATTGGTGTTAGTGGTGGTATTGACTCGGCAGTGGTGGCACATTTATTGGCAAAAACTGGCGCTCCCGTGCATGGGGTGATTTTACCTAGTGCAACTACCTCTGAAAACGACATCATGCACGCAAAGCTGGTGGCAGAAAGTGCGGGCATTGAGTATACCTTAGCACCAATTTCACCAACTTATGATGCTTTTATAGAAACGATGCAACCGCTTTTTAATAACGAAGCAGAGCGACAAAATGTGATTGCGGGTAATGTGCAGGCACGCATGCGAATGATTGCCCTCTATGCCTATGCCCAAAGCCATAAAGCGGTGGTTGTAGGCACAGACAACATGGCAGAGTGGCACATGGGGTATTTCACCAAGTTTGGTGATGGCGGTGTGGATGTGGTGCCTTTAGTGCATTTAACCAAAGGGCAAGTTTATGAGATGGCAAAGCATTTGGGTGTGCCACAGGTGGTATTGGATAAAGCACCAAGCGCAGGATTGTGGATTGGGCAAACTGATGAAGATGAAATGGGCGTAAGTTATGCCGAAATTGATGCCTATTTAGAAAGTGGTTTAAATAGTGAATCGGTTAATGAAGCAGCCATGGAACGCATCAATTTTTGGCATAATCGCTCTCATCATAAGCGAATGCTAGCACCTGCGCCAAAGGCAATGAATGAGCTGTAATAGTTAAGATGCCTATTAAAAATAATGGCAATGCAAAAACAGCCATTTAATAAACTAAAAATAAGCCCTGATTGAGATTCAGGGCTTATTTGGTTTGGCGACTTTTATAAATAATAAAACTTGTATTTATTTAGTCCTTTAGCTATTAATCGAGGGCTGATATGTCACAAATTAAAAACTTGGATTTAAAAGGGCGCTGATAAAATGCGGTATGATGTTTGGTTCAATGGCAATGGTCGCCACAATACCAAATGCTGCGCCCCATAAGTGAGCAGAGTGATTGATGTTTGAGCCACCTTTTTTACCTGCATAAATGCTATAGGCAACATACAAAACAGCAAAAATAATGGCTGGCATTGGCACAAAAAATATTAACAAGGTGCTCCAAGGTGCCATTAAAATGTAAGAAAACAAAACAGCAGAAACGCCGCCAGATGCGCCTAAACTACGGTAGCGATGGCGGTTTTTGTTATTAATGTAAGTGGGGATAATGGCAGCAATGATGGCAAAAAGGTAAAAGACAATAAAGCCAAAACCATTAACATAGTGATTAAAAAATGGTTCTACTGACCGACCAAAAAAATACATGGTGAACATATTAAACAATAAATGTTGACCATCGGCATGGATAAATCCGTGGGTGATAAAACGATGCAATCCCCCTTGTCCAACCTTTGAAGGTTGAAAAATCAGCTGATTGAACAAAGTGCTATTTTGCCATGCAAGCATACTAATGATGACGGTTATGGCAATGATTATGGTAGTGTGGTTCATACACCCTCTAATTTAAAATATAAAGTAAGTTCATTGAGTTATTGTTAAATATGCGTTGTTTTAACTAATTTTACAATACTAATAACAATATTATGACGATTTTGTTACGTTAATATAACGAAATATATCAACATGGCGGCTGTTTTTAGGTAAACTAAAGGTAATCGAGCGACTACTTACCATTGTTTATGTTAAGCTTATCAATATGGAAATAGTCATTCTTAAGTTTTTATAAATTTAATTAATACAGGGAGTACTCTTTATGAATATCAATATTGTAGAACAGTTAGCAACTACGATTGCACCAAAAATTTTAGGTGTTAATGCTGACCGTAGTGAATCTTCATTACTTAACCAACTTATTGCCATTGTTTTAGGTCGTTTTACAGACGATAGCGTTTTTTCAACCGTATTAGAAGGTTATAACAAAATTACTAGCAACGGTAGTATCAACCTTGATGACATTGGTATGGATTCATTAAGTTCTTTGGCATCATTGGTGTGGAGCGATAAAGCACAATCAATAGATGTTTTGCAAAACTTAGTATCAAACCACGGTGTGGGAGAAAGCAAAGTTAAGGGCATCATGGTTTCTGCATTGCCACTAATCTTATCTCAGGTAAAAGGCCTAGCAGGGGATACGCCAGTACCACAGTTTTTACGTGATCAGCCAAAAGAAGATGATAAGTCATTTTTGAGTTTTATTCCTGATTGGGCAACTGGCTTATTGCCAGCAGGTTTATTAGGCGCAGCAAGTATTGCCGCTGTAGCACCCAAAAAAGAAGCAAAGGTTGAAGAAGATATTCAACCAGCTTATGTTAATGATACAAAAGCAACCACAACACCTACTACAACCACTCAAAACAATAGCAATGATAACGGTGGTGGGTTCTTAAGAGGTTTGTTACCACTTTTAGGCTTATTAATCCTTGCTGTTTTGGCAATGGCAATGTTAAAGGCTTGTCCATCAGAACAAGCAACGGCACCAGCAGCTGAAGAATCTGCCGAAGTTGCAGAAGAGCTTGCCCCATCAACCTTAAATGTAGCCGTAGATCAAGACGGCGTTGCTTCAGTAAATGCAGCAGCAGGGACACAAGAAGTGGCGGATACCATCAAATCATCACTTGTTAATGTATTTGGTGATGATGTTGCAAATGCTGCAACTATCAGTGTGTCAGACAAACTGGCTGCTAACTTACCAGTGGCAGAAAAACTAGGCGATGTACTTAATGTCGTTAAAGGCGTGCCTGGCTCAGTTGCAAGTATTGTTGGTCAAACTGTTAAAGTAAATGCGCCAGATACAGGTGCTCGTGATAAGTTAGTGACAGACCTAAAAGGTTTGTTACCTGACTTTACGGTAGAAGGCGATGCCGGCTTAGACTTTAGTACATTAATTGGTACTGGCGCGACAATGGTTGATGACGTTAAAGACGGCGCTATGGATGTGGTAGGTGCAGTTGATGACAGCATTACAGCAGCACAAGATGCGCTTAATGGTTTAACTGATAATCTAACTGGTGAAGACTTTGCAAATGCATTGAATTTACAAATCATTAACTTTGCAACTGATGGCAACGCAATCCCTGAAAAAAACCAAGCTATTTTAAACAAAGCAGCAGAAGTAATGGGCAAAATGCCAGAAGCACAGTTAAAAGTT
This sequence comes from Psychrobacter sp. HD31, assembly GCF_051097895.1. Classification (GTDB taxonomy): domain Bacteria; phylum Pseudomonadota; class Gammaproteobacteria; order Pseudomonadales; family Moraxellaceae; genus Psychrobacter. Next base: position 1,835,191 of record NZ_CP142525.1, read on the forward strand.
ATTGGTCATACCGATGATCAAGGTGATGACGCATACAACCAACAACTGTCTGAAAAACGTGCGAATGCAGTTAAAGCTTATTTAGTAGAGCAAGGCGTTGCTGCTGAGCGTATTATGGTAGAAGGCGCGGGCGAAGCAACCCCAATCGCTGATAATGCAACCGAAGAAGGTCGTTTCCAAAACCGTCGTATTGAGTTTCAGGTAATTGAAGATGGTAAAGAAGTTGCATCTGCCGGTAATGCTGAAGAGAAAACCACTGAAGCAACCGTTGAAACTGAGTCTAAGTAACTAAGGTTAAATAACTTAATTTAAAGAGCGGAATCTAAGTAATTAGACGCTAATCTGTTTAATCATAATCTAAAAAAGCGCTGGGCATTGGTTCAGCGCTTTTTGTTTTCTTTACTAACTGGTAAATGAACCAGTGTTGACTATCTTTCGAATAAGTTTAAAGAAAGGCTGTAAAAACAAGCAAAAAACCGCCCAAATTAGGCGGCTTATGGCTTGATATTATAGCGCATTATTAACTTAAAAATTCATTAACAGCTATTTTGGCTTCTTGCCACTTAGTAAACTGTTGGCATGTTGATTCAAGGGTACCTTGCCAAGTAGGAATCGATGCTTTCATATTTGCCATACGTTGTTGGTTTGGCAAGGGTAATGTTTGAGCTGTTTGCAATGCTTGTAGAGCCGCTGTTCTATCATTACACACTAAAGCCATGTCGCAACCAGCATTAATGGCGGCTTTAACTCGCTCACCAGCACCGCCGGCAACATGTGCCGCCTGCATCGATAAATCATCTGAAAACAACACACCATTAAATCCAATTTTTTTGCGGATGATTTCTTGTAGCCATTTTTGAGAGAATCCAGCGGGCTTGTCATCTACTTTAGAAAAAACAACATGGGCAGGCATCAGCGCATCTAACCAAGGTAGCGTTTGAACAAAGGTTTGCATATCATATTGTTCGATTTCGGCAAACTCACGCTCATCTATTGCTTGGGCAATGTGTGAGTCTGGGGCAACTGAACCATGCCCAGGGAAGTGTTTGCCTGTGGTTGCCATACCAGCAGCTTTCATACCACGCATAAACTGGGTAGACAGGGCAACCACACCTTCTGGGTTTGTATGAAAGCCCCGGTCGCCAATCACTTGGCTAATGCCGTTAACATCCAGCACTGGCGCAAAGCTTAAATCAATGCCGACTGCCAAAACTTCGGCTGCCATTAAATAACCACAGTAAAAACTCAGTTTTAATGCTTGCGTTGGGTTTTGCTCAAATAGCTCACCCAGCTTGCCCATGGCAGGGAGGGGTGTAAAACCCTGACGTAAGCGAGCGACCCGCCCACCTTCTTGATCAACACCGATGATGATGTGTGGGTTAATACTGCGGATTTGATTACAAAGTGAGCGAACCTGATCTGGGTTATCCACATTGCGAGCAAATAAAATCAAACCACCAACTTGAGTTTGTTTTAATAACTCAATATCAGCCTCATTAAGTTGAGTGCCTTCTACATCAACCATCAACAAACCGTACATATTAACCTCTAAAAAATTTTGATTACTGCTATTGTGTTTGTGGTCACTTACTAATTTAGCTATTAGATTTCGTGTTGCGCCACTTATGTAAATAAAATATCAAATATTATGCCACATAAGCCAGCTGTATATACAGTTAAGTAAGTTTTCTTACGGTAAAAATACATAATAGGCAAGACAAGTAACTAACCACATGCTAGTATTTGATAATCATTTTTGTATACCCATCTATATATAAAGCATAAACTTCAGGGAAATAATATGAAAAATCAAAAATCACAGTGGGCGTTGAGCGCTCTTTTTGTTGGGGTTACTGGCTTACTTTTATCTCAAAGTTATAACACGGCGCTTGCTCAAACCACAACGCAGGCGCAGCCAGCGGTAACAACTGACTTTATGGCAACCCCTGCGCAAAAGTTAACAACTCGTCAAATTGCCGCTTTGTTAGATAGGGCGCATTACCTAAGCCAGCCACTTAATGAAGAAATGGGGCGCAAGATCCTCGATATGTACTTTTATCGTTTGGATTCAAATCGTACTTTATTTTTGCAGTCAGATATTGATGAGTTTACGGCTAAATATGGTGCAAGTTTTGCCAACCGCCTCAAACGAGGGAATTTAACCGCAGGTGCAGAGATTTTTGAGCGTTATCGTCAGCGTGCGAATGAATATCATGATTTTGCCAATCAATTTTTAGCAAATGAGGTGAACTTAACCACAAATGAAACCGTGGTCATTGATAGAGAAGACGAAGCCAGATTTACCACAAAGGCTGAACAAGAAGACTATTGGCGACGCAAACTAACCTATCAATTGATTGGTTTAACTTTAGCACAAGAAGATGAAAAGGCAAAAGAGCAGGTATTTCTTGAAAACCCTGATATTACTCGTGGGCAGGATTTGATTCGTGATGATCAACGTACACCTGCTCAGATTTTGTTAAAACGTTTGGCACGCAAACAAGGGCAAATGAATCGCATTAAAGATGATGAGATTATGGAAACCTTGTTAAACACGGCGACTTTAACTTATGATCCTCACAGCAATTATTATGCCCCCGTGCAGGCAACTGAGATAAAAATTCAATCAAGCTTGCAGCTAGAAGGCATTGGTGTTTCTATCCGTCCAGACCGAAAAAATCAAGACTACACGCGTATTGTCACATTGGTAGATGGCGGTCCAGCAGCGCAGTCTGGTCAAATTAAACCCAATGACCTGATTATTGGCGTGGCAAAAGACGGCAAAGAAATGCAAGACGTGATTGGTTGGAGCACACGAGAAATTGTTGGGTTGATTCGTGGTAAGCGTGGTACTGAAGTTGTACTTAAAGTAAAACAACCAAATACACCCGACTCGGCTGCTCGTACGGTGTCGATTGTACGAGATGTCATTAAACAAGAAGAATCGGGCGTACAGCATAGAGTGATTGATGTTGAACACAATGGCAGCAACAAACGTATTGGTGTGTTAGAGATTCCAAGTTTTTATCTCAATTACTTAGCTCGCAGAAGTGGGCAAGAATACCGCAGTGTGAGTGAAGATACCCAAAAAGCAATTAATGCCCTTCAAGCGCAAAATATTGATGGCATGGTTGTTGACTTACGTAATGACCCAGGTGGCTCATTAACCGAAGTGGTTAAAATGCTGGGTATGTTTATTAAAGATGGTCCTATGGTGCAAATTCGTGATGGTCGTGGTCATGTCGATGTTTATCAAGATCCAGATGATGGTGAGCAAATTTATGCAGGCGATATGGTGGTTATTACTAACCTTGCATCTGCCTCAGCAAGTGAGATTTTTGCTGCTGCGATTCAGGATTATGGTCGAGGCTTGGTAGTGGGGAGTACCACAACGGGTAAAGGTTCGGCACAAATTCAGTTAGATAATTTGGCATTAGGCTCGGCAACACTCACTCAGCGCAAGTTTTATCGTGTTAATGGTGGTAGCACACAAAACAAAGGCGTTGTGCCAGATGTTAAGCTGGTTAATATCTATGATGAAGAAATTTTTGGTGAACGTGCTACAAAAAACCCACTAGCGTGGGATACCATCGAGTCTGCCGATTATACACCAGCGGGTAAGTTTACGGCAGATACGCTAAAAACATTAAATGAGCAATCACAAATTCGTCAAACGCTTGACCCTCAATTTGTCTATTTATCTACTCTAAATAGCATTAGAGAAATGGATGATGATAAAAAAGCCGTTATGATTAATATTGATGACAGACGTGCCCATAATCAGGAAGTAGAACAAAAAACGCTTGAAGCAGAAAACAAACGACGCATTGCCACGGGTAAACAACCTTATGCAGATTGGCATACTTATCAAGCGGCGATAGATGCTTTGTTTGAAGAGCGTAGTAAAATGAAAGAACACGAGCGTCCAGAGTTGCCAGAAAGTGAGGCATTTGTGCTTGAAGCAGCACAGCTGATGTTAGATGCCAAATAAGCTTGCTTGGAGCGTCATTTTACTGAAATAAAATCTTTTAGCTTAAGACTTCAAAGCAAACGCACTAAGGCACTTGTATTGTGATTTGGCTTTTGTGTAAGTATATGCTTACACACCTTGGTGGTTTTATCCTCTTTTTATCCATTGGTTTTTTTGCGATTATATACTCAAGGCAAAGGGATACACTCAATGGATTGAGATAAGGATGATGTTTGCCGATGAGTATGGATGCTCAAAAGTATCACTGGCAAGAAGCCTAGCTTTGTATTAGTTCATGGATTGAATTAATCGTATAAACAAGGATTGTTTGTAATAAAACCGTATAGCATTATGTTATACGGTTTTGTTATTTCTATAAGCTGGTTGTTGTATGTATTCAATGAAAAAATAAAAACTCAATGGCAATTAACCATTGAGTTTTTTATATTATGCGACTTTTACAGTTGCAACATTAACTTATTAGCATCATGCAAATAACAACGTAAATTACAGCGCAAACCATAATGATTAGTGCTGTACGCCGCCCACACCATGGATATGACCGTGTGAAATTTCGTCTTCAGTTGCGGCACGTACTTCAGTAATTTCTACATCAAAATGAAGAGTTTTGCCAGCAAGTGGGTGGTTTGCATCTACAGTTACCATCTCATCTGTTACTTCGGTAACCGTTACTAGCATGGTTTGACCGCCTGCTTCTGACTGAAACTGCATACCAACTTCAATATTGTCAACACCCTGAAAGTTTTCACGTGGTACTTGTTGTACCGCTTGCTCTTGGTATTCACCGTAAGCTTCTTCTGGCGTTACGGTGGCGACTAGTGTTTCACCAGCTGATTTGCCTTCTAGTTGTTTTTCTAAACCTGGGATAATGTTGCCATGACCATGTAGATAAGCCAGTGGTTGACCTTCTGGTGACTGATCAATGACGTTACCTTCATCATCTTTTAAAGTGTAGCTAAAAAATGCAGCAGAATCTTTTGCAATTGTTGTCATATTTATTCCTAAAATTAAAAAGTAAAAATTTAAAATAAACCAAAAAGTGAAAGTAAACTGCTTATTCAAGATTATAGTTTATTGGCTTGGTTATTAGATTGAGATGATACGAAGTGGTTTCAAGTCAAAACTAAAATAATTATTAAATTTTCGGGTTAAATTTAGCTTGATGGGCAGGCTATTTAACTTAAATAGTTAAATACTTTGTTTAAGCTTAAAAAATCTTGGTTAATGATGAGCATTTGCAAACTCGTAAACTTGGGGATACTATTAAACCAATATTAATAACATAGCATAATTTTTAGAGATTTTTATGACAAGCATAGACTACCAGCTGAGTTTTGAACGTTACAATGAACATTTAGTAGATGTTGCTATTAATTTTGAGACAAAAAATAAAGCGCCAATCGTTTGGTTACCTTCATGGCTGGCTGGCAGTTATTTGATGCGTGAGTTTGCGCGCAATATCACAGCGGTTTATTATCAGGTGGATGGTGAAACCCATAAGGCGGATAAGCTTAGCAAAAATGAATGGCAATTAACCCAAGCAAAAAAAGGCGATAAATTAACCATTAATTATGAGGTGTATTGTTATGACTTATCTGTCAGAGCAGCTTATGTAGACAATATGCGCATTTTTGGTAATTTTAGTTCGCTGGCATTGGCAATTGATGGGCAAGCAGATACCCAAATTAGTTTAGCTTTATCTGTGCCACTGGCATTTTATGCGAATAAAAAAGATGTGAAGATAGCATTTGGTTTGCAAGTGGCAGAGGTAAACACAGAGACGGCTCATATTTATCATGCAAAAGCGTTAAATTATGATGCTTTAATAGATTATCCTTTTGAGATTGCTGAGCAAACTCACTTTTGCTTCACAACAACCGACAATAACGGTAAGCAAATACCGCACCGTTTTTATATTTCTGGGCAGCATAGTACCGATGTTACCCGCCTAAAAACAGACATACAAAAAATATGCCAAACTTATAATAATTGGTTGGGTGATACACCTTTTGCTGATTATACGTTTTTAACCTTTGCCAGTGGTAATGATTATGGTGGACTTGAACATATTAACTCAACGGCGTTAATTACCCCCAGAGATGACTTACCGAGTTTTGATGAGCCAGCTCAGCCAAGTGATGCTTATCAAAGGTTTTTAGGGCTTTGTAGTCATGAATACTTTCATGCTTGGTGGGTTAAAACCGTGCGTCCAGATGTGATGATGGGTGTTGACTTGCGTCAAGAGGCCTATACGCCGCTATTGTGGGTATTTGAAGGATTTACATCGTATATTGATGACTTTATGCTACAAGCCAGTGGGGTGGTAAGTAAAGCAAGCTACTTAAAATTGTTAACGACCCAAATCAATCGTTATAACCAAACGGCAGGACGTTATCTACAATCTGTTGCTGAGTCTAGCTTTGATGCTTGGATTAAATTATACCGAGGTGATGAAAATACAGGCAACGCTGGCATTAGTTATTACAACAAAGGGGCATTGGTTGCTTTGTGTTTGGATTTGTTGATGATTAATAAAACCGATGGAAAAAAGCGTTTGTTTGATGTGGTTAAGGCGTTTTATGCGTTAGCCAAACAAGCCGATAACCATCGTTTTGGCATGAATGATACTAACCTTGCAAATGTTATGATAAGTTTTATTGGAGAAGCGGCATGGCAGGCGTTTTATGATAACTACATTATTGGTTTAAAACCGCTGCCGATAGCTGAGCTTTTAGAACAAAATGGCATTCAGCTAAAAACTGATGGCATCTTAGCCAATACCTTGCCATGGGGTGTTATGGTTACCGAAGGTGCAAATGGGTTGGTTGTAAACAAAGTCAATCGCAATAGTGTTGCTAGCGAGGCAGGCATATCTGCAAAAGATGTGATTGTGGCAATTGATGGACTAAAAGCTAATAAAAAACAGTTAGAAAAAGTAACAAAACAGCAAATTGAGCATGATGAAGATGTTGTTTGTTATGCCTTTAGACGTGATGAACTTTTAGAGTTTAACGTAGCAAGCAAAACGCAAGCAGGGCAGTCTGCACGACCAACGTTGGGCAAAGCCGTGTTATTTATTCATGATACAGAGCAAGCAAACACTTGGTTAGATGTGAATCCCTAAAAGTTTGTTGTAACTGTTGGTGATAAAGTAATCGCAGCAAATTGGCACCGATGGGAAAAGCTTGTTACTAAGTTGGTATGGAGGGATGACAAGTTACAGAAAAATAAGGTTATTATGTTGCTATTGACTATGATCTGAAAATAGAAATTCAGTTGATAAAAACTTAACCAAAGCGTAATAGGAAATAGAGATATTGCTATGCTATTATCGTTATAGCAGAGTTGATTTAAGTTGTTGTGCTGAGTAATTTTAAATTTACCAATGTGTCATATAATGGATGTGAAACATGGAATAAGTCATGCGAAAAATCATCAACATACTACTAAAAATGCTGCTTGCTATTCTTGCCACTTTAATTATTTACTTTGTGGTAGCATTGAGTTTATCTGCCATAACTGTTGAGCGACCTAACCCACTACCTACCAAAGAATTAACTAAAAAAATCTATATACATACCAATGGAGTGCATTTGGATATTGCGATGCACAAACAAGATGTTGCCCCAGAACTGATGAGTGGACTTTTGTTAAAGCCAAATAAAGCGTATGTGTCTTTTGGGTGGGGCGATGAAAATTTTTATTTGAATACGCCAACATGGGGTGACTTAACGGTTAAAACAGCAATGACAGCCTTGTTTTTAGACAGTGAAGGCTTAATGCATGTCAAGCATTTTGACGCACCAAAAAAAGATTGGAAAACGGTGGCAGTAAGCGAGGCTGAGCTTGCCAAAATTAATCACTACTTAAATGCATCGTTTGCGGTAGATAAAAATGGCAATAAAATGATTTTAGCGGGTCAGGGGTTTACGCCAACAGATGATTTTTATAAAGCAAATGGTCGCTACTCCTTATTTAATACTTGTAATACATGGGTAAATACAGGGTTTAAACAAAGTGGATTAAAAGCGAGTTTGTGGACTCCATTTGATTTTGGGCTATTAAATAAATATGAATAAGCTTTAATGGACGCTATCAAAGCGTCTAGCCTAAAATTGGTTACATTTAGTGTGCGTTTGCTTATTTCACGCCTAATTGTTTTAACTTGTTGTGATTTAAATGCACTCGTATAAATTCACCGACACCAAGGTTACCCAACTCAAAGCCAGCAACTGACCATCTAATTAAGCGTAAACAGGGTAAACCAACGTGTGCCGTCATACGACGAACTTGTCGATTCTTACCTTCATAAATGGTTAACATTAACCAAGCCGTTGGTACGTTTTTACGTTCTCGTATGGGTGGGTTGCGTTGCCAAAGTGGCATGGGCAATGCGTCTTCGTTAAATTGTTGTACCTTAGCTGGTAACGTTTTACCATCTTTTAGCACAACCCCTTTAGCAAGCTCAGCAAGTTGTTTGGCAGTGGGAGAACCTTCTACTTGTACTAAATAGGTTTTACCTTGTTTATGTTGGTTGAGGCTTGGAGGATGGGTAATAATTTTATTAATTTTGCCACCAACTTTGTCATTGTGTGTGAGTATTAATAAACCTTCACTTGTGGCGTCTAACCTGCCGGCAATGCGTAGGGATTTATCAGTAAAATAGTCTGCTAGGGTAGCATGGTTGTTGCCTGCATCATTTCTAAATTGGCTTTGTACGCCATAAGGTTTATTGAATAAGATGATGGCAGGACTGTTGTTAGATTTTGACATGAAAGATGCTAGTAAAAGGCTAAAATTATTTAAATTTTGTTTTTTTGCTTTAAAAAAGTCAATAACATTTTCTAAATAAATGAATTCAAAAACTATATAACAAAGAAAAATTATCAGTTGCGCTGACTTTTAGTTACTATATAGTCACATTTTTTTATTATGAATAAAAAAACTTAAATTTTATTTTTTGCTCTATCTTTGTTGTGCAATTTACATGGAATGTAATAAAAATAGTTGTATAACGATTACCCATTATCAATTTTTAAATTCTGAAACATAATTGGAGTCCTAAATGGCTTATGAGAAAGTAACTGTACCTACCGAGGGTGCAAAAATCACAGTAAATGATGACCTATCTTTAAACGTACCAAACAATCCAATCATCCCATTTATTGAAGGGGATGGTATTGGTGCAGACATTACGCCTGTTATGATTAAAGTAGTAGATTCAGCTGTAGAAAAAGCATATGGTGGTGACAAAAAAATCAGCTGGATGGAAACCTACTGTGGTGAAAAAGCGTCAAATATTTATGATGGCAACTACTTCCCAGAAGAGACTTTAGAAGTCTTAAAAGAATTTGCGGTAAGTATCAAAGGTCCACTAACCACACCAGTTGGTGGGGGATTCCGCTCATTAAATGTGGCATTACGTCAACAACTAGACTTATTTGTTTGCCAACGCCCAGTTCGTTGGTTTGAAGGTGTGCCAAGCCCAGTAAAAGAGCCAGGTAAAACAGACATGGTAATCTTCCGTGAAAACTCAGAAGATATTTACTGTGGTATTGAATGGCAATCTAATACAGAAGATGCTAAAAAACTGATTGAGTTTTTACAAAATGAAATGGGTGTAACTAAAATCCGTTTTCCAGAAGATTGTGGTATCGGTGTTAAGCCAGTGTCTAAACAAGGTACGCAGCGTTTGGTACAAAAAGCGATTCAACACGCAATCGATAATGACTTGCCAAGTGTTACTATTGTACACAAAGGTAATATCATGAAGTTTACCGAAGGCTCGTTTAAAGATTGGGGCTATGAGCTTGCAGCTGAAGCCTTTGGCGCTGAGTTGTTAGATGGCGGACCTTGGATGACAATGAAAAATCCAAAAACTGGTAATGAAATCATCATTAAAGACGTGATTGCTGATGCCTTCTTACAACAGATCCTTCTTCGCCCAGATGAGTATTCTGTGATTGCAACGCTAAACTTAAATGGTGACTACATTTCTGATGCGCTAGCGGCACAAGTTGGTGGTATCGGTATTGCACCAGGCGCTAACAAAGCAGAAAAAGTGGCAGTTTATGAAGCAACACACGGCACAGCACCTAAATATGCTGGTCAAGATAAAGTAAACCCAGGTTCATTAATCTTGTCTGCAGAAATGATGCTGCGTGACATGGGGTGGACAGAAGCTGCTGACCTTATTATTAAGGGTATTGAAGGTGCCATTGCTAAAAAGACAGTGACTTATGACTTTGAGCGTTTGATGGATAATGCAACCTTGCTAAGCTGCTCTGAGTTTGGTGATGCAATGATTGCAGAAATGTAATCTCGCATTGCAAAAAAATTAAACCCTCGCTATCTTGTAGTGGGGGTTTTTTATTGCAGATAAATATACCAAAAAATAAAATCAACAAGCATTTGAGTCTTTGGGCTTTAATGTGGATAATATAAACCAACATTACACAAATAATCATACATGACGACGCATTTAGATAATAACAAAAGACGTGATAATACGATGCTACCAAATAAATTAGCTCACTGGTTGACGGCCAGCGGTTCATTAACCGCTTTATTAGAAAACAAAGCTGGGCAACCACTAAGAGTTGTGCGTACTTTTGAAGGGTTTAAACCGCTAAATCTTACTCAAAAAAAACAAATAGGTTTAACAGGGCAGGCATTAAATCGTCCTTTAATGGCATGGGTACGAGAAGTCTTGTTATATGGAGATGATGCGACTCCTTGGATTGCAGCGCAAAGTATATTCCCCCAAAAAAGCTTGCAAGGTAATGCAAAACGGCTCAAGCACCTAAAAAATACCCCCATTGGTTATGTATTGTTTAAACGTCAAACGAAGCTCCCTAATACGCGCACAATTACAAATACAACAGAAGGTTGGCAACGGCAAACTTTATATCATTGGCAGGGTAGACCAATTTTAATAGCGGAAACCTTTTTGCAAGCGTTTGAAAATACTCTATAACATACACGCTCATCTTCTTAATTAATAGATATTCAAACTTTGTAAATAATTTGATGTAAAAGCATCAAAATCATATAAAAAAAACAAGTGTTCATGTTAAACTTGTTCTAATTTTTCATTTAAATCACTTTTTAAGGATGTGTTATGTTTAAAAATATTTCTATCAAAGAATTTGACCCAGCATTATCTCAAGCAATGGAAGCCGAGTCATTACGTCAAGAAGAGCATATTGAGCTGATTGCTTCAGAAAACTATTGTTCACAGGCGGTGATGGAAGCACAAGGTAGTGATTTAACCAATAAGTATGCCGAAGGCTATCCTAACAAACGATATTATGGCGGTTGTGAGTATGTCGATGTGGTTGAGCAGCTAGCAATTGACCGTGCAAAAGCGTTATTTGGTGCAGAATATGCCAATGTACAGCCACACTCTGGTAGCTCTGCTAACTCTGCGGTATACCTTGCTTTGTTAGATGCAGGGGATACAGTTTTGGGTATGAGCTTAGATGCGGGTGGTCATTTAACGCATGGCTCACATGTTAACTTTTCTGGCATCAACTATAAAGCTGTACAGTATGGATTAGATGAATCAACTGGTTTAATTGATTACGATCAAGTTGCCCAATTGGCAGCAGAGCATAAGCCAAAAATGATTTTGGCTGGTTTCTCAGCGTATTCTCAAGTGGTAGATTGGGCAAAGTTCCGTGAAATCGCTGATAGCGTGGGTGCTTATTTGTTTGTTGATATGGCACACGTTGCTGGGCTTGTTGCAGCTGGTGTGTATCCAAACCCAGTACCATTTGCAGATGTGGTTACAACAACCACCCACAAAACTTTGCGTGGCCCTCGTTCTGGTTTGATTTTATCACGTGATGATGTGTTGGCTAAAAAGCTAAACTCTGCTGTATTCCCTGGTAGTCAGGGCGGTCCTTTAATGCATGCTGTTGCTGCTAAAGCAGTGTGTTTTAAAGAGGCATTAAGTGATGATTTTAAAGCTTATCAACAGCAAGTTGCTAAAAATGCTCAGGCAATGAGTGATGTGATTACTCAGCGAGGATATGAAGTTGTATCTGGCGGCACAAAAAACCATTTAATGCTGATTAGCTTAATTAAGCAAGAAGTAACAGGTAAAGAAGCAGATAAGTGGTTGGGTGATGCATTTATTACAGTTAATAAAAACTCAGTACCAAATGATCCTAAATCACCTTTTGTTACATCAGGTATCCGTATTGGCACGCCAGCAGTAACAACGCGTGGTTTTAAAGAAGAACAAGTTGCTGAGTTGGCTGGTTGGATTTGTGATGTTATTGATAGCAAAGGCGATGAAGCAGTGATTACAGCAACGCGTGAAAAAGTTAAAGCGTTGTGTGCTAACTTCCCTGTTTATGAAAAAAATCAATAAGCGCATTAAGCAATAATTTTAATATAAGTTTTAAAACCAGTTTATCTTTAAAAAGATAGGCTGGTTTTTTAATGGAAGCATTATAACAAAAGGCTTATAAAACCATAAAAATATTAATAATATAAAAAGCAAAATTTTTTAATTATACAGATTTAATAACTAAAAGATAGTTTTACTTACATAAAGTTACAAATAAATTGGGCTTCTGATTTGCATTGATAAAAAAAATATGAGAAATTGGAGTCATGCAGATAAGGATATCGGCATCAGAAAGTTAAATACAAGAGCTAAATATTGGACTCAAACATTTGTAAACTGTTCTGTAAATAGGTTTACAAATGTTAATGCTCTTACCCAAAAGCGACATTTTATACAAGGAGTAACCTTATGAATATCTCGATTAGTGGTCACCATATTTCTATCACAAATGGTATGAAAGCAGCTGTGATGGATAAACTAAATAGAGTTGAGCGTCGATTCGACCAAATTCAAAGTATTAAGGTAATCCTGTCTCTGGATAATCATCATAGTGAAACCAGCCATGCAGGTCACCATAACCATAAAGCAGAAGCGATTATGCGCGTAGCAGGGCATGAGATGTTTGTAAGCGTGTCGCAAGATGATATGTATCAGGCTATTAATGAGATGGCTGATAAACTGGATAGACAAGCACGAAAGTATAAAACAAAATTAGATCGAAAAAGTCGGGCAAGTAAGCGTTTGCGTTTAAAAAGTTATCGTACGGATGATTATGCAATGGCAGTATAAAACATTGACTGTTTGATTTGAATTAAAAAACCGATGGTTCAATGACCATCGGTTTTATTTTAACGATATAAAATATATTTTAATTGTTTTTAAATGCCACAATGGCTAAGCAAACCCAACCGGCAATCATAAACAAGCCACCCATTGGTGTTATTGCCCCAAACCAACGAGGTGCACCCAACGCCATTAAATATAAGCTGCCTGCAAATAAAATAATACCGACTTGCAATAGCCATGCAGGTAACTGGTTAAACCCAAAATATTTTATTAACACACCTATTAGCAATAAACCAAGTGCATGGAAAAAGAAGTAAAGCGTACCAGTTTGCCACCAAGCTAACTGCTCAGGGTTTGCGACTGATTTTAAACCGTGGGCACCAAATGCACCTAAGGCAACGGCACTGGCTAAGTTTAAGGCGGCTATTGCTATCCAGTTCATTTTTTTCTCAATTATAATAATGTTGTTTTATCGTGCTGCTAAATTTATTGAAGCAGGGGCGTATCATAAAAAAGAAGTTTAACAGGTTTTTGGGTTACAAATCGGCACGAATATAAGTTAATTAATAATCATCGCCAACAACGCCATCTACTGTCATGGCTTCTTTTATTTTTTCCATCGCATTTTTTTCAATTTGGCGTACGCGTTCGGCAGAAATATCATAAACGGCAGCAAGCTCATGCAATGTAGATTTTTGTTCAGATAGCCATCGTTGTTGCACAATATCACGAGAGCGCTCATCTAACGTATCCATTGCGGCAACTAAGGCATTATTATTGTTTTCTTCCCAATCCGCTTCTTCAATTAGCTCGGCAGGGTCGGCACCTTCATCCTCTAAAAACATTTGAGGGGCGTAGCGTTCTTCCTCATCGTCAGTAGTTTGCGTTTCAAAAGAGGCATCATATGAAGTTAAACGAGACTCCATCTCCAAAACTTGTTTGCGTGTAACACCCAAATCTTCTGCAATAGCGTCAGCTTCTTCTAATGTGAGTTGATTGTTAGTTTTTTTAAGGCTACGTAAATTAAAAAACAGTTTACGGTGTGCTTTAGTGGTGGCAACTTTAACAATGCGCCAGTTGCGGATAACAAACTCATGAATCTCTGCTTTTATCCAATGCACGGCAAATGATACCAAACGCACGCCTTTGTTTGGATCAAAGCGTTTTACTGCTTTCATTAAACCCAGGTTACCTTCTTGGATTAAGTCAGCTTGTGGTAAGCCATAGCCAGAATAACTACGAGCAATGTGGATAACAAAACGTAAATGAGACATTACCAATAAACGAGCAGCTTCTACATCACCATCGTTGTAATAGCGAACGGCGAGCTCTTTTTCTTGCTCGGGTGTTAAAATTGGGATTTGATGTACCGTATTTATATAAGCGCCAAGATTGACGCCCGGCGCACTTAAATGTACAGGTATGGCAGGAACAAGCTCTTTAGTTGGCTTGCTTGCCAAGTCTTGTGCAATCGGAGTTGCTTTGTTTTGTTCGGTAGCCATGAAAAGACCCTAAAAAAATAGTTAATGTTATTTATTATAATGGTAATTTGATAAATTTGTAGTTTTGTGTTGTAAAAGATTGTCTTTTATAAAAATAAACGAGTAACAATTATTGAATAGCTTGTGTTACTGTTTTATTAAGAAATGAAAAACACCGTTGCTTTGCCAATTTAACAAATTGAGTTTTTTTTGTTTGGCAAAGGCAATCATGTCATGCATTGAGTTTGAGTCGGTTGCGACCATGTATAAATAAGTACCAATAGGCAAAACTCGCAGCCCAATTTTGGTTTTTAGCAAAGGTTGTGGGCACGCAAGATCTCGCCCATCAACAAAAACACTAATTGATATATCGGCATCATTTACTAGTGCAATATCACAGCTTTGCAATAACTGACTGACAGTTTTTATTTGTGTTTCGTCTTCAATTTTTAAACGAACTAACTTAGGGCAAAAAACAGCATCAGAGTTTAGCAGAGCTGTGGGATTGGCTTGTCGCATTTTTTATCAACTTTTAGCTTGTTACGGGATAATGGGTTTATCCCATTAATGCTTTTTTTACCAAACCAGAAATCATAGCTGGGTCAGCACGTCCTGCTGTTTTGCCTTTTAATGCGCCCATTACCTTGCCCATATCTTGCATAGAGCTGGCACCTTGCTCAGCAATTTCTGCCTGTACTAATGCAGATACTTCTTCTTCCGTCATTTGTTTTGGCATGAATGCTTGAATTACTTCTAGTTCAAATTGCTCTTTTGCTGCTAAATCATCACGTCCATTTTCGCTGAATACGGCTAAAGACTCTTGGCGCTGTTTAATTTGCTTTTGTAAAACATCAAGTACAGCGGCATCATCTAGTTCTATTTTTTTATCCACTTCAATTTGTTTAATTGCTGCTTGCACACCACGCAAAACTTTTACTTTATCCATTTCACGCGCTTTCATGGCAGTTTTTAGGCTATCTGCTAGAGTTGTTTTCATAGTACTCATGTTTTTTCCTTATATTTTAATCACAAGTTTTGTTAAATTTTAGCATAAAAAAGCGTCGCTGTTAGATTATAACAGCGACGCTCTACCAATTAGAAAGCTAACTGGATATATCTATTAGTACTTACGAACAGTACGTACTGATTCGCGTTGTACTTTCTTTTTATAGCGTTTTACTGCGGCTGCTTTTTTACGCTTACGTTCTTGAGTTGGCTTTTCATAAAACTCACGCTTGCGAACGTCTGCTAAGATACCAGCTTTTTCGCAAGAGCGTTTAAAACGACGGATTGCTACGTCAACTGGTTCATTTTCTTTAACCTTAACTGAAGGCATATTTGCTCCTTAATAAGCATTTTGAGACATTAGTTGGCATTAGTTTGGCTGTTATTTTATTTGCCTTTAGCCAAAACGGTCATGACCTTGTCTCATGTTTTGGCATCAGCTCAAACTAGGATAATTAAGTTTAAAAACTGTAATCAAAATTTCACAAATCTGTAATAAATACCAAAAGTGAAATTTGAACGCAAAATTATACATAAATTTAAATCCCTATACAAGGTTTTATTTTGGTTATTTATTTGAAAATAATGGGTTACGCATTACGTAGTGACGTTAAAGCTAAGCAAATAATACGGTGTTCATCATATGATTTTAGTTTTTTGGATGCAGAGCCAACAGGTTGCATTGTATAATAGGCAAATGTGTTAAATTCAAAAATTAGGTGACAAAAACAAGCATGAAAGTATTGGGCTTAGAGACATCTTGTGATGAAACAGGATTGGCGATATTTGATAGCGAGCAAATATCTGACAAAAATAATGGGTTGGTAGGGCAAGTGCTATATTCACAGATAGCGCTACATGCAACCTATGGGGGCGTAGTACCAGAGCTTGCTAGTCGTGATCATATCCGTAAACTTGTGCCTTTATTTAATGAGTTATTGACACAATGTAATTTAACAAAACAAGATATTGATGCCATTGCTTTTACGAGAGGACCAGGGTTGGTTGGTGCATTGATGACTGGGGCTTTATTTGGTAGGTCGCTTGGATATGCTTTGGGTGTGCCGGCAATAGGTGTGCATCACATGGAAGGGCATTTACTTGCACCATTAATGGGCGCTCAGCCACCAAAGTTCCCTTTTGTTTGCTTATTAGTATCTGGTGGGCATACGCAACTTGTTGCAACACATGGCATTGGGCAGTATGAGGTTTTGGGTGAGTCGATTGACGATGCGGCAGGAGAATGCTTTGATAAAGCAGCAAAAATGTTGAAATTGCCATACCCAGGAGGGCCAAATATAGCCGAACTTGCCAAAAACGGTAACCCAAACGCTTATGTGCTACCGCGCCCAATGCTGCATAAAGGGTTAGATTTTTCATTTAGTGGGATGAAAACAGCGATACATAATTTAATTAAAGATACGGATGGATCAGATAATGACCCTGAAGTAAGAGCAGATATTGCTGCAAGTTTTCAGCATGCTGTGGTAGACACCTTGGTGAAAAAGTGTGTAAAAGCATTACAGCAAGTGAAAATGAATCGACTGGTGATAGCAGGTGGTGTGAGTGCCAACTTGCATTTGCGAGAGCAATTGGCATTAGCTTTAGAAAAAATAAATGCCAGCGTGCATTATGCCCCACCAGCATTGTGTACAGACAATGGTGCAATGATTGCATTTGCAGGCTATCAGCGTTTGCAGGCAGGGCAAACTGAAGGTTTGTCTGTCAGTTGTGTACCAAGGTGGGATATGACTGAGTTACCGCCATTAAAAGGAACATCAACATGCAATGGATAGCAATTGGTTTGGGTGCCGCACTTGGGGCATGCATGCGAGCATGGCTTGGGCGGTTTAATGCGCATTTAGGCAATGTGGCTGGCTTTGGCTGGTTGCCGCATTGGTTTCCACTTGGTACCTTGTTTGCCAATGTATTGGGTGGTTTGTTAGTCGGCATGTCAATTGTAGTTTTTAACTATTGGGCAGATAGCATACACCCTCATATTAAAATGATGCTAATAACAGGTTTTTTAGGGGGGTTAACCACCTTTAGCACTTTTAGTGCCGAAGTGTTTGGGTTATTAAATGATGGTAAGGTGATTTTTGGTCTAACGTTAGCAAGTACTCACTTTTTGTTAACAATACTGGCAACCGCCATAGGCTTTTATTTTATGAAGGCTATTTTATAGGCGTTTTAATCGTCGATATAAAAAAAGCTCATTGTTAACATGAGCTTTTTTATTATCGTTAACAGTTTGACTACTTTTCTTGATAAGACAGTTTAACAGCTGCTACAAAACCATTGTTATCTTCAAAGTTACCAACTAAATTTTCGTTAGGTAGTGCAGCTTCTGCATCACCAAACCATAGGTATTTACCACCAGCAGATACTGCCCAGTTGTCGGTAATGTTGTATTTAGCACCCAACCCTGCGCTATAGTAGCCTTCAACAGGACCCAGTGAAGAGGTTGGGTTACCAGCACCGCTATCCCAACCAATGCCACCAGATACCGCAAGCTTGTCGTTTAAACGCTTTGCTAAGCCAAGGTCAACTTTCCATTGGTCATCAGAATAATTGGCAATAGGCAAGCCTTTATCATCCTTAGTACTCTCTTTTGTTAAAGCGTTATATTTTGGTGGGGTGATGGTAAAATTACTCCAAGGGACATAACGCACATTAGCGGTTAACAAGGTTGTTTGGTTAAGCCCTGTTTGGAAGTCAAAGTTAATAGACTCTGGTGTGGTGATGGCAATATGCCCTGCGTCATCTGAGGATACACCTAAATCTTTTCCAACAGGCACAGATTCATCAACGTTAGCTTCATGATCAATTTCTGAGCGGTAGGTTAATGCCGCTTTTAAAGCAATTTCTGGCTTGTAATACGCAACACCCGCTAACCAGCCTAATGATGTATCTGGAGAGATGTGGGCGTCATAACCTGTAGAGCCACCATATGCAGCGCCTCTAAGTTTGATGTTACCTTGTGTACGTTGTAGAACAGGGCCACCATAAACTTGGAAGTTGTTATTTTCGCCAAACTTATAGCCTAAAATACCAGTTAAGCTGTTAGAACGAACCTCAACATTAGTGCCTTCACCTTCAGTTTCACCTTCAGCCTTGGCAACAAAAGGAGTTAATGGCAGTTTCTCTTTCTTACTTTCTAATCCAGCTTTTTCCGCCTCTGCTTTTGATTTTCCTGCCATTGCTGCGTCTTTCTGTTTTGTTAGAGCAGCAACAGTATCAGTTTGTCCTGCCTGTTCTGCCTGAGCAATTCCTGCTTCCAATGCAGCGATACCTGCATCAGCTTTAGCAATGCCAGCTTCATATTTAGCAATGCCTGCATCAATTTGTTGAACAGCAGCAGGTATTACGGTTGGGGCAGCTGCCATATTTGGGACAAGCCCTTTAGTTAATTTGTTGATAGACGTATCTGCATCAGTAGCAACAAAGTTGTTTTCGCCAGAGTACTTAACAGCAGCACCCCAAGGCTCATCATATAAAACACCAACGCTCCATTTATCATTGATGTCATCTTTTACACCAAAACGGAAAAAGTCATAGGTTTCAATAATGCTCTCAACCTTGTTTCCTTTTACATTTTTCTCTTCGTCAGAGATAGCAGCATTATCGTAACCCGTGACATCACCATCAATATAAGTGTAAACAGCCTCGGCATATAAGCCATCTTGAAAAAAAGCGGTTGTATTTTGACCAGAGCGGTCAAGACCAGCAGCAAAGGCGGTTGTAGTGGCTAAAGTAGCAGTGATTGCAAGGGTTAAACGCGATAAATTAAGGGTGTTCATAATGTTTCCTCCATGATTACATTAAATTAAACAATGACAAAGTTTTGATTAAAACTTTAGTGGTTAAGTTAATTGAAAAAAAAACGGCTGTCAACTAAAATAAACAGTACACTCGTTCACATTATCGTAAGGGTTGTAACAGTTTTGGCAAGATTATCGCCAGGTATTATCACAATTATTTTTTACTTTTATTTATTAATGAGAATAGTAAACCCCATACAATAAATGGGATTATAGCAGGCAAGCCACATTTAAGATTAAATGCATTTTTTAAATAAAAAGCCCCCATATTAGCAGGGGGCTTTTTTTGTAACTAAGTTTAACATCAACTTAAATTAACAGGGAGTTACTTTTCTTGATAAGACAGTTTAATACCAGCGACAAAGCCATCGTTGTCTTCAAAACGACCAACCAAGTCACGGCTTGGTACCATTGCGTCGGCATCACCAAACCATAGGTATTTACCACCGGCAGATACTGCCCAGCTGTCGGTAATGTTGTATTTGGCACCCAAACCTGCACTATAGTAGCCCTCAACTGGCCCTAATGAGGTGGTTGGGTTACCAGCACCACTATCCCATCCAACATTACCAGATACGGCAAGTTTGTCGTTTAAACGTTTTGCTAAGCCAAGGTCAACTTTCCATTGGTCATCATCATAGGCAACAATGGGTAGCCCTTTTTCTTTAAATTCTGGTTTTAATGTACTGGTGGTATTGTAGTTTGGTGGGGTAATTGAAAAATCACTCCAAGGGACATAACGCACATTAGCGGTTAACAAGGTTGTTTGGTTAAGCCCTGTTTGAAAGTCAAAGTTAACAGATGCTGGTGTGGTAATATCGATGCTACCATTATCATTTTTATATTTTAGTTCTTTAGCAGCAACCTTTATATCACCAACCGGCACTACTTCATCAACACTGTTTTTGTGATCAATTTCTGAGCGGTAGGTTAATGCCGCTTTTAAAGCAATTTCTGGCTTGTAATACGCAACCCCGGCTAACCAACCTAAATCAGATTCTGGCGAGATGTGCATGTCATAGCCTGTTAAACCAGAATATGAAGAACCACGTAAAGAAATATCAGCATGCAAGCGCTGTAGTACAGGACCACCATAAACTTGGAAATTGTTATTTTCACCAAATTTATAACCAACGATACCGGTTAAGCTATTTGTACGAACCTCAACATTTGTTTTTTCTCCAATCGCATCAGACTCATTAGCAACAAGTCCTTGTACCTTTTCGATTCCTGATTTTTTAGTTTCTAAGGCTGATTTTTGAGTTTCCAACGCTGATTTCTGAGTTTCTAACCCTGATTTTTTTGTTTCCAGCCCTGACTTTTGTTGATTGAGAGCATTAACTTGGTCGGTGAGCCCTGCTGATTGAGCTTGAGCGATACCAGCATCAATTTTAGAGATACCAGCATCAATCTGGCCGATTCCAGAATCAATCTGACTGATACCAGCATCAATCTTACCGATGCCAGCATTAATTTGATTTAAGCCATCTTTAGCCGCTTGAGCACTTTCTAATTTACCTTGAGATAAAATGGGATACAGTGTGTCTTCGTTTGTTACAAAGTTATTATCACCAGAGTATTTAACCGCCGCACCCCACGGCTCATCATATAAAACACCGACGCTCCATTTATCATTGATGTCATCTTTTACGCCAAAGCGGAAGAAGTCATAGGTTTCAATAATGTTATTAAGTTTATTTCCTTTGGCGTAATTAGCACTTGGACCATTGGCATTATCGTAACCCGTGACATCACCATCAATATAGGTGTAGACAGCTTCGGCATATAAGCCATCTTGGAAAAAGGCAGTGGTGTTTTGACCAGAGCGGTCAAGACCGGCAGCAAAGGCGGTTGTAGTGGCTAAAGTAGCTGTGATTGCAAGGGTTAAACGGGATAGATTAAGGGTGTTCATAAGGTCTCCTCCATGATTTTTATAATGACATGCTTACTTACTATATTTTGGATGTAAATATAGTGACATGAAACATTATAAAGCTGTGATTAACATAAGAAACCATAAAATAATTGAGAATGGAACAACTGTCAATAAAAAAAAATGGTATGGGCGTTCAAAATTAGGATGGCGTTAATATACTAACTGTAGTATTGGAAACAGAAGGTTTAATAATGAGATACAAGAAAATAGACAACTTATTAATAAATATTATTTAGGGTGTTTTTAAATAACAGTGATACAATGCACAGGGGGTTGCATAATTAAGTAAAACTTCAAGGTTAGTGAACCTAAACCCTGTTACCTTAATACTTGTTCCTCAATAAGTAAAACCTACAAAAGTTTTTGGAGTTTAAGTGGATATACAGTTGTCGATAGAAGTAATATTCATGTTGATTGCCGTTGCTGGTATGGCAGGTTTTATTGATGCCATTGCCGGTGGCGGTGGGTTATTAACTATTCCTGCCTTACTGTTAGCAAACATCCCTCCGGTTTTGGCGCTTGGTACAAACAAGGTGCAAGCGTGTTCGGGGGCGTTGGCAGCATCTATAACCATGATAAAAAAAGGGGTTGTGAAGCCCAGTACAATGAAGCCTGCTATTATTGGGGCGTTTGTAGGGTCGGCAGTTGGTACGATTTTGGTACAATTATCGCCACCTGATTTGTTAACAAAATTGATTCCATTTTTAATTGCTGCTATTGGTATTTATACCTTATTTGCTCCAAACCTTGGTGAAGTAGAGGCAGCACCTAAAGTATCAGAGAAATTTTGGCAAAAATTGGTGGTTCCAATTATTGGTTTTTATGATGGCTATGTTGGTCCAGGTACGGGTATGTTTTTTGCATTAGGCAATGTGAGCTTGCGTGGGCGAGAAATCATTGCAGCGACTGGTACAGCAAAAATTCTTAATTTTGCTACCAACTTTGCTTCTGTTGTTTTTTTTGTATTTGGGGGTAATGTTTTATGGGGTATTGGGCTTGCCATGCTTGTTGGGCAAATGACAGGTGCTTATTTTGGTTCACACATGGTCGTAAAAGGCGGCAGTAAAATTATCCGACCTGTTATTGTGGTGGTTTGTTTGGCCATGCTTGCCAAATATGTGTTTGGTTAGTAAACATTTGCCAGTTGTAACTTTGTTAAAGCGGCTGTATTTTGATTAACCTGTTGCTCTAAATCATTAATTTTGTTAGCAATAGAAAGCATGTAAATTCTTGCTTCTTTTTCTGTTTTAAAGTTTAGCATATCGCCCTCTTTAAGTTTTTTGAGTTGCGATTGGTAATCTTTTATTTTTTGTTCATCTTTTTTTATTGTATTGGCAATTTTAAATTGGTTTAGACCGGTTTGATTAATGCTCTGTAGCTTTGCGGTTACATTAGCTGGGCATACTTTATTTAAGTTTATGCCACGTGTCCCCAGTTGGAAGGCATTGGGTTGGGTGCAATATTGTTTTAACCCTTGTTTACGTCCTTGCTCCCACAAAGGTTGGTTGGCAATTATGTTTGCTTTAGCACATGCTTTTTGATGATTACTAATGTAAGTTGGGTAACGACCAGCCGTGCCATCTTTATAGCCAATCGCTTGCCAATTGCCTTGTAAGCATTCTTGTTTTGATAGGGTGGCGCAAGAGGTTATGCTCAAACAGCACAAGCCTAAACAAACAGTATAAAAAATAGGTTTTATCATCCAAAGTCCACCATGCGTGTATGAAAATAAATAATAAACAACTTATTGTGATAAAAAAATTAGTTGATAATTTTCCAATTACCATCAAGCTTTTTTAGCCGGTATATCGAGGTTTCTGGTTTTTCTACATTATAAAGCTTAATAATGCCTTGTATTTCGGCCTCGGTTTTATCTTTATTGTACTTCACTTGCTTAATGGTAATGGTGTCTACCGTTTGTTGGAACGCAGCTTGGGTGTTTTCTAACTGTTTGGCAAGGTCTGGCTCGTTGCTTACGTTAAAATATTGAGCAGCTTCTTTTGCACTGCCAAAATACATGGTGTCTAACGCCATGCGCAAGGTTGCTTCTGCTGTCCCTTCAACCAGATTATTATTTGTGACAACTGACTCTTTGGTGATGTTGTTTACTATATCTGATTTAACTTGCATGCTAGAAGATACACTTTGTCCAGCGATTAGCGGTGGTGTTTTTTGTACTTTAACTTTTGCTGTGTCTTCTTTTTTCTCTGGCATCATATCGCCAATTTTATCGCAACCAGTCATGGTAATCATGCTGGTAAAGCAAATGCCTAGGACAAGTGTTTTAATTGTCATTTTTTATCTCTATCGTTTAAATATATTTTAAAACATAGTGCTATCGTCATACTAACTTAATAGTATATGGCTAATTATAGCAATAATTCAATGTAAAACTGTTACAGCTTCTATCATGAATGTCTTAGCTATAGCTACCGTGGTAAGCATTTTGTTAGTTTAACCATGTTTTAGCTGACGAGGGCGAAATCCGGTTGCCAAAAGTACAATAGCATAAACGGCTGCACCAGCAATGCATAGCCCAATCGTGGCGATAATACGCATGATTTGGTCGCTGTTAGTTGTGCCCTCAACAGGGAAGTAACCTAGCAGTAAATACAAAGTGGCAACCATCGCAGCGGTGGCAGTAATAAACTGGGCAAAAAGTTTTTGCCAATGTTTACCAAAACGAAAGATGTTGCGTTTGTGCAGTAAAAAGTATAAAAGCCCTGCATTCACAAAACTTGCACTGGTAGTTGCTAAGGCAAGCCCACCGTGTAATGGTAGTTTTAATATGTAATAAAACAAGGCAACAAAAATAATGCTAAACACAATGTTGGCGATGACAGAAATGATGCCAACTTTAACCGGTGTTTTGGTATCTTGCCGTGCAAAAAATGCGGGCGCAAATATTTTAATGAGCATAAAGCCTAAAATGCCACCAGACAAACAACGTAATGCAAACCCTGCCATTTTAGTGTCTTCTAGCGTAAACTCACCACGCATAAACAGTGCCTGAATAAACACATCTGCCAGTACAAACATAGCACTGGCAGCAGGCAAGCCAACTAAAAATATTAACCGTGCAGCCCAGTCTAGGGTTTTAATAAAGTTATCGCTATCTTTTTGAGCCTCACTTTTTGAAAGGCTAGGCAAAATAACGGTACCAATAGCAATACCAATCAAACCCAGTGGTAACTCACTCAAACGCTCGGCGGCGTACATCCAAGATACTGAGCCATCAATCATTTCACTAGCAAAGCGGGCATTAATTAATAAGTTTATTTGAGTAACTGACACCCCAAAAATTGCCGGCAACATAAGTTTTAAAATCCGTTGTACGCCCTCGTGCTTAAAATCTATTTTAGGCATCACCAGCAGGCGTTGTTGCCACAGTTGAGGTAACTGGATAAGCAGTTGTAATAAGCCAGAAATTGCGACGGCATAGCCTAATGCCATAATGGGTTTTGCCATCATAGGTGCAACAAGTAATGCCGCACCAATCATACACAAGTTGAGTAAAACGGGCGCAAAAGCAGGCGCAGCAAACTTGCCATAACTTTGCAAAATGCTACCTGCAAAGGCTGTCATAGATATAAAAAATAAATAAGGAAAGGTAAGACGCAATAAATCTGTTGCGGTATTAAATTTTGCTGGCTCATCAGCAAAACCACCACCAAACAGCCCCATTACTTGTGGTGCAAGTAAAATTACCAGCACAGTAAGCATAAATAAAATAAGGCTCAATACCCCAGAAGTACGGCTAATTAGAACCTGTACTTCTTTTATGCTGTATTTTTCTTTATATTCACTAAGTACAGGAACAAATGCCTGGCTAAAAGCACCCTCGGCAAATAATCGGCGTAAAAAGTTTGGGATTTTAAATGCCATTACAAAGGCATCCATCAATCCGCCAGCACCAAACACCCCTAGTAAAACGACATCTCGCACTAATCCTAAAATGCGTGAAAGCATAGTCATAGAGCTAACAATCATTGTAGAGCGGAATAAACGACTTTTTGCCATTGTGGTATTGCCTAAGTTTTATTTTTTTAAAGTAGGCGAATTATAGCATTTTGTATGAGTTTTTGGGGTGCTCAAGTGTGGATATTGTATGGAATTAAAATGATGAATAACAAAAAGGTAAGCTTGAAAGGGCGTATCATATGATGGCTTTTTCAACCCTTCATTTTTTTAATTTTGTTTGGTTGGCTTTGGCTTGATTTTGGTAATGATGTCTACTTCTTTGACTCATTTCTTCCATAACATGGAAAAAACCGATCATATACAATCTCAATAAATGTGTTAGGGATTTTAGCACTCTCAAAAACAATTTTATCCTTAACATCAAACATATGAAACACAATACCTGTATTGTTTTTGCATAATACGATTGAATTTTCAGTTATACTTAAAGAACTCATACTATAGACTGTCTGCGTCATTTCCACAGTTATAGGTAATTCATTCCAAGCATCCTCTTTAAATAATTCAACTAATTTATTTAGCTTTTCTTTATTAAAATTATAATCATAATACTGGCCACTATAAAAATTATATGAATTTGGATAGCCTGGCTGATAAACACCGGTAGGCTCTGCTAAAAACTTTTTTATTAGCAAACCTTGAGATTCAAACCAATCAAGGTTTGCCTTTACGCCAGCTCTTGCTTGTTTCAGCTCATCTGAATCAGGGATTGTTAATGAGTAAAAAATATAACCTGCACCAGCGATATTTAAAAATATTATTAGATATTCAAAAAACTTTTTCAATTTATTAAGACCTATTTAAATGTGCTTATTTGGCTAAAACCTACCACTGGCTTGATTGTATTTAAGCCCAGCACATTATAAAACCAAAAATGTATACAAAAGAAATTTAAAAAATAATATATTGGAAGCGTTGCCAAATTATACACATCATCTCTTACAAAATAGCTGGGCAAAATGCCCAGCATACGCTTGCTACGGTTCTGTAGCTGTCGAAATTAGAGTAAGGCTGATTCTAACCTGCTCAAACCATTCTGATTCTGATAAAAAAGGAGAACGGACTTTATACTTGTATATATTTAAGCTTAAATTGCCTTTTTTATAACCTCTAATAAAAGTTTCGTCATGAAGAACAGAGACTAAATCTGTAACGTCATGCCATTGTTTTTCTTCTAGGCTATCAGTTAATTTCTTTAAAAAACCAGTTTTTGGGTTCTTATAGTAATAAGAAATATAATTTGTCCCTCCTGATCTTCCAAATTGACTTCCCTCTTTATATGGTTTACCCAAATCAGAAGTTATATCAGCAATTAAATCCTTAAACTCTATTTCTAAAGCAACATAATCTATAGTTTCTTTATATTCATCTTTAGTTTGATATTTATAAACAATCTGTGCGACAAAAGTAGCGAAGAAAAACAAACCTAAAATACCAAACAGGATTATTTTAGCTATTTGAGTCAAGTTTAATCGGTTATTTAATTTCATTCTATTTTGTTCTTTCCAATAAAATTTATCAAATAAAGTAAGCAAGTTTGACCTATTAACAAACTCTAACCAGCCTACACTATATACATTTTTCCAATTATTTCATTGTTCTATAAACCAATCAGAAACAATATCATGTAAAGCGTCTAGGTTTTTTCTGTTTGAATGCCCGTACGATAACTGGCTCTAAGATTATTGCCAATAGCTATTAAACATCCACCTTCTAGCTTACATTGTTTTAAGTTAAAAATTATATTATCTGAGTTTTCAGACCATTTTTGACCAAATTGATTCCAGTCTTCTTCATTTTTAAATACAATCATTTTATTCTCCCAAACATCCAACTACCTAAGACCCTATAATGGCAATAACAAAAGGATTTTATCTATATTTAAACAAGTTCACTCACCATCTTTCTAAGTTTTACCCAATCAAAAAACTCACCTGGGTCGGTTTTACGCACAGGGGCGATGTCACTATGCCCTGTTAAATGATTTTTGGTTGCTGGGTAAGCCTGGTAAATGGCAGCAATGCTTTGCGCTAATGCATGATACTGTGCTTCTGTAAAACCTTGAAAATCAGAGCCTTCCATCTCAATCCCAATGCTAAAGTCATTGACGGCTTCACGCCCTAAATAACTTGATTGCCCCGCATGCCAAGCTCTATCTGCAAAGTTAACAAATTGGGTGATGTTGCCGTCTCGCTCAATAAATAAATGGGCAGATACCTCAACGCCTTTAATGGTTTTAAAGTAGGGGTGTGCCTCCCAGTCCAACGCGTTGGTAAAAAATGCTTTTACATAATGCAAATCGTTTTTATCTGTTTGCTTAAATTCATCTGGTGGTAAACTGATGTTGTGGATAACAATGGTATCAATTGCCATATTTTGAGGGCGATGATTATAATTTGGTGAAGCAAGCCAGTCAGCAGAGCTTAAACGACCATCTGTAATTGTTGACGTGTGTGTTTTCATAATATTTGGGGCATAAATAGGCGGTTTGATTGAGTCATTGGCGGTTTGTGATTATTAGGTTAGGGCAGATAAGGCGGTTATGCAAGTTTTGTTTATAAAATGTGCTTTAATCGTCATTTATGTTTTGCAAACTGCTATGATATAGCACAGTTGATAGCTAAAAATAATAGGCTAAAAAATTGGATAGGTTCAAAACAATGACAATGTTTAACGACAAGACCAAGTTTGATAAAAAGACAACTCTTTCTACAATCGCAAAGTTTACGAGTCGACGGTTAACCAAGCTTAGATTGAAAAAATTATTTGCCATATCAGCAATATTAATGGCGAGTCAGCCATTATATGCGCAAGTGGGTAATACGAAGCTTGAGCAAGCTGAGCAAATTGATCAAACCATTAACCAAAAAGAAATATTGGAGTTGCTGGTTGAATCAGAGTTGGCTTATCATCCCAGCTGGTTGCGCTTATTGCACTATCCCGATTACGAGCGTGGGCAAGAACCAGCGACCGTAAGCCGTGTAAAAAAGTCAGATTTTTTTGTGAGTGCTGAGGGGCAACATGATCCTCAGGCAGAACTGAAAGAAATGGTAACTAGCTTGTTGTCAAAAAATGATGCGTTAAAAGGGGATGACTCTGTGCAATGTCGTTTTCCCGCTCGTACGCATTGGTTACGTGAGCAACTTGGTTTGGTGTTACCTACTGTAAGTTGTACCCATTATGATAATTGGTTTAAACAGTATCAGCCAGAGCAGTTATCGATAATGTTTGCGCAGGA